>NZ_JBIVXW010000034.1:0-108954 GCF_044769405.1 Streptomyces sp. NPDC090442
ACACGCACTGACTCCCTCGGCGAACAGTTCAGCCGCCTCCAACCTCACCACTTCGCGACGCCGGCGGCCCTTCGCCGTCAGCCCGCCCCCATCCGTATAACGCATACCAACGACATAGCGCACCACTGACTACCAGTCAGCCACCCAAACCAGCCACTCACCTCGAAACGCCAAAATCAGTAACCACCCGTGCTCGGCGCCTGGTACCCGCCAGGCATCTGCCCAGGCATCTGCGGCGGGGGACCGGCCGGCGGGCCGGGCAGCGGGGCACCGCCGGGCGCGCCGAACCCGGGCGCGCCACCGAATTACATCGTCTTGGACGAGACCGCGATGGCCGCGGCCGGCAAAGGCAATGTCCTGGTCTCCCGGCTCATCCACCGTGCTCACGCCGAAGCCGGCTGGTACCTGTACGCCCCGGCCTGCGCATTGGTCGAAGCCGACCGTACCCGCCCCGGCACCGCGGAACATCTGGCTGCGCTGCCCGGGGTCACCGTCCTCGACCTCGACCTCCCCGCCGCGCTCGCCGTCGCCCGGCAAGCGTCGTGGGCGGCAGCCCACTGCCAGCACACGGCCCAGCCCACCGCAGGCCGGCCGGAGGGCGCCATCATCCCGACCACTGACCCGGAGCGCTGGCGCGGGCAACCCGTCCGTGTCCTCGACCTCACCTGAGCGGGGTGGGAGAGCGAAGCCGTGCGGCTGCCCTGGGCATCCTGAGGGAACAGAAGCAGCCGCCCCGGCAATCCAGTTCATCGTGAGGGGATGATGCCCCTCCGGTCGGCGGATTCGCCGGTCCACGCCACGACGCCCCCGTTGTCCGCGCGCGGGCACGTCTTCGGGCAGTGCCCGCGACGCACCTACTGCCGCGCCGCCGAAGTCCCCCCGATGTTCCGCTGGTTGAGGACATAGGTGATGGCGCGGCGCCGGAAGTTCTTGCCCCACAGGACGGCTCCGACAAAGAGCGGGAGTCCGGGGATGAGCATGAAGGGGCCGACGGCCCAGTGGTTGGCGGGGGAGGCGATCGACTTGATACCGATGCCGGACAGCAGGAACCCCAGCGCGGCACAGATGCCGATCAGGTAACCCTCCACGCGCATGCCGCCGGGGAGATCGCGTTTGTTGATCCGCACGTTGCCGGCCGCGAGTTGGCGGGCCACCTCGCCTTCTTGGTCCGCCCTCTGGTGACTGTGGATTGGCGTGCTGCTGCCGCTCATGGTGTCCCCCTGCACGTCTCACATGATCGTGGTCAACGATCTTGGTGGCGAAAACGTGCCGATTCTCGCATATTGGTTGTAGTTGCGGCAGCGTCCTCGTCCCCGATTCCGAGGCCGTCAACAGGCGCCTGGCCGCACGGTTGTTGCGGAGGGGATTCCGTAGTGCGGCTACTTTGCGCCGCTTGGCACCGGGGGCAGGGAGCAGCGGGCGTGTGCGGTGAGGCGCCGGCCCCCGGTGCGGTCGGTCAGGGCAGGATCTCGATGTACCCCTCGGTCCCGTGTACGCGGATGCGCTGTCCGTCCCGGATCAGCCGAGTGGCCTGTTCCACGCCCACGACGGCCGGCAAGCCGTACTCCCGGGCGATCACCGCGCCATGGGTCATCAGGCCGCCCACCTCCGTGACCAGGCCCGCGATCCCGACGAACAGCGGTGACCAACTGGGGTCCGTGAAGGTCGTGACCAGGATGTCGCCCGCTTCGATATCGGCCTCCGACACGTCGAGGATGACGCGGGCCCGCCCCTCGATGGTCCCGGCGGAAACCGGGAGGCCGACCAGAGCACCGGCGGGCACGTCGTCGCGCTGGTACGCCCCGGTGAGGGCCTCGCCGTCCGATGTCAGCACCCGGGGCGGTGTGAGCGCACGGTACGACCGGAACGCTTCCCTGCGCCGCTGGATGAGCCGGTCGTCCACCTGGTGCGAGCGCGCGACGTCGTGGAGTTCCTGGAACGTGAGGTAGAAGACGTCGTCCTGGTCGGGAAGCACGCCTGCCTGCACGAGGCGCTCGGCCTCCGCGAGCAGGGCCTGCTTGTAGACGAAGTAGCGGCTGATGATGCCGTACTTCGGGTACTCCCGGTACCCGATGAAGGTGCGGACCCGGTCGATCATCCGCTTGGTCTGGTCGGCCTTCCGGTCCCCGTCAGGCAGGGCCCGCAAGCGCGACAGCACGTCCTGTTCCTTCTTCAGCGCTGCCTGCCGGCCTTCCTCGAAGCGTCGTTCGGCGGCGCCCGGCTCGAAGTTCCGGACGTTGTCGAGGATCACGGGCACGAGCGTCGTGGGGCGTTCGCGCCACCGCGGCCTCGTGATGTCGATCTCGCCGACGCAGCGCATGCCGTACCGGTCGAGGTAGCCCTCGATGGCGGCGCGCGCTTCGGCCCCGCCCGTGAGCTTCGCCAGATCCGCCAAGAAGCCGTCGTCCTCAACGCCTTGCAGGAACGCCACGACCTCCGCATGCGGGCGGATCGCGTCCGCGACGTCGAGCAGTGCCAGTCCCATCTCCGACGTGACGTTGCCGGGGGCGGACAGCGTGAGCGTGTCAGCCGCGTGCTTCTCGCCCAGCCACTCCCACAGGTTGTCGTTGAGCCACCACGTGGCCTCCATCCCCGCCATGATCACTTGGAGGTTCAGCGGGTCGCTCAGGACCCGCTTATGCTCCTCGAAGGCTTCCAACAGGAAGTCGAACAGCGCCGGTCCGGTCTTCGTCCGGATGCCGCGCTCCAGGGCGGCGACGGATGCCTGGCTCCGCTCGATCAGGCCGGTGACGAGGGCCGGATCGGTCTCGATCGGAGCGGACGCACCGCCGGCCGTCGGCCTGCCCGGCTCCGCGTCCGGGAGCGACGGGACGAAATCCTCGCGGTCGAGGACGGTCTCCAGGGCATCTCTGACCAGCGGATCGCCCCTCCCCATCATGTCCAGGAGGCTGGCGCGACTCGCCGGCGAGGCCAGGCGCCGGGTGGCGTCGACGAACAGCCTCCCGCCGGCCTCGTGCATCGGCACCATGGCCGTCAGTCGCCACATGGAGAGCCCCAGCGGCTTCATGGGGTCGGTCATCATCTGCTGATGTCCGACGGAGACGTAGACGTGGTTCTCCTGGTCGTCGGCCTCGGGGACGGGGAACAGCGTGGTGATCGGTCGGCTCTGCACGATCTGGAAGCCGTCGTCGACCAGGCACCATTCGATGTCCTGCGGGCGGCCGAAGTGCGCTTCGATCCGGCGCCCGAGCTGCACGAGCCGCACGACCTGTGCGTCCGACAGCGCCGGCTGCTCCTGCCGCTGTGGGGCGATCGCCACTTCCCGCGTACCGCCGGTCGGCAGGGCGTGAACGGCGCGCTGTTTGGCGGCGATTGCCTTGGCGACGACCTCGCCGTTGCGCACCGTGAAGACGTCCGGGTTCACCAGGCCGGAGACCAGGGCCTCGCCGAGGCCGAAGCCGGCGTCCACGGTGGCGACCTTCCGGTTGCCCGTGACGGGATCGGCCGTGAACAGGATGCCGGCCGCATCGGGGAGGACCATCTGCTGCACGACCACGGCCATGTGGACCGCACGGTGGTCGATGCCGTTCCGCTGGCGGTAGATCACGGCCCGCTCGGTGAAGAGCGAGGCCCAACACCGGCTGATGTGGTGGAGGATCGCGGTCGGCCCCACGACGTTGAGATACGTGTCCTGCTGGCCGGCGAAGGAGGCCGTCGGCAGGTCCTCTGCCGTGGCGCTGGATCGGACGGCGTAGGCTGCCTGGTCGTCGAGCCGGGCGAGCGCGCCGGTGATCGCCGACGCGAGATCGCCCGGAATGACGATGCCCTCGATGGTCCTTCGGATCTCCGCGCTGAGTGTGCGGATCGCCTCCCCGTCGTCCGGGCCCAGGCACGACAGTTGATCAAGCCGGTCGTTGATCGACGGCGCCTGCGCCAGGGTCCGCCGGAAGGCGTCCGTCGTCACGCAGAAGCCGGCCGGTACGCCGATACCCTCGATCCGCGACAGCGCGCCCAGGTGCGCACCCTTGCCACCGACGACCGCGCCCTGAGACGCGTCGATCTCCTGAAGGTCCAACACGTACTGCTCGTTCACTGCGACGCCTCCCAGGCAGTCTGATTTTGCTGCACTGCACTGGCCGTGACTGATCGAACCAACGGCGCGACCGTCTCCGCCGAACCTGCTGCCGGCCACGTCCTCGCCCTTGCCTTCTGCCGCTCTTCCTCCGACGCGTCGGCCGGCCGCTCGGCGACGCTGGCCGGAGCGCACACCCGCATTCCCGCCCCGAACGCCCGCGGCCGTACCGCCGGCGCGATCAATTGGTCGGAGTCACCGCGTCTTTCGCCCGTCGACAACAACACACGCACGGTGTGCCCCTCATTTCCGCAGGTTGTGGTCCAGGCCGACGATTCTGCGTCACCCCCGGGGCCTTGCCGCAAGCCCCCCAGTGCGCTATATGTTGAGAGTGGCAGGGAGAGGTGTCTCCTTGCCTTTTCTCTTTGCTGTCCGCTCCGCTGTTGCTGAGTGCCGGGGGTGCAGTTCCTCGTGCAGCGGTGGGGCGCCGCTGCGTAGGGGCCGCCGCGTCCTGTTGTTCCCGTTCCTCCGCGTACAGGCTCGTCCCGTCCAGGATTGCGGGATCCTCAACTTCCCCTTGACGGCGCTCATTTCGGTCGCGACCCGCGCGGTTTGTTGCAGCATCTCAGGTCCTCGTGGAGCGGATCGCCCGCGTCCGCCCATGGCGACGGCATCGACGGACGCCCATTCCCTCGGCACGGAAAGTGTGCCGGGTGCACGATTCGGCCGATGCTCACACCGGCTGGACGTCAAGACGAGGTCATCGTTTGTTCAAATCGCGGGTGTGTTGCGCGAAGATGATCATGCGTCGGACGCCGTTGGCTTGCTCTGCCTTGAATCGCTTCGTCGCAGGTATTAGGGGCCACGCGGATAGGCGGGGCAATGCCCTGGCGTAAACCGCAGATCGCGCGCATGCGTGCGTGCGAGCATGAGTCCATGTGGTCACGACTGCCATTCGGGGACGAGCTGCGGTCCGAGCTAGGCTCACCTCGTCGGGCTCGCCGACTGGGAAGCAGCCCGCGATCTCGGGTATGGCGGGCCGAGCTGTCTGGCACACCCGTTGTGGTCAAGCAACTCATCGACGCTCCGGAGGCGGCTGAGAGGTATGCCCGCGAAGTGGCGGCGCTGAAGCTCGCGTCCCGGGTTGACCCGCCCGTGGTGCCGATGCTTCTCGGCACTGATCCCGGCGAACGTCTACTGGTCCTTGAGCACTTGGATCACCAGCCGCCCCGCGAGGGCTGGGCGGTTGACTACGCCGCAGCATTGGCCAGACTCCATGCGGCCACCAGCACCGACGACACAGGCACGCTCCCCGGCTGGTCCGGCCCAGCCCAAGGCGACATCGACTCCTTCCTCGGACTTGCCGGAGCGCTCGGCATCGCGGTTCCGACCGGAGTCAGAGCCGAGCTGGACGACCTGGTGAACCGCCTGGCTGGCACACAGGGCCATGCCCTGCTGCATGGCGACCCCTGTCCCGGCAACGACATGCACACCAGCAGCGGAGTCAGGTTCATCGACTTTGAGCAGGCCGCGCTGGGCAATGGGCTCGTGGAACTCGCCTACCTGCGCATCGGTTTCCCGACCTGCTGGTGCGTCACGGCCCCGGCGCAGTCTCTGCTGCACGCAGCGGAGACCGCCTATCGCGCGACCTGGCGCGACGCGACGAGCACCGATGCCCAAGATGATCTCACCGATGCATGTGCTGCCTGGCTGCTACGAGGCGACGCACTGGTCCAGCGAGCCGAACGTGGAACCGTCGATCACTTGGCAGAGACCCCGAACCGGGACTGGAAATGGGGCACGGCAACGGCCCGGCAACGACTCGTCCACCGTCTCGGAATCGTCAGCCAGATGGCCGTTGATGGAAGTGAGCTCAACGGCCTGGGGCAACTCGCCGCGGCCATCAAGGGAGCCATGCTTACCCGATGGCCCGCGCTTCAACCACTGCCCCTGCAAAGGCCGTAAGGGCGCCTGCCCGCAACCTGGCCTACGACGTGGCCTCGAAACCACATGCCATGGAGTTGCGACGCTCTGTGATTACCGGAGAGATCTATGCCCGCGCTTCCATCATGGCTGACCAAACCGCTCTGGGACCAATTCGCGGCCTTGTTGCCCGAGCGGCCGGAGTTCCGCCCGGACCATCCGCTCGGCTGCCACCGCCGGCGCATCAGCGACCGGGTCATCTTCGACAAGCTCCTGCAACTGCTGCGCTTCGGCTGTTCTTACGAGGCGATCGCCGACACGGCCTGCTCGGCCACCACGATCCGCAACCGCCGCGACGAGTGGATACAACTGGGCGTCTTCGCCCGGCTCAAGCAGATCGCGATGGAATCCTACGACCGGATCGTCGGCCTCGTCCTCGACCAGATCGCCGTCGACGGCTCCATCACCAAGGCTCCTGGCGGTGGTGAGGCTGCCGGACGCTCCCTGGTCGACCGCGGCAAACAGGGCCTCAAACGCTCGGGCATGACAGACGGATACGGCATTCCCTTGGGGCGTGTTCTGGCCGGTGCCAACCGCCACGACTCCCCGCTGCTCGCCCCCACCCTGGACCGCCTGGACGACCTCGGCCCGATGCCCGAAGACATCACCGTGCACCTGGACGCCGGCTACGACTCGGACAAGACCCGCGCGCTGCTCAACGAACGCGGCTTCCACGGCCGCATCGCGCACAAGGGCGAGAAGGCACCGATCCAGGCCAGTCGGCGTTGGCACGTGGAGCGTACCCATGCCTGGCAGAACGCCTTCTACCGGCTCTCCCGCTGCTATGAGCGGCGCACCACCGTCATCGGTGCCTTCTTCGACCTCGCCGACACGATCATCACCGTGCGTAGCCTGATCCGGCGGGCATGGAGCACTCACCGCTGGGACGAACGACCGAACCGCCGACCATGACCGCGCGCCTATCCGCGCGACCTCCTCAGGTGACGTGGGGGAAGGGCGGGGGCTCGGGCTCAGGGGAGGCGGAGTACCGGCTTGATGACCTCGCCGGTGGTTGCTGCCTGGGCGGCGTGTTCGATGTCGTGGAAGGGGAATTCGGTGATGATCTCGTCGAGGGGGAGCAGGCCCTGGCGGTAGCGGGTGACGAGGTGGGGGATGAAGTCGGCGGGCGTCGCGTCTCCTTCGATGATGCCGCGGATGCGGATGCCCTTGGTCAGGACGGTCATGATGTCGAACTCGGCCCGGCCGCCGACGCCGACCAGGGCCAGCGTGCCGCGTTGGGCGAGGGCGTCGATGGCCTGGGCGATCACGTCGGGTCGACCGGTGGTGTCGAGGGCGAAGTGGGCGCCGCCGTCGGTGTGTTGGCGGATCTCGGCGGCGACGTCGGCGACGGTGTCGGGGGCGACGGCCGTCGTCGCGCCGAGCTTGAGGGCCGTGGCGCGGCGGGCCGGGAGCGGGTCGACGGCGACGACGTGGCAGCCCTCGGCGACGGCGGTCATCACGGCGCTGAGTCCTACGCTGCCGGCGCCGAAGACGACGAGGGAGGAACCGCGGGGCGGGCGCAGGACGTTGAGGATGGTGCCGGCGCCGGTCTGCACGCCGCAGCCGAGTGGTGCGGCCAGCGCGGGCGGGAGGTCCGCGGGGACCTTGACGACGTTGCTGGTGTGCGCCAGGGCGTGGGTGGCGAAGGAGGACTGGCCGAAGAAGTTGCCGTAGACGGGGCTTCCGTCGCCGGCCCGGGAGAGTGGGGTGGTGCCGTCGGGGCGGGTGCCGGTGGCGTTGAGTGCGAAGATGCCGGTATCGCAGTAGGCGGGGTGGCCCGCTGTGCACTGGCGGCAGGTCGTGCAACTGCGGTAGCTCAGGCATACGGTGTCGCCGGGGCGGACGGTGGTGACCTGGTCGCCCACGGCCGTCACCACGCCGGCTCCCTCGTGGCCGAAGACCATGGGGCTGAGCTGTGCCGGCCACTTCTGGCGGGTGCTCAGGTCGGTGTGGCAGATGCCGGCCGCCGTGATCTTGACCAGGACCTCGTCGGGTCGGGGTGCGTCGATCACGAGGTCGTCGCGGAGGGTGAAGGGCCCGCCGGGGGTTTCTACGACGGCTGCTTGGATGCGCATGAGGGCGGTTGCATTCCTGTTTGGTTGGTGGTGTTGGCCGTTGGTAGGGCCGCGGCGGCGCGTGGTGTTGGTGGGTTGAGCCTACTCAACCGGTGGGTGTGTTGCCGGGAATGGGGTTGTCTTTTCAGCCGGCGGGGCGGAAGGCGAGGACGGTGGTGTGGCCGCCGAAGCCGAGGGAGTTGCTGAGGGCGAGGCGGAGGGGTTGGGGGCGGGCGTGGTCGGTGACCAGGTTGAGGGTGGGGGCGTCGGGGTCGGGGTGGTGGAAGTTGGCGGTGGGTGGGACGAGTTGGTGTTTGAGGGTGAGTGCGGTGAGGGCGGCTTCGATCGCGCCGGCGGCGCCCATGGTGTGGCCGAGGACGCCCTTGGTCGAGGTGACTGAGGGCGCGGTGGCGCCGAACTGGCGGTCCACGAGGGTTGCTTCGGTGCGGTCGTTGAGGGGGGTGCTGGTGCCGTGGGCGTTGATGTGGTCGATCTCCGTCGGGGTGGCGCCGGCGGTGCGGAGCGCTTCCCGGGTGGCCTGTAGCAGGCCCCGGCCTTCGGGGTCGGGGGCGACCGGGTGGTGGGCGTCGGCGGAGATGCCGTGGCCGGCGAGGTGTGCCTGGACGGGGGCGCGGCGGGCGGTGGCGTCGGTGGCGCGTTCCAGGACGAGGATGCCCGCGCCCTCGCCGAGCACGAAGCCGTCCCGGTCGGCGTCGAAGGGGCGGGAGGCGTGGGCGGGGGCGTCGTGGCGGCGGGAGAGGGCGCCCATGCGGGCGAAGGCGGTGGCGCAGAGCGGGGTGATCATGGCGTCGGCGCCGCCGGCCACCGCGATGTCGCAGGTGTGGGAGGACAGCAGCAGCGCGGCCAGGGCCAGGGCGGTGGCGCCGGAGGCGCAGGCGGTCGCGGTGTGCAGGACCGGGCCGCGGGCCCCGAGGGCGATGGCCAACTGCCCGGCGGCCATGTTGGGGAGGAAGGCGGGCAGGGTCAGGGGGGAGACGGCCCGGGGGCCGGTGTCGGCGAGCTTGTGGAGCTGTTGTTCGTAGGTGCCGATGCCGCCGGCCGCGGAGCCCAGGATCACCGCGACCCGGGCGCCGTCCCAGGTGGTGGGGTCCAGTCCGGCGTCGGTGACCGCCTCGTGGGCGGCGGCCAGTGCGAACTGGGTGGCGCGGTCGTGTTGCCAGGGCCGGGGGCCCGGCACTTGGGTGCGCGGGTCGAAGTCGGGGACGCGGCAGGAGAACGTGACGGGTAGGCCGGCCAGTTCGGGGTCCGGGGTGGCGGTGCCCCGGCCGGCGCAGACGCCTTGCCAGGTGGCCGCGGTGCCGGAACCGGCCGGGGTGACCAGGCCGATTCCGGTGACCGCGAGACCCGTGTCGTCGCCCGGGCCACTCACCGCGGGGCTCCTCCCCGCTCGGCGGTGCCGTCGGCGGACAGTTGTGCGGTGACGGTCTGCGTCAGTTGTTCCAGGGTGAGTTCGGCGGTGGCGCCGTCCTCGTCGAGCGGGATGCCCCAGTGTTCCTGGAGGGTGACGAAGAGCTCGACGACGGCGAGGGAGTCGAGGTCCAGGTCGCCGAGGGTGCGGTCGGGGTGGACTTCCTTGGCGTCGACCTCGAACTTGTCGGTGAGGGTGGTCACGAGGTGGTCGTAGACAGGTTCCATGAGGGGTTCCTCCGGTGCGTGGGGCGGGTGGTGGGTTGGGGGGCTCGGGGCTCCGGCGGGTGCGCGAAGGGGCGGGCGGAGGGCCAGGTCAGGGCGGCGGACGCCCAGGTGAGGCCGCCGCCGAAGGCGGTCAGGAGGGTGGGGGTGCCGGGGCGGATGCGCCGGTGGGCGGCCGCGTCGGCGAGGGCCAGCGGGATGGAGGCGGCGGCGGTGTTGCCGACCTCGCGGAGGTTGCCGTAGCGGTGCTTGGGCGGGATGCCGATCCGGTCGGCGACCGAGTCGAGGATCCGTTGGTTGGCCTGGTGGCCGATGAACGCCCCGATGGTGGCGGGCTGCCAACCGGTCTTGGCCAGCACGGCGTTGGAGGAGGCGGTCATCCGGCGCACCGCCTGGCCGTACACCTCGCGGCCGCGCATCCGGAAGTAGTGCTGCTCGCGGCTCTGCCGGTGTGCCGGGTCGGGCTGTCGGGAGCCGCCGGCGGCGATCGCGATGAGGTCGCTGCCGGTGCCGTCGGAGCCCCAGTCGGTGGCGGCGACGGCGCCCGGCTCGCCGCGGTCGCCGGCGCGCAGCAGTACCGCGCCGGCGCCGTCGCCGAAGATCACCGCGGTGTCCCGGTCCAGTGGGTCGATGATCCGGGAGTAGGTCTCGGCGCCGATCACCAGCGGTCGGGTGCAGACGCCGGTGCGGATCAGTGCGGTGGCGACCGCGAGGCCGTACAGGAAGCCGGAGCAGACCGCGGACAGGTCGAAGGCGGGAACGGTGCCCAGGCCCAGTCGTTGGGCGACCTCCGGTGCGGTGGCCGGGCAGCGCCGGTCCGGGGTGGTGGTGGCGACCAGCACCAGGTCGGCGCGGGCGCCGGCGGATTGCTGCGCGGCCCGGCCCGCGGCGACCGCGAGGTCGCCGGTGCTGGTGTCCTCATCGGCCTCCCGGCGCCGGGCGATGCCGGTGCGGGTGCGGATCCACTCGTCGGTGGTCTCCAGTACGCCGCGGCGCCGGACGTCGTCATTGGTCAGCACCCGCGGTGGCAGACAACTGCCGATGCCGTCGAGCACGGCGGTGGGGCTCACCCTTGTCATGGTGGGTTCCTCGATTCGTGGGCGGTCAGGCGGCGAAGGGGGAGGGCGGTTTGGGGATGCCGGCCAGTCCGCCGTCGGGCACCGACACCCCGCCGTCGAGGACGAGGGCCTGTCCGGTGAGGTAGGAGGCGGCGGGGGAGGCCAGGAACAGGGCGACCCGGGCGATCTCTTCGGGTTCCGCCCAGCGCCCCAGCGGGACGTGTGCGGTGAGCCAGTCCGACAGCGGTGCCAGGGAGTAGGCGAAGGCCGTCATGTCGGTGCGGGTCCAGCCGGGGCAGAGCGCGTTGACGCGGATGCCCTGGCGCGCCCAGCCGACCGCCAGGCTGCGGGCCAGTGCGATCTGTGCCGCCTTGGACGCGCCGTACGCCTCCATCCGCGGGGTGCCGGCGACACCGGCCAGTGAGGACATCAGCACCACGCTGGCGCGGGAGGAGGCCGTGAGGTGGCGGTGGGCGCGCCGGCAGAGCGCCGCGGTGGCGTTGAGGTTGACCGCCATCACGTGGTCCCAGTCAGCCTGTTGGGAGTCCTGGAGGGGGACCAGGGTGGGGGTGCCGTCCTCCTGGGAGGGCAGCACACCGGCGTTGTGGACGATGACGTCGAGCCCGTCGAGCGCGGTGGCCGCCTCGTCCACCACCTCCTCGGCGACGCCCGGTTCGGCGAGGTCGCCGGGGACGAGGGCCGCGGTGCGCCCGGCGTCCTCCACCAGGGCGGCGGTCTCCTTCAGCGCCGTCGAGGTGCGGGCGGACAGCGCGAGGTCGGCGCCGGCCCGGGCCAGGGCCACGGCGGTGGCCTTGCCGATGCCGCGGGAGGCGCCGGTGACCAGGGCGCGGGCGCCGTCGAGCCGGAACGGATCGGGTGCTGCGGTCATGAGGAACTCCTTTGCAGGGCAGGGGTGTTGACGAGCGGCTTGACGGGGGAGGGGGCCGTCTGTGTGGTGCGGGTGGGGGCGATGCGGATGACCGGCGCGCCGGTCCAGGTCAGCAAGGCGCTGCCCCAGGTGACGCCGGCGCCGAAGACGGCCAGGAGGATTCGGCCGCCGCGCGGCAGCAGTCCTCGGGAGGCCGCGCCGGCCAGGGCGTAGGGGGCGCTGGCGGCGCCGATGTTGCCGACCTCGTCGCCGACGATGACCAGGCGGCCCGGGGGGATGCCAATGCGCTCGCCCAGGTCGCGCAGCAGGACGGGGTTGGGCTGATGGGTGATGTAGGCGTCGATGTCGGTCAGTTGCAGGGCGTTGCCGGCCAGGCTCTCGCGGACCAGGCGGGGGAAGACGTCGACGATGAAGTCCCGTACCGCGCGGCCGTCCATGTAGACGTGGTGTTGGCGCGCACCGAGGGTGGCCGGGCTGGCCGGGATGCGGCTGCCGCCGGCCGGGATCAGGACGTGGTGGGCGCCGGTGCCGTCGGAGCCGAGCCGGAAGTCGGTGAAGCCGGCGTCGTCGGGGACGGGGCCCAACACCGCGGCGGCCGCTCCGTCGGCGAAGAGCACCGCGGTGCCCCGGTCGGTGGGGTCGAGGAACTTGGAGTACGCCTCGACGCCGACCACCGCCGCGTAGCGGGCGCCGCCCTGGCCGCGCAGCCAGTCGTGGGCGACCCGGGCGGCGAACAGCCAACCGGCGCAGGCCGCGCTGACGTCGAGGGCGACCGCGTGCCGGGCGCCGGTCAGAGCCTGGACGCGGCAGGCGGTGGAGGGGCCGAGCTCGTCGGGGGTGGAGGTGGCGACGATCAGGACGTCGAGTTGTTCGATGTCGATGCCGGCAGCGGCCACCGCGGCGCGCACGGCGGCCGCGGCCAGGTCGGATGCGGCCTCGTCGGGGCCGGCGACGTGTCGGGTGTGCACGCCGGTGCGCTGGGTGATCCATTCGGGGGTGACGCCGGCCGCGGCCGCGATGTCGTCGTTGGAGCGGGTGTGGTGCGGGAGGTAGGTGCCCATGCCGTGAATGCCGATGCGTGGGGCGGGGGAGGGGTGCGGGCTCATGACGGCCTTTCCGGTGACCGGTCGAGGGTGTCGTACAGGGCCGCGGCGTAGTCGTCGGCGCCCAAGGGGGCCGGGACCGCGCCGGGCGGCGCGCCCATCGCCCCGCACAGCAGCGGGAGATGGGGCAGTAGCCGGTCGCACAGGCCGTCGATCACGGTGGGGAGTGCGCGTGCGGTGGCGGGGGAGAGGGTGCCGGCGGCGAGCAGACTGCCGGCGGCGCGGCGGGCCTCGACGGCGCCGTGCAGCGCGGCCAATGGGTGCAGTATGGCGCGTAGTTCGGGGTCGTGGACGGCCTCGACGGCGGCGGCGACCGCGTCCGCGATCAGTCGGGCGCCGTAGGCGGCGCCGAGTTCGTGGGCGGCGTCCAGCAGGGGGTTCCACAGGTCGAGTCCGGTCCGGCCGGCCCGGGTGCGGCGTTGGAGGGTGCGCCGGAGGGTGTCCCGCAGTCGCTGCTCGTGGGCCCGGGCGACCGCCGGCCACCAGCCCGGGTGGTCCGGGGTGGCCTCGGCGCGCGGCACCGTGCCGCCGGCCCCGCCGCCGGTCTGGGCGAGCGCTCGGCCGGCGTCCAGCAGGATCAGTTGGCTGTCGCCGCCGGCGGTGTCGAAGGCGTGCGCGAAGCCGTGGTACCCGTCGAGGAGGTTGGGGTGCAGGAACCCGGCGAGCCCGCAGCGGTGTTGGCATTCGGCGGCGACCTGCGCGGCGCGTCGTACCGTGGCGGCCTTGAGTACCGCCAGCGGGCGGTCCACGGCGGTCCAGGGGGAGAACGTCATGCCGTCCGGGGTGCGTGCCGGGGTGTGGTGGGCGGTCCGTGAGCGGGCCCAGATCTCCCGTGCGGTCCGGCCGGCGCAGGTCAGTGCGAACGCCTCGGCCAGCGCGCCGAGCAGCGCGTGTTGCTGGTTGCGCAGGTCCAACACCCAGGCACCGGGGGCCAGTCGGCCGTGGGCGCGGCGGTGGGCGGAGAAGCGGAGTGCCTGGACGGCGCTCTGGCGGGTCATGGCGGCGACCGCCGACGGCAGGGTGGCCCACAGGAGTTGGCCGACGGACAGGGTCCGCTGGAGCCGGGCGTCGCGGTCGCCGAGCGGGTCGTGCAGGACGCCGTCCGCGTCGACGTGCGCCCGGTCGGACAGCCACTGGCGGTGCGGCACCCGCACGCCGCGGAAGCGCACCAGCGCGTAGTCCAGCGGCAGTGACGGCGCCTCGATGCTCCGCGAGATCTCCACACCCGGCAACGGGCCGGCGTTGTCGGTGAGTTCGACCACGAACGAGAACACCCCGTGGTCGGTGTCGTCGACCAGGACGCGGGCGCACACCACGGCGGTCTGTGGCCCCCCGGTCCCGCCGACGCTGGAGAACTTGGCCGCGCCCGGCACCGGCGTGTCGAGCACGAACTCCCTTGTGTCGGGGTCGAGTCGGGCGACGGTGCGGGTGCCCAGGTGGCTACTGGCGTCCCCGATCTCGGTGACCAGGAAGACGCCCTTGGTGCGGCCGGTGGTCAGTGCCTGCCAGGGGCGGCCGATCCGCGTCGGGTCCTCGGCGAGGGTGGCCATGGAGCCCAGGCAGAGTGCGTAGTGGTTGAGGACGGCCATGTAGAGGGGCGGGTCGGTGAGGGCCACGCATTCGCTGAGTACGGAGAGTTGCTCCGGATCGCGGAACAGTTCGCCCGCCGGCGGGAGGTTCCTGGCGAGCAGGCGCAGTTGTCGGTGGATGCGGTGGGCCCGGTCCTCGGTGGGGTCCGGGGGCGCGGCGCGGTCGGCGGCCAGGACGGTCAGCAGGCGGCTGCGCAGGGTGTAGGGGCGGGAGCCGTTGACGATCTCGCCGAGCTCATCGAGCGGTTGCGTGCGCGTGGTCATCGTGCTGGCTCCAGAGGGCGGTGCGGGTGGCGAGGGCGTCGTGTGGCGGGCGGGGGGTCGGGTCGTCGGGGCCGGGCCAGGGGAAGTCGGGGTCGGCGAGCGGGGCATGGGCGCCGGCCGCGTCCGGCGGCAGGATCTCCCGGATGCTGCGGGTCAGTGCCTGGCCGGTGCCCGCCTCGAAGAACAGCGCGCGGTCGCCGCCGGCGGTCACCTGGCGCAGCACCGGTGGCAGTCGCACGGGGCGGATCAGGCAGTCGGCCAGGCCCCGGTGGACGTCGTCGCCGGGTCCGTAGAGGCCGCCGCGGACGGCGGAGCGGACCGGGACGCGGGCGGGGCGGCCGTCGATGGGGGCGGTCGCGGCGGCGAAGGCGTCCGCGGGGCCGGTGAGGGACGGGTGGTGGGAGGAGAAGGGCAGCCGCAGGCGGGCGGCCGGGACGCCCTGCCGCTTGGCGTGTTCCTCCAGGGCGCGCAGTTGCGGCAGGGGGCCGCTGACGATGGTCTCGTCGGGCCCGTTGATGCAGGCCAGGGCCAGCTCGGGGGAGCCGGTGCGGCGCAGCAGGGCCGCGGCGCCAGCCTCGCCGGTGGCCAGCAGGGTCAATCCGCCGGGGCAGCGGGCCAGTTGATGGGCCAACAGGCAGGCGATGCGGGCGCCCTCGGCGACCTCGAACACGCCGGCCGCGGTGAGGGCGGCGATCTCCCCGAAGCTCACCCCCAGCACCTCGTCCGGTGCCAGCCCGGCGGCGCACAGCGCCCGGTGCACGGCCATCGAGGAGCAGAACAGGGCCAGTTGGGGGGTGCCCACCGGTCCGGCCGCGAGGTCGCGGCCGCTGGGCGGCGCATCGCTCAGCAATGCCTTGGCCATCGGCGCGATGCCGAATTCCCCGGCCACTTCTTCGGATTCCTCGAATACCTCGCGCACGGTATGTCGTACGGCCGGGTGGGCGCGCAGTGCCCGGATGAGCGGGCTGACCGCGAAGTCGCCCTGCCCGGGAAAGACATGGACGATCCTGAGGGCGGCCGATTCGCGTTTTCCCCGAGCGGACGCGACACCTTGACGCATTTGCTCATCTCATTTCGGACGGATTCTGTGCGGTGTCGTGCCATTCAACATCGGTTGTTCCGCCGATGGCCGGGGTTTCCGGTCCGGGGCTGTTGAAGGGGGTGAACGCGCAGGCGGCGCGGGTGTCTCAGGGGTGCTGCGAAGGTGACGTGACCGCCAACGCCCGGTGCAACACCGCGCTCGCCGCCGGGAGTTTGCGGAACGGCGTCAGCATTTGCCGCAGCCGGGCCGCGGCCAAGTCCGCCGCCCCGGAGCGCAGATGCCCGTAGTGGTCGAGAAAGGAATTCCAGGAGGCGCTGGCCTCTTCCACGTGGCCCAGCCCGACGAGGATTTCCGCGTGCTGGGCATGGCTCAACGCCAGCGCCCGGTGGTCCTCGACGGACCGGTGCGCCAGCGAGTTCACCAGGGCGGTGCGCGCGGCCGACAGGTCGCCGGTGTACCGCAGCACCTCGGCGCTCTGGAATTCCATCGACCCGGGCGAATACGCGGTGAACGGCCCCGTTGGGCCGGCCCGGACACCCTTGGCCATGGCTCGCTCGGCCCGGCCCAGGGACTCCCGCGCCGCCCGGTGGCGCCCGCAGGCCGCCTGGGTCACGGCGAGTTGGGAGAGCAGGAAGGCCCGCGCCGGCCCCTCGGGTGTGCGGGCGGCCGCGGCGGCCTCGGCGGCGCGCAGGGCGATCCGCCGGTGTCCCAGCGCGAGCCCCTGCGCGCTCAACCCGCGTAGCACGACGGCGCGGGCGGTGGGGTCGCCGGACTCGTCGGCGAGCCGGAGGGCGGTGGTGAAGTGGCGCTGTGCGAGCCCGTGGACGGAGGCGTCCTGATACATCCGGGCGAGCAGGAACGACAGCCGGGACGCCTCGACCAACAGCCCGCGGCGCGGCGCGCGGCCCGGGTGCTCCCGTAGCCGCGGGGCGATGTCGTCGGCGAGGTAGGCGGCCAGCGACGAGCGGGCGGTGCGGCCCCCGTGGGCGTCGAACGAGGTCGAGTAGAAGCGCACCGCGAGGCGGACGACGGCGAGGTCGTCCGGGTCACCGGGCTCCCCGCGCGGCGGGCGCGGCAACGGCACGCGGTCCCCGGCCTCGGTCGCCAGCTTCGCCAACTCCGCCTCGCGGTACGGCAGCATCCGGGCGGCGGCCCGGCGCGCCGGTTCGTTCTCCATGCTGCACAGGTCGGTCAGCGCGGTGCCGATCGGGGTGTCGGAGGCGGGGAGCCGTCCGGCCGCCGGACCGGACGGCTCCCCTGAGAGGCCCGCAGCCGCCGGGGAGACCGCTCGGCCAAGACGGCGGGTGAGGGCCTCGGCTATCAACTCCGGCACCGGGGGCGCCGGGTGGGTTCCGCTGAGCCAGTGGGCGACGGCGGTGCGGTCGTAGTTGAGGTCGAGGTCGATCTCAGTGGCGAGGACGTTGACCGTGCGCGCCAGCGCCGCCTGCGTCCAGCGGGCCTCCGCCAACAGGGCCCGTAGATTCTCGTTGGGGCGGCGTGACGGGGGCATCTAGGGCTCCCGGCACGGCGGTTCGGATTTCGGTCCGGTCGGCCGGCCCACGGCATTCCGCATCGATTGTGCGGTTGCTCCACGGCGGTGTGGGCGGGGGGAACCGGAGAAGCGGAAGGGGCGGAAGCAGTTCATGGGAAGTGATGTCGGTACGTGGTAACGCTGTTGCACGTGTTCTCTTTCTTTTGTTCGGCCGCCGGTTCCTCGGGGGTGTCTACGGAATTCTTCCGGGGCAGCCTTACGGTGGCCTGAAAGGCGCCCTACGGATCACTGCCCCGTAGCCAACAACCGTTCATCAACGGAACCATGAAACGAGCTAGGGCGGAACGCCCGACCGTGGTCGGGAGCGTGAACGTGTTGAAAGGCACTCTGACACCGGACGTTACCCGAGCCGGAATCCCCGACGAGTAGAGCGAGGCACCCAGACATGACGCCCCCGCGCCGTCCCAACCGCCTGCTCGCGGCCCTGTTGGCCGAGGCAGACTGGACCGCCACGGACCTCTCCCGCGCCGTCAACGCCCTCGGCGCCGCGCGGGGTTTGCAACTGCGTTACGACCGCACTTCGGTGGCCCGGTGGCTCAACGGGGCGCGCCCCCGGCCCCCGGTCGGCGAACTGATCGGCGAGGCGCTGGGCCGGCGCCTGGGTCGGCGGCTGACGGCGAGGGAGACCGGTCTCACCGACCCGGCCACGATAGGAGTGCTGTCGCCGGCCTGGCGTGCCGGCGACCCCGTTCAGCGGCTGGCGCTCCTCTGCCGCGCCGAGACCGACCCGGTGCGCCGCGCGGACCTCGCCCGTACGGTTCTCTCCGCCCCGCCGCCGGTGGTCACCGGCTGGGAGAGCCGGCCCCCGGTCCTGCCGCCGGCCGACCCGCGCGCGCCCCAGGCGTCCGCCGCGGCCCCGGCCCGGCTGGAGGCGGTGGCCGTGCGCAGCGCCCTGTTGGGGGAGCGGTACGGCGGCGCGCAAGGCCGGTCGGCGCTGGCGGGATACCTCACCACGGAGGTGGTGCCGCTGCTCACCGCCCCGGCGCACCCCGCGGTCCGGCGCGCCCTACTCACCGGCGCCGCCCATCTCACGCTCCTGCTGGCCGGCCGCACCAGCGAGACCGGGCACCCCGCCCTCGCCCAGCACTACTACGACATCGCCCTCGAACTCGCGCACGCCGCCGGCGACCGCGGCACCCACGCGATCGTGCTGCGGTGCCTGAGCATGCAGGCGCACCAACTCGGCGACCACGCCCAGGCGATCGCCCTCGGTGAGGCCGCCACCGAGATCGCGGGGTCCGCGGTCCCCAGGGCCGTGCGGGCCTTCCTGCACGCGGGCCGCGCCGTCGTCCTGGCCGGCGCGGGCCAGGCCCGCGCCGCCGCGGCCGACCTGCTGACCGCCGAGCAGCATCTGTCCCGGGCCACCGGTCCCGAGGGCCCGTTCACCAGCTATCCGGAGACCGCGCTGCGCTACCAGCGCGCCGAGATGCTGTCATGCCTGGGCGATCACAAGGCCGCCCTGGGCGAGCTGGAGAGCTCCCTGGCCTGCCGGCCCGCCGACCACCACAAGGCCCACACCCTGCTGCACGCCCACCTCGCGCACACCCTGCTCGCGCTGAACGAGGTCGACGCGGCCGTGGACCACTCCCTCCACGCCCTGCGTCACCACCGTCAGCTCGCCGCCGGGTCCGTGCACGGCACCCTGCCGCGCCTGGCCCACCGCCTCGCGCCCCACCAGCGCAACCCCCGCGTCAAGGCATTCCGGGAGCGGCTTCGGGCCCCGGCCCGGTGAGGCCGTCCCGCGGCCCCTCCGGCTCGCCCTGCCGCACGGTCGCCGGCCGGGGCTCCGCCTGCTCGCCGTCCGTGCCCACTGGGAGGAAGCCGCCCAGCAACACCATCGCCATGTCCACAGGATCAGTCACAAGCCAATAAAGAGGGAGGGACTGCCCCATTTCGATTCCCGGCACGCCCACCCGACCGCACCTTCACCCAGAAGCACGCAACCCACCCGCCCCACCGGAGCACGCTCCGGCGAGAGCGGGCGCCGCCACCCGCCCCCGGGAACTCTCCCGCGGCAGGGCCACAACCACCGCCGAACCGGCGGTGGTTGACGGCTCCCTCAGCGCGCGCCGGCGCTGACGGTGGCGAACACGCCCCGCTGCTCGGTGCCGTCGACCGCCCGCCAGACAGCGGTGACCGATCCCAGGCACCCCTCAGGCACCGCCGCCCCGCCAGGGCCGTCGCCCTCGACCAACGGTTCCAGAACGCGCCGCACGTGGATCCCGACGACCGGTCCCGCGCTCACCGACCCGCCGGGCGCCGCGCCCTCCGCCGCCGTCTCCACGGTGATCTCCGTCCCGCGCGGCCCGCTGACGGGCCTCGGCGCCCCCACCATCGCCGCCGAGCCGATCCCCGCGGCCTCGCTCAGCCACCGGACCACGGAGTCGTCGCGGGCGTCGCTGCTGCTCTGCGCCTGTGCCTCGACCCGGCCCTGGACGAAGGCGAGCAACTGGGCGACGAGCACGGGGTCGTGCGTACCGTCGTAGACCCAGCGCGGGCCCAGCACCCCGTGCTCCATGGTGCCGACGAGGCCGGCCTCGGCACCGTCCAGGGGAGCCCCGCGGTAGGTGAACGGGACGAGGTACGCGCGCGGAAGGTCGCCGGACCGGTCGGTGACCACCATGAACTCGATGCCCACCTCGCCCTGCGGGTCGTCGAGCCGGAAGCCGCCCGCCTTGGCCAACTCCGGCGTCCGGGCGGATCCGGCGTACCAAGGCTGGCCCGGCAGCCAGGTGGTGAGGAGCTCCAACTTGGTGGGCTTCAGGGTGGTGTTGTGAATGACAGCCATGCGCCGAAATCTAACCGCGCTGTCAATACCCTCCCGGGCCAACCCCATCCCCGGGACAGTGCACCTCAGCAACCTCGACAGCCCCAAGGAGCCCAGCGCCCCCGGCCTCGACCCCGATTGATGCAGCTGACTCCGGTCTGCCGCGGTCGGGCCGTGTGGCCGGGGCGAGGCTCAGGCCACGGCGAACCGCAGCTCGGGGCGTTCCCAGGCGACCTTGGGCAGGGTCGGGGCGACCGTTCCCACGCGCTCGGCGCCCATCCGCCGGTAGAACGCCTCGGCCGGCGGGTGCGAGACGACCCGGACCGCGGCCAGACCGGCCTCCCCTCGCCTCGCCGATCATGTGCGTCATCAGCAGCCGCCCGACGCCGGTGCCCTGCGCCTCGTCGGCGACGAACGCCAGGTCCAGCTCCGGCGGATCGAGCACGAGGGAGGAGGAGCCCACCGGCCGTTCGCCCTCGTCGACGGCGACGAAGACGCGGTGTCGGTCGAGGTAGTCGGCGGTCACCCGTTAGCCCGCGAGGATCGAGGAGTAGGCACCGCGATAGGCGCCGGACGCGTGCATCAGGGCGGTCAGTTGCTCGGCGTCACCCGCGACGGCACGCCGGATCCTCGTGGTCTGCATGCGCGGAAGTATTAGGAGCGTTCGCGGATTGCAGTCATTACGTGGGCGGACCGCTCCGATCGTCCGACGCCTGCAACTCGCCCGCTGTGCCTGGCCGTTCTCGCTCGCTACCTCCTCCCTCTCCCACGAGCTGCTCGCAGCATCGGACGAACTCCCGCACGACGGGGTTGGCGTCGTCGGCCGGAGCCCAGGCGACGCCCACCTGACTGGGGCTGACGCCGGTGACCGCGCGGTAGGTGATACCGGGGCGGGCGTAGAAGCGGGCCGCGGACTCGGGGGCGAGGGCGATGCCGTAGCCGTTGGCGATCGCGCTGAGCCAGTCGTCCGGCTGGTTGGTGACGGCACCGATGCGCACCGGGCGCCCCTCGCGCGCGTCGGTGGCCAACCAGTAGTCGCGCCACCGGCCCGTCTCCGGCGGGGCGGCCACGAACGGCTCGTCCCACAACTCCCGGAACGGGATCACCTCGTGGGCGGCCAACGGGTGCCCTTCGGCCAGCGCCACGCAGCGCGGTTCGGTGAAGAGCGGCGCGACGCGCAGCGCGTCCTGGCCGGGGAACGGCAGCCGCACCAGGGCGACGTCGGCCTCCGAATCGGCCAGCCCCGCCGAGGGGTTGGACCAGGCGGCCTGGCGCATCTCGGCCCGCCAGCCCGGGCGGCGCCGGGCGAACTCCGCGACGATCCGCGGCGTCGCCTCGTTGGCGCCACTGGCCACGAAGCCGACGCGTAGCACGTGCTGCGCACGGCTCGCCGTGCCCTTGGTCTCCCGCAACGTGCGGTCCCAGTCGGCCAGCAGTTCCGGCACCCGCTCGGCCAGGGTCCGCCCCGCCGCCGTCAGCGCCATACCGGACCGGGACCGGGTGAACAGCGGTACCCCGAGTTGCGACTCCAGTTGCTTGATCTGCTTGGTCAGCGCGGGCTGGGACACATACAGGCGCTGCGCGGCGCGGGTCAGGTTCCCCTCCTCCGCCACGGCGACGAAATACCGCAACAGCCGGGTGTCGACGTCCATGCCGCCAGGTTATCGCCGCAGGTATTGGACGCCGGCCGCCGGCACGACGAGGCTTGCCCCGTAGGGACGGGCGGGGCGGAGCGAGAGTGGAGCAGGAGGCGTCGGGAGATGGAACCGGCCTACGTGATCATCACCGTTCTCACCCTGGTGGCGAACGGCGCGATCGCCGTCGCGGACTTCGCGAGGGCCCCGTTCGTCCTCGCCAACTCCGCCGAAGTGGGCGTCCCGTTGTCCTGGCTGCCTTGGCTCGGTGCGCTCAAGGCCGCCGGTGCGATCGGGCTCCTGTTGGGGCTGCTGGGCGCCCGCCCCCTCGGCGTCGCGGCCGCGGTGGGCCTCGTGCTGTTCTTCCTCGGCGCCGTCGCCGCGCACCTGACCAGGCGCGTCTACCACAACGTGGCATTTCCGGCCGGCTACTTGGCGCTGGCCGCGGCCTCGCTCGGCCTCGCCCTCGCCGTCGGGTAGGCGAGACGCGCGGCCCAGCCCTGGCCCCGCCGGGCGGGTCCCAGGGCGCTTCTGACGGATCTCCGCGGCGTCGGGGCGTCTGGCACGCACTCCCCCACGCTTTAAGGGCGCGGGGGGACCCCCTGCGGCGTTGCCGAAATGTCCCCATAGCTCCGCTATGAAGACATCCCGGCGCCTTGCGATCGCACGCACCAGACGCCGCTCCTTCCTCCACGGAGATCCGTCAGAAGCGCCCTAGTCCTTGAGGGGGTTGGACGCCAGGTCCACCAGGTTCTTGCGGGGGTCGGAGGCGACGAAGCGGTTGAACTGGGTGAGGCAGGAGAACAGCAGGAGCCGGCTGACGCGCGGGTCGTGCACGGTGACCTCGTAGTGGGAGCGGATTCCGGCGGGGCGGGCGAACTCGAAGCCCTCGGACGCGTCCGACCCGAACCGCAGGCGGTGCGAGAGGATGTTGTTCACCTGCGCGGTGTCGAACGCCGTCCGCGTGGGGGAGGCGAGGCGCAGCCGGTTCGCGGCGCCCACCGGCTCGCCGGTCAGCTCGCCCAGGCCGCGTTGGGCGAAGGTCCAGTGGTCCGCGCCGTCCGTCCGGCTCTTGCGCTCGACGCTGCCCACCGGAGCCCGGTCCGGCAGCCACGCCTCCCACTCGTTGACGTAACCGACGCACTGGGTGAGGGCCGGTCCGGCGGTCACGGTGTACAAGCGGGCGCCCCCGTAGTGCGTCTCCTTGTGCGCGCGGACCACCGGGTCCTGCCGCCCGTTGACGCGCGCCAGGAAGGTGGTGCGTGAGCGGGCGTATTCCACGGTGACGGTGAAGGAGTCGAGCGCGTCGAACGAGGCGAACGGGTCGGGTGACTGGGTCACGGCCGGCCGTCCCCGGAACGCGGGCCGCTCGACCGCTCGGCGGCGCCCCGGCGCGCGGTCCTGCGCTCCGGCAACTCGGCCCCGATCTGGGCCGTGGCCGCGAGACGTGCCTCGTCGGCGGGGGCCAGCGGCGAGGCCGGGTGCTCGGGGTACGGGGGATGGACGGGTCGGTGCGACGACATTGGCGCCCTCCAAAAGGTCGTCAGGGGTGGGTGGATGGGGCTCGTGGGGACGGAAGGGAAGAAGGGGGAAGGGAAGGGGCGAATGGGGATGGGCGGTCGCCCCGGGCTAGGCCGCAGGCAGCGCGGCAGCGGCGGGCCCTCCAGGCCATCGTCCTTGCCGCAGTGGTGGTCGGCGTGCTGAGGGGACTCGTCCTGCCAGGGCGCTTGGAATCCCGACATGAATCTCCCCCAAGTGACGTCGGGCCAGCGGTCCCAGGGGCGATGGCAGGCGGGGGCGAACACCCCGCCGGTCGCACTGTCACCGTCCCCCGTGGACGCAACCCCGTGACCTCATCCGCGTGCCTGTTGCCGTCATCCCCGCGTTGTGGGGATGCGGTGTGAGGCCAGGCTGCCCAGGCTCCGTCCGAACAACGGACCGTTTTTGGCGGGGCTTTAACACCTCAAGAGGCTGCTTAGGTGTTTCGTTGCCCGCTTTTGCGGGGCGCGGGGGTGGACACCGCCGGCACTGTCGCCGATGGGGCAGTCGGCCTGAACATCCTTGTACGGGCGGTGAGTTGACGTGAAAGAGCCGTACCCCGCCCGGCCCCTACTTCTCCTTCTCCAACAGCGTCAGCAGCAGCGTGATCACGACGACGCCGACGCCGATGGCGGCGCCGAGCACCGGGTTGACGTAGGCCAGGTAGACGGCCAGGCCGCCGAGTACGAGCACGAGTGCAGTCCGAGTCTCCATGCCTTGAGGTCCCGGTGGGGCGCCGGGAAATTTCGTCGGGGTCGACGTGAAAAGAAGTCGGCGGCCGGCACGTCCTTCTATCGAGCCCGGGGCCGCCGCCGTGGTACCCGGTCAGGGGAGAGGACGACGCATGACGCAGCTCTCAGGGGACGGCGACGGCTCCGGGGAGGCGCAGTGCCCACTGTCGAAGGAACGCGAGGCCGAGCTCATGGCGGAGGCGCTGCGGGCCATCGAACCGCGGTTGATCTCGTCAATCACGCGGGTGACGCACGACTACCACCTGGCCCAGGACATCACCCAGGAGACCTGCATCGCGGTCCTCCAGGAGTTCCGCCGCGGCACCAACTTCCAGAAGCCGATGATCGTCTTCGCGACCGTCGTGGCCCGCAACAAGCTCCGGGACCACTGGCGCAAGGCGTCCTCGGGAGAGCGGCTCTTTGACGAACCCCCCGAAGGCGCCCGGCAATTCGCCACCGGTCTGTGCGTCGGACTGGAATACCTCGAACTGCTGGAAGCGGTGAAGGCGGCGATCGCCGACGAGCGCCAGTCGGCCGTGTGGGAACTCACGCACGTGTGGGGCCTCAAGGGCATCGAGATCGCCGCGCAGTTGGAGGTCTCCTCGGCGACGGTCAGTCGCGAACTGGCGGCGGCCGAGGCCAAGGCGAAGCGCTGCCGGGACGACGAGGAGCCGGCATCTGTGTAGGAGGGTCCTGGGCTCCCGGCGGTCGCCGCGGGCGACCGCCGCGCCCGGGCCCCACCTAGAGTGCCGGATCGGACCTTGCCTGGAGGCCATGGCGCGGAGGCGACCGATCCGTGGCCCCCAGGGTGGGACCGATCCCGCCATTCCTGGAACTGGAAGGGTGACCATGAGCAACACCCCAACCTCTCCGCACGAGAGGATGTTGGCGTACCTCCGGGAAGGGGAGCAGCTCGTGCCGCCGGCGGTGTCCGGCGTGCCCGACTGGCCGGCTCGATACGCCACGATGTCTGCCGCGGCGGGGGAACCCGCGACCGCGCACTCCCCCGAGTCCCCCGATCCCTCGCCGGAAGCCTGGTACCGGGACGGCCTCGACGAGGCGGCGCTCGGGCGATCGGTAGTGAGGTGGTGAAGCGGTGACATCCAGACAACGTGCAGGCGCTGCGGGCGTTGCCCACGGGAACCATCAGACGCATGGGAACCGTCGGACCCACGGGGGTCATCGGACCGAGGGCAGTCGTCGGGCCGATGGCATCCATTGGGCCGATGGCATCCATCGGACTGATGGGAAGTCCTGGTGCGTCGGGGACGTTCATCCTGCCTGGCACGGGCAACAGGGCGAACGGCAAGGGCCGTTGGGTTGACCGGCTGGCACGGAGAACGGGCGACGCGGCCCACTCGGGGGATTGGCCGCGTCGCCCGACCGCATGTGCACCGCCATCGACATGGCCGTGGGGTGCGTGAGGTGGGTCGTGGGGTGTCAGCCGTCGCTGGACCAGCGGAAGCGGCGGGCGGAGAAGAGGATGCCGAGGAGGAGCCAGGCGGCCAGGACCAGGGCGGTTTGCGGGTGTTGCCAGCCGCCGCCGACCTCCTGGCTGGCGAAGGAGTCGGGGAGCAGGGCCGAGCGCATGCCCTGGGCCATCCACTTGACCGGGAAGACCTCTGCCACGTAGCGGAGCCAGCCGGGGACGTTGCCGTAGACGAAGTACACGCCGGAGATGAACTGCAGGAGCACGGCGAAGGGGGCGACCACGGCCGAGGCGCTGCGGCCGCTGCGGATGAGGTTGGAGAGGGCGATGCCGACGGTGGCACAGGCGGCGCAGCCCAGGATGCTGACCCAGGCGAAGGTCAGCCAGCGCTCCGGGCTGGTGGGCAGCGGGACGCCGTAGCACAGGCCGGCGATGAGGAAGAGCAGGGTGATCTGCGCGGCCGAGGTCGCCACGACGAGGATGATCTTGCCGGCGAAGTAGACGGTCCGGGGCATGGGGGTGCCGGCGAACCGCTTGAGGGCGAGGTTGTCGCGTTCGATGGGGACGGTGATGGCCAGGCTCTGGAAACCGGTGCTCATCAGGCCGGAGGCCACGATGCCGGCGAGCAGGTACTGGCTGAACTGCACGTCGGGTGTGAGGTGTTGGGCGAACGCGGAGCCGAACACGGTGAACATGATCAGCGGGAAGCAGAAGGTGAAGATCATGCTCTCGCGTTGCCTGGCGAACTGCCGCAGCTCCATCCGGCCCTGGCGCAGACACAGGGAGACCAGCGGCCGGCGGCGGGTGGCGGGAACGTGCGTGGTGGTCGAGGAGGCGGGCGGGGTGGTGGTCTCGGTCATGCGCGCTCTCCGATCATGTCGAGGTAGATGTCCTCCAACGACAGGCGGGTGACGGTCAGTTCGGGGATCTCGTCGGTGAACTGGGTGGCGAGTCGGCGCACCAGCGCGGTGGGGGTGGTGGTGCGGACGGTCTGGGGTCCGTCGGGGCCGCGCCAGTGGACCTCGGCGGTGCCGGTCTCCCGGCCGCCCAGTCGCGCCGGGGTGTCGACGGCGATCACCCGGCCCTTGTTGATCACGGCGACCCGGTCGGCGAGGTTCTCGGCCTCGTCCAGGTAGTGCGTGGTCAGCAGGATCGTGGTGCCCTGGTCCCGCAGGGTGCGGATCAGGGACCAGAAGCGGCGGCGCACCTCGGGGTCGAAGCCGGTGGTCGGCTCGTCGAGGAAGAGGAGTTGGGGGCGGCCGACGATGCCCAGGGCGATCTCCAGGCGGCGGCGCTTGCCGCCGGAGAGCTTGTTCAGCCGGCGGTCCGCCTCCTCCGTGAGCTCGGCCAGGTCGAGGGCCTCGTCGACGGGGAGGGGGTGGGAGTAGTAGCCGCCGAAGAGGTCGACGACCTCGCGGACGGTGAGGGTGCCGAAGTCGGCGGCGCCCTGGAGGACGATGCCGATCCGGTCGCGCCAGGCGGGCGTGGGGTGTCTGGGATCGGTGCCCAGGACGCTGACCTCGCCGCCGTCCGCCCGGCGGTGCCCCTCCAGGATCTCCATCGTGGTGGTCTTGCCGGCGCCGTTCGGGCCGAGGAGGGCGACGATCTCCCCGGTGTGGACGTCCAGGTCGATGCCGTCCAGGGCGGTGACGGAGCGGTAGCGCTTGGTCAGTCCGCGGACGCGGATCGCGGAACTTCCCTCCTCCCGGGGGTGGTTGAGGGACCGGGGCGGGGCGGGCGCGGGCATGGCGGTGTCCTTCGGGTGGATCAGCGTGCTGCGGATCGGTGTGATGAGGGGAGGGCGGTTCGGTGCGGTTGGGTCTCGGGCGGGCCCAGGCGGTGTTCGGGGCGGGTGGTTCCGTGGGCCGGGTGGCCGAGTTGCAGCAGCAGGGTGCTCGCCGGCAACTCGGTGTGGAGGCCGAGCAGTTCGTCCAGCTTGTCGGCCAGTACGTCGGCGTTGATGCGGGAGGCCAGGCCGCGGGCGGCGGCGGCCAGGCCGGCGCGTTGGGCGGCGGTGCCGACGCGGGTGTAGCGGAGGCGGACCCCGTCCGCGCCGTGGTCGCGCAGCGCGTGGGCCGGGTCGGCGGCCCAGACCAGCCCCGCCGCGGCGTTGAGGAACCCCTCGCGGACGAAGTCCTGGACGGCGCAGGCGGCCAGCGCCGGACCGGGGCTGCCGAGGGAGACCGGAAGGAGGCGGTGGTGGTGAGGGTCGGGCAGATAGCGGAACAGGCCGCGGGGCAGCCCGGCCACGTCGTTGACATAGCAGAACAACAGGCCCTCGTCGGGCGCGGCGGCGGCCAGCACGGTGGCGAAGTCGACGGCCTCGATGGGCAGTCGGGCGAATCCGCGCAGGGCGGCGCGACGGTGGGAGAGGCCCTGGGGCAGGTCGAGGGGATGGGGGCGGGGGAGGTCGAGGGCGGGGTGCTCGGGGTCCGGGAGGGGAGTCGTCGCTACGGGCGCCTGTTGGGCGGTACTTCCTGCGGTTGGGGTGGCCGGGCCGCGGTGGAGGGCGCGGAGCAGCGCGGCCGTCCGGGGGAGCAGCGCGTCCACCGGGCCGGGGGGTGGATCCGGGGGGTGGCGGGGAGCGGCGGGTGGGGGTTCGGAGTGCGGTGTTGGGGGTGCGGTGGATGCCATGGGGTGGAAGGCGACGACCTCGGTGACCGGCTCGGCGAGCGGGTCCAGGCACAGCAGGTCGGCCGCGAGGGCGGGATCGAACGGCGTGACGCGCACCGCCCGCAGCCCGGCGGAGGGGGCGACGACCTCGCACTGCGCGGTGACGACGCCGGTCTCCACGCAGCCGTAGCGGTAGCCGAACTCGCCGTAGCGCGCGGCGATCGTGCGCAGCGACACCGTGCACACCCAGCCGAACGCGGCCGTCGGCGAGCTGCCGAGGGCCGCCCGGTGGTCGCCGGCCCGGACGGGCAGCAGGCGGTGGTGCAGCGGGTCGTAGCGGTAGCAGCCCTCCGGCAGTACGCAGGAGAGGTCGACGCAGTACAGGGCGCCCGCGGACGGCACCGGGCGGCGGGGGACGGGCCCGCCGCCGGGCTCCCCGGCCAGCGCGCCGAGGTCGCCGACCAGCGGCAACCGGTCCAGGCCGGTCAGCCACTGGGCGCGGGTGAGGCCGTAGACGGCGTGCAGGAGCGCGCCCAGGTCGGGCCGGGGGTCGGGGCCGGAGCCGGGGAGCGGTGGCCAGGGCAGTGGGACCGCGGCAAGACGGGCCTCGGGCTTGCCGGTTGGGGCGCTGCCCGTGCCCGAGTCCGGCCCAGGGCGCACGTCCGGTGCGGCATCCGGCAGTCGCACGGGCGCCGGGACGACCTGCGGAGCCAGGTAGTCGACGGCGGCCGGCTCGGGGTGGAGGCGAGGGGCGACCGCGTCCCCACGGGGGCTCATCGGCCGGGATCTCCCGTCTTCGGGGACGGGACCAGTGCCCGGACCGAGGCGGCCGCCAGGGCCAGCAGCATCCGGTGGCGGCGGCCCGGCACGCCCAGCCGGTTGCCCATCAGCGCCGTGTACTCGTCGAGGACGCGCAGCAGTTGCACCTCCGCGGCCCCGGAGGCCGGTAACTGGGCGGCGCGGACCGCGCTGGTCAGCTTCGCCAGGAGCGGGTGGGTGGCGTCCATCCAGCCGCCGAGCGCCCAGAACTCCTCGTCGCGCGGCGGTGGCGCGCCCGGCACGCACTGGTAGGGGGTGGTGGCGGCCCCGTCCCAGCCCCTGGGCAGCATCCAGATGCCCCGCAGCAGTGCGACGAACTCCCGCCGGCCGGCCGCGAACTCCTCGGTCAGCTCCGCGGAGTCCAGCACGCCCGCCAGGTTGCCGGCGGCGACCAGGGCCTCGGACCGCGCGCGCAGGTCGGCCGGGCGGCGCAACTCGTGGGCGCGGTTGGCGAGGAGGAAGGAGAGCACCTCGGTGTCGCGATCGGCCGCGTCGGGCCCGTCGAGCAGCATCCGCACGGCCACGGCGCTGGCGGAGGCGAGGTGCTGTTCCTGCCACCGGACGACCGGGGGCGGGCCGGAGACCAGCACGGGGGGACGCTGCCGGTCGGGCGGCGGGTTGAGCAGCGCCTGGCCGGGGGCGGTCAGCCGGCGGTGCAGTTGATGCCGCACGGCCTCGCCGGCCCCCGGTTCGGTGACGTGGAACCAGGTGCGCAGCCGGCCGGCGGTCCCGACCTTCTGGTAGACGAAGCGGTGCGCGGCCCCGGCCATCGCCAACTGCTCGACGGCGGGGGCCAGTACGTCCCGGACGGCGACCCCGAGGTCGGGCGCCGCGTCCAGGTCGAGTGCCACCCAGTCCGCCGTCTCCTCCGGAGTCATGTCGTCCCTCCCGATGTCTGCATGGTTGTCTCTCCTCTTCCGCGGGGTTGCGCGTGCGGCCCCGCTCCGCCCGCTCGTCCCGTCGGTGGGATGGCCCAACGGCCGTGGTGTGTCGTCCTGTTGGCCCGGTCGCCCTATCCGTGGATCCGGGACATCAGGTTCGGGCCCGGTCTGCTGCGGGCCACGGAGATCTGGAACAGTGGGACGTGCCGGCGGTCGGCGAGGTCGAACTGCGCCCGGACGGCGTCCGCGTGGTACGAGTTGGTGATCCGCGCCGCCGCCCGGCAGCCCGCGGCGCCCAGGCAGATGCGGTGCGCGGCCTCGCCGGCGAGCGCGTTGAGGATGCGGTAGCCGCGGGTGCCGAACCGCCGGTCGGCCCAGGTGCGGTCGCCGATGACGTACACCACGGCGTTGACGTCCGCGTAGTGGGGCTGCAGCCAGCCGCCCACCTCCGGCCCCACCGGCGGTTGGTGGCGGTGCCGCAGCAGGGAACGGCCGTCGTCGGCGAGCCGGTAGGAACCGGGCTCGACGCCCTCGACGGTGCGGAGTTGGGTGTAGATGCGGAGCGGGGCAGCGGAGGGGGAAAAGGTGTCGTGAGTGAGGTCGGTGCCGATGCCGGTGTCGGCGGCTGCGCCCGTGCCCGTATCGAGACCCGAGCTCATGCCGTGCTGGGCCGCGAAGCGGAAGAGTTCGTGCAGTGTGGTGCGCGGCAGCGGCCGGCGGAGGGGAGCGAAGAAGCCGGGCCCCGAATTCCGGGCGATGACCAGGGCGTCCAGGTCCGGCTCGCCCGCGGGGGTGCAGTCCACGGGCGGCCCGACCGTCTCCGGTACCGGCGCCGGCTCGGTCGCGCCCTCGGACCAGTCCACCCCCGCGGTCTCCTCCCACACCACCGCCCGCTCCATGGCCACCAGGCGCGGGCAGTGCACGGCCACCGGCCTGGCCGCGTCCTCCGGCGGGGGCAGGGGAACGGGTGCCGCGGTGGGCCGGGGCACCGGCGACCGGGCGCCGCGGCCCCGCCCGTCGCGCAGCACGACCACGGCGTACGGCGCCTCCTCGCCCGGCGTCAGGCCCAGGAGCCGCGTCAACTCCCCGTCCGGGAAGAGGTGGTGGACGTCCGCGGAGAGTCCCAGCGCCGCGGCGACGACGGTGAGGCTGCCGGTGACCAGGCCCGCCTCCTGGGAGCAGAGGCGGTAGGCGTAGTCCCGGTAGACGAACGCGGTCTGCCAGAACCGGCTGGTCAGCACGGCGACGCCGACCACGTCGTCGACATCGCCTCCCAGATCGCCGGCGCCGTCCCCCGCCTCCTCCGCGCCCACCAGGCCGACCAGGTACGACACCAGGTCGCCGGCACCCTTCCCACCGTCAGCTCCGTCGCCCTGCCGGAGCGGGATCAGGGCGTGGTGGGCCGGGTCATGGGTGTAGAGGCCGGGGCGCAGCGGTGCGCAGGACGGGGCGCGCAGGGCGAGGTGGAGCTGGGTGGGGAACAGGCATCGGGGTGAGGCGACGGTGCGGTGCAGGGCCCGGCTCTGTGGGTTGGGCATCGGCTCGTAGCGGATCAGGCCGTTGGCGTGGGCGAGGAGGGTGGACCAGGTCCGCTCGTCGCATCCGTCGTCGAGGCTCTCGCCGAGCGTCGGGCGCCCGGTGCCCAACCGGCCGGGGCGGCTGAGCGGCACCGGCCGGGCGCGCAGCCGCTTGGGGAACTGCGGCGGGGCGAGCGGGTTGTTGGGCATCTCCTGACGGCCGGCGATCCCGTCGGCGAGGTTCTCCAGGCTGAAGTCCCAGAAGGCGGCCAGGGGGTCCTGGTCCGCAGGTCCGCCGGCTAACTGGCTGGCCGGGGCCTCGACCGCCGTCATCATGTGCCTCCTGCTCGGTGTGTGGGGGTGGGTGCCCGAAGGGCCGTGGAGCCGACGCGGACTCATGGGAAGGGATGCGGGTGCGGGTTGATGTCGTCGCGGGTGAGCGGGGCGGCCCGGCGGCCCAGGGCGACCGGGACGGTGGCCAGTCTCGGCAGGTCGGCGAAGCGCTGTCGTCGATGCCCGAAGACCATCGGCAGGGCGCCGGTGACCAGGACCTTCACCGCCCGGAATCCGCCGGCCAGGTGCTCGGCGCTGCTCTGGTCGACGACCACGACCTCCTGGCCGCATTCGGCGAAGCGGGCGACCAGCGCGGTCAGCGAGGCGGTCAGATCGCGCTCCCCGGAACGCCACCACAGCCCCGCCAACTCCTGTGGCGCGACCGGTTCCGTGCGGCCTTCCCCGTGCTCCTCGCCGCGCTCGAAGAGGAAGTCGAAACGGGGCCGGGCCTCGGGGGTGGCGGAGGCGAGGACGTGGTCCAGCAGCGTCATGACCTGGTCCGGGTCGCGGGTCAGCTCCCGCGCCCGGTCGCGCTCGGCGGCGTACTGGCGGGCGATGTAGTCGACCGTCTGGGACAGTTCGTGCAGCGCGCCCAGCAGGCCGTCCTCGGGGACCAGCGACGAGCCGCCGGTGCAGACCACCCGCGGCCGGTCCGGGTCGCCGGTGGTGTCCTCGGCCATCACCCAGAACGTGGGGACGCCGTTGTCCACCGTGGTGGCGAAGGCGTGCACCCGACAGCCGTGCCGGTGCCGGATCCTGGCCTCGATCAGCCGGACGTCCCGGCCGCAGCGGGTCAGGTCGATGCGGGGCGGGGTCATCCTGGCGTACCAGGTCAGCAGGAACGCGTCCCGCTCGGCCACCTCCAACAGGCCGTGCAGCGCGGCCTCCTCCAAACTGGCGCCCAGCGCACACCCGTTGGAGATCTCGTAGGCGATGCGGGGGCCGGCACCAGGGAGGCGGTGCCGTCCGTAGTAGGCGAACTGCTCGGGCACCAGGACGGGGCGCCGGGCGGTGAGCGAGTAGCCCCAGACCCAGGGGAGGGCGAGTTCGGGGTGGTAGCGGTGGAAGGGGCCGTCGTCGGTCAGCTCGCCCTGTGGGGGCAGCCCGAGCCGGCGCGGGTCCAGGGCGCGCTCGGCCAGCTCGCGGTACGAGCCGTGCACCACCGTCCGCTTGCCACGCGGGAGTTGGCCGGCGAGGCGCTCCAGTCCCTCGGTGACGGCGACGTCGCGGCAGGAGTCGAAGGTGGTGGTCCGCGCGTACCCGAATTCGGCCATCGGGCCGTCGGCGAGGTCGTGCGTCCCGGGGACGACCACCGGGGCCTCGGCGAACGGCAGGCCGTGGCCCATGGAGAGGGAGACCTCGGGCACGACGCCGGCGAGCGGGTCGAGGTAGGTCCGCACCAGTTGGGCGGGGTCCAGGGCGCGCTGTCGGCTGCCGCCGGGGTGTCCGGTGGGCCGGGGGGCCAGCGACACCACCGCCCGCTCCGGGGAGTCGTCGGGGAGGTCGCCGCATACCGGGCAGCCCGGTTCGGGCAGCACCCGGTGGGTGGTCACCCGCAGGGTCCGGCGGTCGAGGACGACGACGGGGCGGGTTGCCGGGTGGCTGTCACCGTCCGCGTCGGGCGTGCGAGTTGGCGCCGCCTCCCAGCGGTCCCACGTGGCCACCACGCGTTCCAGTACGGAGCCGAACAGTCCGCCGGACGGTATCGGGCGCCCGGCGGCCGGGTGCGACGCCTGCGCGCGCACCGCCGCGTCGGCCCGCCGCTGCGGGGTCCGGCGCCAGGCGCGACGGTCCACACAGGTGGGGCAGCCGGCTCGCCCGGGGGCGACCAGCGGGCCGACGACCACCTGGCCGGGCTCGGCCAGTACCGGCAACACGGGCCCGCCGCGGTGCCGGGCCAGTCGACCGGCCTCCGCGCCGTCCCAGGTGTCGGACGCGAAGACCGCCGGCCCCTGGGGGAGCGGGCGTCGTCGCAGCGCATCGGCCAACGGGCCGCTGCCCAGGACCGGCGCGGGCCCGGTCGCCGCCTGCGCGACGGCCTCGACGGTTTCCACGACCTGCTCAGGCATCGCCGATCACCACCCGGACGCCGAAGCGGACCAGTTCGGCCAGCGCCGGATCGTCGTCCAGCACGTGGAGCACCGCGCAGAGTCCGGCGGCGCGCAACTGGGCGAGCGTCGCGGCCAGTTGGTCCGACCCGTCGGTTGCGGCCAACCGGGGCTGTACGGACGGCAACTCGCGCGCCGCGTGGTCGCCCGTCGCCTCCGGCCCGCCGGACTCCGCCCGGTGGTGGGCCAGTTGCCAGGCCAGCAGGGTGTCGTGCAGGCCGGCCGACAGCGCGGTGTGGGCGTCGGGGTGCACCTGGACGGCGACGGTCACGCCGTCGAGCAGGAACGCGTACGCCGGCAGTGCGGCGGCGGGCGAGGCGACCCGGTGGACCGTCCAGCGGGCCTCGGTGGTCGTGAGCAGGTCCACGCAGTTCCGGTCCGCGGCGGCCAGTTCGGCGAGCGGCACGGGGGCGGCGGACGTCTCCTCGGCCGCGCTTCCAGTCGATGTCCCTTCGGCCGCGCCCCCGGTGGCGTGTTCCGGTACCAGCCGGGCGAGCGCGGCCAGGATGCCGGCCAGCGCCGAGCGGTCCAGGTCGGCCTCGGCGGCGATGCCGTGCGCGTACCGGCCGGCTCCGGGGACCGGCAGCGGGCGTGCCCGCTCCGCGACGAGGTCCCAGCCCGGCTCGGACGCGGGCCGCGGCGACGCCTGTCGGGCCAGGTCAAGGGCGGTGGCCGCGGCCCGGCGCAGCGCGTCCGCGCGGGCACCGTGGGCGGTCTGCGCCGCGCCCCAAACGGGCCGCGGCGCGGTGCACAGGCCCGGGTCGGCGACCCTCGCCTCGGTGACGAACAGTGGCAACTGCGGGTAGTCGCGCTCCCGAACCTCCGGGATGGGGCCCAGATGGCGGTCGCAGGCCGCCGTGAGCCGCTCCAGGAACAGCGGGTCCGGTACGGGCTCGGCGGCGCGCAGGAGGCGGACGCGGCGGGCGGCTTCCGACGCGTCGCGGATGCCGTCGGAGCCGGAGTCGGAGTCGGAGCCGGAGTCGAGTGCGCCCGAGGGGGCGAGGACGGGGTGGTGGTCGATCTCCAGCGTCGCGGTGTCCAGCCGGGCCATCGCGGCCAGCTCTGGCATGGCCACGCCGGTCAGGTGGCAGAACGCCCGGAACGCGAGCTGGATCGCGGCCAACTCCGGTACGGGGCCCCGGTAGAGCTCGTCCGGGCCGGGACCGGCCCGCAGCGCCCGACGCTCGTCGTCACTACGGGTGGCCAACAACCGCCGCCACGCAAGGCCCCCGTACGGGTACCCGTCGTCGTCCGCATCCGGGGCATCGGCCGCCGGCGTGCCCGCCGGCCAGATCCACACCGCGTCGTCGACCACGAGCCCCTGGACCAGCGGGATTTCGCGCCGTGCGCAGCACTCACCCACCGCCCCGCGGGCGTCGGCCCCGGGGCGATCGGCGAGGTGCAGCACGACAGCGGCAGGTCGCAGCAGCGCCTCCCAGCCCGCGGAATCCGCCCCGCCGGGCGCGGGCACGATCGCCAACCGGCCCGGCACCTCGGGCAACGTGTCGGCGAATCGGCGCACCGTCCGCACGTCATCGGCCTCGGGCAGGACCAACGTCAACTCCCCGGCCCCGCAGTCCGTCAACGCGCTGAGGAACCCGCGGGCCGCATCGGGGCCGCAGACGCAGACCAGGCGGGCGGCGCGGAAGTCCTGGAAGCGGCGCTCGGCCGAGTCGGTGAAGTAGTCGATGAACTGGACGGGCCCGGCGTACCGTTCGGCCTCGTCGGCATCGAGGGTGTGCGGCCGGTCGGAGCCGGTGTCGCGGACGAAGCCACGCTCCAGCAGCGTGCCCACCAACCGTCGTACCGGGGGGCGTTGCGGGTCGGGTACGGCGGCCAGCAGCTCGTCCAGCGTTGCGGCGCCGGTCAGGGCCGGGGCGAGGGCGGTGAGCAGCCGGTGTACCGAGGCGCCCTTGAGGAACAGGCTGCCGCGGGTGCTGCGGACGAAGGCGCCGTCGGGCATCGCGGCGAAGTACACGTCGCCGCGCAGTCGCGGGCGCACCGCACCGGTGGTCTGGACGGTCGCGGTTCGGCGTGTTTGACGTTCTTCTTCCGTGGCCTCGGCGTCGTTTCGGGGAAGTGGTTCGGTCCTGGAGGAACCGGCGGCGGTGGCCCGCCGGACAGCGCGGGCCACCACCTCGGTCACTGTCAGGTGCAGCAGCAGGGGCAGCAGCAACAGCAGCAGTTGCCGTGCCCGTTGTCGTCCATGCGCACCTCAAGTCCGCCGTCGGTGACGCCCGGCAGCGATCCGATGGCGGGCACCGCGGCCGAGGAGAACTCGCTGGCTTCGACGACCTCGAAGTCCGCGGCCTCGATCCCGTCGAGATCCAGGCTGAGCAGAGCAGTGTTGGACATCGGTCTTCACCTCCTAAAGGTTTTCTCTGATGGGTTGTTGACTCCTCCGGCCCCGTCACGGACCGGAAGTCTGGGGGTGGGGCGGAGCCGTCCGGTCGAGCGGAACCGTCGGGTCAGCCGTAACCGCCGGTCGGCCGGAGCCGGCCGGAGCCCCGCCCGGCCAGCGGTGACCGCCCGGCCGGTCGCAGCCGCCGGGTCAGTGCGCACCGCCCGTTCAGCCCGCGTTGGTCGTCCGGGTACGGGCCCCGGTGCGCAGGGCCGCCAGCTTCTCCCGCAGCAGGGGCACGACCGAGGCGCGGAACATCTCGATCGAGCGGCGCGCCTGCGCCAGCGGCATCGCGCCGATGTCGACCTGCCACAGGATCTGGTCCACCCCGCCGAAGTCGCGGACCAGGCGGAGGATGCGCTCGGCGGCGGTGGCGGGGGAGCCGACGATCGCCCCGTTGATCTCCCGGATGTAGGCGGGCGTGACGCCGGCCAACTTGCTGCCGAAGTCGCCGTAGCCCCGGTAGTCGCCCGACTCGCGGCCGTTCCAGGACTCCACGGCCTCGGTCCACACCTCCAGATAGCGCGCGATGTGCCGGTCGGCCAGGCGCTCGGCCTCCGCGTCGGTCTCGGCGAGGATCAGCGGCAGACTGGTGGCGATCCGCGGGGTGTGTCCGGCGGCCGCCGCGGCGTCGCGGTAGAGGTCCACCAACGGCCGCATCCGCGCGGCCGGGTTGAGCGACGGGGTCATCAGCAGCCCGAAGCCGTTGCCGCCCAACCACTGGAAGCTGCCCGGGGTCATGCTGGCGGCGCCCCACACCGGCGGGTGCGGACGCTGCACGGGGGAGGGGCGCCCGGTGGCCTGCCGGTAGGAGAAGTACGGGGTCTCCTCGTCGACCCGCTCCTCGGTCCACAGCCGCAGCACGGCCCGGATGGTCTCCCGGTAGCGGTCGGTGGACTCGTCCAGGGAGACCCCGAACGTCTCGAACTCCTGGGGCAGGTAGGCCCGGGCGAAGCCGACCTCCAGCCGGCCGCCGCTGATCGCGTCCACCATGGCCGCCTCGGCGGCGAGTTGGACGGGGTGGTGGAAGGCGGGCAGCACGCAGCCGGTGATCAGTCGCAGCCGGGTGGTGCGGGCCGCGACGGCGCTGAGGAAGTTCAGCGGGCTCGGGCAGTAGCCGCCGTAGTCGGTCAGGTAGTGCTCGGTCATTTTGGCCGAGGCGAATCCGGCCGACTCCGCGAGCGTGCAGAGCGCCAACGCGTCGGAGTAGTACTCCGCCGCCGACTTCCACTCCTCGCGGCAGTCCGGGAGAAAGGACACTCCGAACTGCATGACGTGCTCCTTGTTGCGGGGCGCCCGCCGACGCCCCCGTCTGGTGCGGTGATTACGGATCGTCAGTCTGGGCGAGTGGTCATCGGGCGGTCATCCGTCGCATGACCTGGCAACCGACTGGGCCGCCGGCCACGCCGACCCCGCGAACCCGGCCGTGACCAGCGGCGGAGTTCTCCGATGGCATGCAACCCAGGGGTTATACACACTCGTCATACGACGGGGGACCAACGCGAGAGAGGACACCGTCGGATGCTGGTCGGGAGAGAGCTGGAGCGGGATGAGCTGGGCAGGCTCCTCGACGACGCGCGCAAGGGGAGCAGCGGGGCGCTGGTGTTGCACGGGCCGGCGGGGATCGGCAAGAGCGCGCTGCTGGGGGACGTGGTGCAGCGGGCCGAGCCGGACGTGTGGGTGCTCCGCGCGGTGGGGGTGGAGGGCGAGGTGGAGCTGCCGTTCGCCGCGCTGCACCAACTGCTGCTGCCGCTGATGCCGTACGTGGCGCGGCTGCCGGAGCCCCAAGCCGCCGCGCTGCGCGGGGCGTTCGGGCTGGCCGGCGCCCCCGCCGAGCCGTTCCTGGTGGCGCTGGCCGTGCTGACCCTGCTCTCGGACGCCTCCGAGGACGTGACGCTGCTACTGGTCGTGGACGACGCGCACTGGCTGGACGGGGCGACGGCGGACGCGCTGATGTTCGTGGCCCGGCGGATGGAGCGGGAGAGCATCGCCATGATCCTCGCGGTCCGCGACGACGCCTCCCGGCCCTTCCCGGCCCCGGGCCTGCGCCAGTTGCTCGTCCGGCCGTTGTCGACGCCGGCGGCCTCGGACCTGTTGGCCCGGCATCTGCCGCGGGCCACGCCGACCGTCCGCGAACGGCTGCTGCGCGAGGCCGGTGGCAACCCGCTGGCCCTCATGGAGCTGCCCACCGCGCTGCGCCCGGACCATTTGGACGGCAGCGCCGCGCTGCCCGAACACCTGCCGCTCAGCGAGCGGTTGCACCAGCTCTTCCGGCACCGCGCGCTGAGCCTGCCCGCCGACCACCACCGGGTGCTGCTGCTCACCGCGGCGGAGAGCGACGGGGACCTGGCCACCGTCCTCGGTGCCGCCGGCGACGCCGAGGCGGCCATGGACGTGCTCAGCGCCGCCGCGTCGCAAGGGCTGCTCCACCTCGACCAGCAACACGTCCGGTTCCGGCACCCGTTGGTGCGCTCCGCGCTCTACCAGGGTGCCCCGCTCAACGACCGGCGCGCGGCCCACCTGGCGCTGGCCGACGCCGTCGGTGAGGAGGACGACCGGTACGTCTGGCACGCGGCAGCGGCCGCGCTCGGCACCGACGACACCGTGGCCGAGCGGCTGGCCGCGCTCGCCGAACGCACCCGGCGCACCGGCGGGGTGGCCACCGCGGCCCAGGCGTTGTGCCGGGCCGCCACGCTGGCCTCCGACCCCGGCCGCCGGGCCCGTTGGATGGTGGAGGCGGCCGAGTGCGCCTGGACGGCGGCGAAGACCACCCAGGCCGAGTCGCTGTTGGACCGCGCCGAGACGTTGACGGACGACCCGGCGCTGCGGGCGCGCACCGCCCGGGTGCGCGGCGCCATCACGCACGCCAGCAGCGATCCCGCCCTGGCCTGCCGGATGCTGCTGGACGGCGCCCGCCTGGTGGGGGCCACCGATGCGGAACTGGCCGGGGAGCTCCTGGTGATGGCGGCCCGCTCGGCCTGGGTGGCGGGCGACCCGGCGCGGCTGACGGAGATCGGTGACGCGATCGGCCGCCTGCCGCACGGTCCCGTCGCGCAGGCCGACGACGCCACCGGCGGGGACGCCCTGCCCGGCCTCAGTGAGGAACGCGCCGCCGCCAGCGCCTACTTCTCCCGCCACTTCCACTACTTGGGCGGTCTCGGCCACGGCTCCCGCCCAACGGGCCACTCCTCCCCGCCCGATATTCCGGTCTCCGGGATGGCCTGGCTGTCCCCCGCGCACCCCCGGCCGTGGGTGTGGCCGCCGGTGTTCCTCCCGTACCTGACCGGGACGACCGAGGAGATGCTGCACGCGCACCAGCGCGCCGTCGACGAGCTGCGCAAGGTCGGCGCCTTCGGTGCGCTGCCGATGTCCCTCGCCCCGTTGGTGGCGCTGCAACTCGTCACCGGCCAGTGGGCCGCGGCGGCTTCCCACGCCACCGAGGCGCTCATCCTCGCCGACGACACCGGTCAGCTCGGCGCCGCCAGTCATCTGCGCGCCATGCTGGCCTGGGTCGCCGCCGTCCAGGGCAACGGCGACCGCTGTCGTGCCCTGGCCTCGGAATCCCTGGCGCTGTCGGCGCCGCGCCGCATCAACTCGGCCATCGGGCTGGCGCAATGGGCGCTGGGGCTCCAGGCGCTGGCCGAGGGGCAGCCGGACCGGGCCGCCCGCATGCTGGGCGAGGTGGCCTCACCGGGTGGGCCCACCGAACACTTCATGGTGAGCTGGTTGGTGCTGCCGGACCTGGTCGAGGCGTCGGTGCGGGCCGGGGACCCGGAACCGGCCCGGGCCGCGCTGCACAGCTTCGAGGAACGGGCCGTGCCCGACCAACTCCCGCACCTGCGCGCCATGTGGCTCAGGTGCCGGGCCCTGCTGGCGTCGGGTGAGGACGCGGACGCGCTGTTCACCGAGGCCCTGGAGGCTTCGCACCCCTCGGCCTTCGACATCGGCCGGACGCACCTCCTCTATGGCGAGTGGCTGCGCCGCAACCGCCGGATCAAGCCCGCCCGGGACCATCTGCACCAGGCCGAGACGTATCTGTGCATGCTCGGCGCCCATCCCTGGGCGGAGTTGACCCGCCGCGAACTGCGCGCCGCCGGCGACCGGGCCCCGGACCAGCGGGCAGCCGAGCCGGCCACCGACCTCAGCCGACTCACCTCACGGGAGCTCCAGATAGCCCGCCTGGCCGCCGAGGGCATGAGCAACCGGGACATCGCCGCCCGGCTCTTCCTCAGCCCCCGCACCGTCGGCTACCACCTGTACAAGCTCTTCCCCAAGTTGGGCATCACCTCCCGCACCCAACTCCACGGCAAGACGTTCGATTGAAGGGAAAACCAGCCGCGAACTGGCTCAAATTCCCCAACTGGCCCCGATCTGGACATTCGGGGGCACGTTCCGGCCAGGGGTGGCTGATCGGATTGCGGCGTAAAGGATCTTTAAAGCATGGTCGTCCTGTAAGTGCGAGACGGGCCGATCCGACACGAAGTGACGACCGCACCGAGAGGTCACCGAAGCCCCTTTCCCGCACCGCGCCAACCACCTTGATTCCCACGGGAGTTCCCCTGCGATCGCCACGCGATGGCAGGTGGTTCCCGCGCGATTTCCACGTGATGACCGGGGTTGCGGTAAAGCGGCCGTAGGCGCGACGCCCGTATGAAAGGGAACGGGAGAAAACGTGATCTCAAAGACGAAGAAGGCCGCGCGTTCCGTGGGCGTGGCCTTTGCCGCGGCCGCCGCGCTCACCCTCGCGGTGCCGACCGGCAACGCCTTCGCCATCGACCACGTCACCTGCCGCGGCGGGGTGAACTTCCTGAAGATCTGGTCGCACAACGGCGGTAGCCAGAGCGTGGACTGCTACGCCAACGCCGGCAGGACCAACTTCGGCGGCTGGTGGGTCGACAAGATCTCCACGGGCAACAACGACCTGATCTACTACGACGAGAACGGCGACTCGGTGAAGGTCGAGCGCTGGCACGAGATCACCTTCCCCAACCGCCCGCCGAAGGTAACCGCCATCGAAATCCTCTGACCGGCCCGCGCGCCGACGAGCTGACGGGACCACGGGCCGATCGTCAGGAATGGCCACTCCCGCCGATCGTCCATTCCTGGACACCGTTTGCCTCCTGGGCGGGCGCCGGTTTTCCGCATTCCGCCCACGCGAATTCCGCTCGCCCCGCCCGACCCGCCGATGTCGGCCACGCCTTTCCGGGCACGGCCGGCATCGGCCGGGGAAATTGACGGAGCGCGGAGCCGCGGGCGCGCACCCCGCAAAGGCCGGACTCCACGTCTCTCACATGCGCCTGTCCGACCGTCGAACGAATCGCGCCAGACGGCCCGTTCGCCCGGCCCCGGTGGTTCGACTCCCACCGCTTCATGAGGCAGAATTCTCCGTCCAATCCGTGCGGCCGCGGCGTAGGCGGCCGGGCGAACACGGCGCATACGAGGACGACAGCCAACCCAGCGGGCACAGAAGTGGTGACGGGTGAAGAGCTATCAGTCGGGCAGCGACATCGCGGTGATCGGAGCCGGTGCCGCCGGCTCACTGACGGCCACGCGATTGCTCCAACACGCCGACCGCCACCGACTCCGGCTCGACGTCTGGCTCATCGACCCCGCCCGCGAGAACGGCCGGGGCCCCGCCTACGGCACCGATGACGCCCGCCATCTGCTCAACGTCCCGGCCGCCCGGATGACCGCATTCGCCGAGGACCCCGACCACTTCGTCCACTGGCTCGCCGACCGGCACCCCCAACACGCCGACCACGACGCCTTCGTGCCGCGCGTGCTCTACGGGCGCTACCTCGCGCACGTCCTGGACGACACCGCGCGCCGCAGCGCCGGCGCCCGCCTGCATCGCGTGCAGGCCAGGGCCATCGGGACCGCGCACCACGACGATTCCACCCTGTCCTTCCTCCTCAGCTCGGGCCGGACCCTCCGCGTCGACGCCGCCGTCCTCGCCCTGGGCAACTTCGCCGCGGACTGCCGATGGGCTCCCGAGACCCTGCGCACGTCGCACCGCTTCGTCGCCTCGCCGTGGTCTCCCGACGCGCTCTGCGCCGTACCGCCCGGTGCCGACGTCCTGCTCGTCGGCACCGGACTCACCATGGCCGACATGACGCTCAGCCTCCAACGGCCCGGCCGCACGGTGATCGCCGTCTCCAGAAGCGGCCTGCTCCCGCAGCCACACGCCTCGGAGCCCCTGCCGCAGTCCCCACCGCCCGTCGTCGCCGGCCCTCCCGGGCTCGACGCGTTCCGCCGGACGGTCCTCACGCACCTCTCCCGGAGCCGGCGCGCGCACGGTGACTGGCGGCCGGGCTTCGACAGCCTGCGCCCCCTCACCACCGACCTGTGGCGCCGACTGCCGCCGGCGGACCGCACCCGTTTCCTCAAGGAGCACCTGCGCCTGTGGGAGGTGCACCGCCACCGCATGCCACCCCCGACCGCGGCCGCCGTCCGCCAGGCACGCGAGCTCGGCCAACTCCGGATCGTTTCAGGCCATTTGACGGACGCCGCGGTGACCGGCGAGGGCGTCCGCGTACGCCTGAGCACCGGCACCACGCTCGACGTGGGCGCGGTGGTCAACTGCACCGGGTCCCGGTCGGACGTGGGCTCGCTCGACGACCCGTTCCTGCACAGCCTCTTCAAGACCGGGCTCGCCCGCCCGCACGCCACCGGCCTGGGCCTCGGCGCGACCCGGGACGGCCGACTGCTGTCCGCCCCGGGCCGGGGCGACGTCAGGGCGCCCCTCTGGGCGCTCGGCTCCCTGCTGCGGGGCGAGCTCCTGGAGACCACGGCCATCCCGGAAATCCGGGTCCAGGCAGACGGGATTGCCGCATCGGCGGTCGCCCTCCTGAAGCGGGACGAGCACCCGCAACGCCACCGGGGCCTCTTCGCCTCCCCCTGAAACCGGAACAGTTGAAACGGGCCCGCCGATATTCCGCACCAAGAGCCGGTACCGGCAAAGCCACAGACACCGTCCCAGACACAGGCACCGTCCCAGACACAGACACCGTCCCAGACACAGGCACAAAAGAAACAGCCGCCAGACCAGGTCGTGACCTGTCTGGCGGCTGCTCGTCGACTACCGGCTGCCGAGCGGACGGGAGTGGCTCAGGAGACGAGCGCCCCTTGTTCCTCAGACCGCTGCCCCGGCAACCCGGTCGACTCCGACTCCGCATCCGAGCCCGCTCCGGCCTCGCCGCCGATTACGGGATCGGGGGCCGTCAGACCCTCGCGATGGGCCTGAACGCCGGCGCGCACCGCCCAGAAGTAGAAGCCCAGTGCCGACACCCCGACCAGCGCGATGTCCACGCCGCCGGGAATCACGCCGCGGCCGCCGAACTCGGTGCTGCCCAGGGCCGACAGCGCCGACAGCCACACCAGGAAACCGATCAGCCACCAGGCCGCGGCGAACTGCCGGGCCAGGTTCCGCTCGCCCCGGCGACGCAGCACCAGGGCCGCGATCGGCACCGAGACCAGCACGAGCAGGGTCACCTTGCCGGTGTTGGGCCACTTCGACCAGTACAGGGCGCAGGCGGCGAAGGCGAAGGTGATCGGGCAGAGCACCGAAGCGGCCGGCAGGCGGAACGGTCGCGGCAGCTCCGGCTTGGTCCGGCGCAGCACGCCCACCGCGATGGGGCCGATCAGGTACGAGACGACCATGGCGGCCGAGACGACGCTGGCCAGCGCCTCCCAACTGTGGCCGATGGTGAGCAGCAGGAGCACGGAGACGCCCAGGTTGACCCACATCGCGGGGCGGGCGGTGCCGTAGCGGGGGTGCACCTCGGCGATCTTCTTGGGGAAGAAGCCGGTCTCGGCGAGGTTCTGCGCCATGTACGAGGCCGAGGCGACGTTGGCGATGTTGGCGCCGCACGGCGAGATGAACGCGCCGAACTGGAGCAGGGTGACGACCCAGTGCAGCATCAGCAGCTTGGCCAGGTCGGCGAAGGGGGAGGCGAAGTTGATCCCGTGCCACCCGGCGGCCTCGGCCAGCTTCTCCGGCGGGACCGAGCCGAGGAACGCGACCTGGAGGGCGAGGTAGATCACCAGGCCCAGGGAGAGCGCGCCGACCAGGGCGAGGGGGATGGCCCGGCCCGGGTTCCGGGCGGCACCGCCGAGGTTGACGACTGCCTGGAAGCCGTTGAAGGCGAAGATGACGCCGGAGGTGGTGACGGCCGTCAGCACGGCCGACCAGCCGTTGGGGGCGAAGCCGCCGTGGTTGGTGAAGTTGCCGGTGTGGAAGCCGGAGGCGAGCAGTGCGATGACCGCGAGCACCGGGATGGCGAACTTCACCAGGGTCAGCATCGTGTTGGCCTTGGCCAGCAGGGCCACCGACCAGTAGCAGGCGAACCACAGGGCGAAGGTCAGGAACAGGGCCATCAGCGTGCCGGTGGCCGTGAGGCTGCCGTCGGAGACCAGACCCTTGGCCCACCCGAAGCTCCAGGAGGACATGTACTGGGTGCCCGCGATCGACTCGATGGGGATCAGGGAGGCGATCGCGATCCACACCGCCCAACCGCTGACGAAGCCCAGCACCGGGCCGTGCGTGATCGAACCGAAGCGCGCCATCGCACCCGGCAACGGGTAGGCGGCGCCGACCTCGGCGTACGACATGGCGATCATGCCGATGAAGACGGCGCCGATCACCCAGGCGACCAGCGCCGCGGGGCCGGCGACCTGTGCGGCCTGTCCGGCTCCGAAGAGCCAACCGGAGCCGAAGATCGACCCCAGCCCGATCATGATCAGGGCGAAGAGACTGAGGTTTTTCTTGTTGGCCGCGCTCATGTCCATGGCGGGCTACGTCCGTTCTGCTGTGCGAAGAGATCCAGACACACCTTAAATGAACTTTTTCGCATTTCCGTTCGTGCGTTGCACCACTAGCGATTATCGATTATCGATCAAAACTCAGAACCCCAGTCACTGCCTGGCTGGCCAGGTGGCGTTTTGGCCTGCTTTCCTGGGGCGGTGTCGCCGATTCACCCCGTAAATGGCAGGCTGTCCCGCTGCCTGGATCCGGCGGTGTCGAGGTGGCCGGAAATCGCTCAAAGATTCGATTTATGGGAAATGTGGCCCGCCGCGAGCCTCCTCGTGAGCCGCTGCCAGGCCCGGAGCGCGAGGTGCGACGCCTGGCTGCACCGCTCCGCAAGCCGCAGACGGGACCAACTGTCCCGCTCGGACACACGAGTTGCGACCGAGCGCCCGGGGCGGCCCCTGAGCGGTTCGGTTGCCTGGCCGAGCGCCCCGTTGGGCCCGCTGCGCCGCCGAGTGCCCCGCTGATTGGATCTTGCCCGTTCGGGTCCGGCATGCTGATCCAGCACGTCATCACCGGTGCGATGCCGTCGTTGTCCCTGGGGCGAGTTGTGGGTGGGTACAGAGGCATGGGTGCGGATGCGTTCGTCGCCGCGGTGCGGAGCGGGGACGCCAAGGCAGCGTTGGCGCTGCTCGATGCGGGGGCCGACCCCGACACCGTCGACGGGGCCGGGACTCCGGCTCTGTGCCTGGCGGTGGACGCCTTCGACCTGCCGGTCGTCGAGGCGCTACTGTCGGCGCCCCGCCCGGTCGACCTGAACCGCGCCGCCGCCGACGGCCGTACCGCTCTGCTGCGTGCGATCGACGGCGGCGCCTGCGAGATCGCATCCGTGCTCGTCGCCAACGGAGCAGACCTGCGCCTCGCCGACGCCGAGGGGCGTAACGCCCTGGACCTGGCCCGGTATTGGCATGTGACGGGTGCCGAGGCGGAACTCCGTCGCAGGAGCGGCGCGTCCGAACCGGTCGAGCGCGAGGCGGTCCGGGACGGGTGGGGGAACGACTGCACAGAGCTGTCGCTCGGCGGCCTGACTGTCCGCAACGGGCACACCTCGATCCTCACCGAGTTGGAGCCCAAACACGGGATCAGGCGGTCCTTCGGAGAGCTGAGGGACCGCGCTCTGGCCGAGCCGGACATCGACCAGCCCGTGTGGTCGGCAACGACGCTCGCGCTCTCCACCCGGCAGGACCCGTCGGTGTGGGCTCAGGCAGCCGCCCTGCGGAACCGTCCCGACCCGCTGGAACGCCACTTCGGCGCCGAGATACTCCGCCTGGTCAACCTCTTCGACGAGAGCGACGACGCGCCCTTCGACGGCCCGCTCGTCGACCTCTTCCTCCCCTGGGTGGCGCGCGAAGCGGACTCGCGGGTCATGCGGGCCCTGGCCGCAGGCCTGGCTGAGGCGGTGGATCTCCGGGCCGAGCAGCCGCTGCCGGAGCTCACCCGGCACCACGATCGCGAAGTCCGGAGATGGGCCGTCTCCGGACTTCACTGGGCGGTGGGGCGAGGGAACCCCGAGGCGCTGACCGCGGTCACGGCCCGCACGCGGGATGCGGAGGCCACGGTGCGCGAGGGAGCCTGCCGGGCGCTCGGCAAGGCCCCCGAGGAATTCCCCGGCCCGTCGGATGCCCTTGCCGCGTGCCTGGACGATGACGACGAAGCCGTACGGGTCCGAGCGGCAGTCCAGCTCGCCCTCCGCGACGACCCCCGCGGCGACGAAGTGTTGCGCGGCCTCGACACCACCGACGAGGACTCGCCGTACCGCTGGGACCTGCTTGACGTATGGCGTCACCGCCGGGCGCAGGGAACCGCCGACTGAGGTGCCCGTCACCCGAGTCGGGCGAGGGCGGCCGCGCTCGGGGTGCCTGGTTCCGCGGTGTAGAGGACCAGGCGCAGGTCGGTGCCCGGCAGGAGCAGGGTCTGGCAGTCGAGGTCGAGGTCGCCCAGCTCGGGGTGGTGCAGGAGCTTGCGCAGCGTCGGTACGGGGCGTACCTCGTGGTCGCGCCAACTGGCGGCGAAGTCCGGGCTGTGCGCGGCGAACTCGTTGACGAGCTCGCCGAGTACGCGCTCACCGGGGTGCCGGGCGCTGGCCGCGCGCAGTTGGGCGGCGGACTGCCTGGCGAACTCGCCCTCCGCGCCGGCCGGTGCCGAGCAGCGCGTGCCGCCCAGCCGGAGGGACAGCCGCACGGTGTTGCGTTCCTCGGCGGGCAGCCGCCCGAAGTCGGTGAGCAAGGCGGCCGCGGCGGCGTTCCAGGCGAGGATGTCCTGTCGCTCGTTGACCAGGTAGCCGGGCATCGGCCCGAGCCGGTCGAGCAGTTGACGGGCGTCGGCGGGCACCGGTGTCTCATCGATGTCCGTGGCTGTGCCCGTGCCCGGCGGGGTCTGGCCGGCCAGGCGTGCCAGGTGGTCGCGTTCCTCGGCGGTGAGCCGCAGCGCCGTGCCCAGTGCGGCCAACACCCGCGGGGACGGGTGCGGTGCGCGGGCCTGTTCCAGGCGTTCGTAGTAGTTGGTGGAGACGCCGGCCAGGGTGGCGACCTCCTCGCGGCGGAGTCCGGGCGTGCGTCGGGCGCGCCGGCCCGGCGGATGGACGGCGGTTGCCGGCATCTGCTCCGGGCGCAGGTCCTCCCGCCGGCGGCGCAGGAAGTCGGCCAGTTCACCTCTGCTCACCGGGTCAGGTTGGCACAGCGGCGCGCGGCTTAACCAGGGACCGGCAGTCCGGGGATCAACCGTCCGTTCCCCAGCGGCGGGCGCGCGCTCAGCCTGGAACGGTCACATCCCGCCGAACACCGGAGGACCACCGTGCCAGGCACCCCCGAGGAGACCTTCCGCCGGCTGCTGGACCTGCTGCTGGCCAAGGACATGACGCCGTCGCCGACCTGTGGGCGGAGGACGGCACCGCCGCGTTCCCGTTCGCCGTGGGGGCCGCGCCACGGCAGTTGGCCGGACGGGAGGGGATCCGCGCCTATCTGGCCGGCTACCCGGAACGGATGGACGTGCAGGCCGTACCCGTGGTCGCCGTCCATCGCACGGGAACGGCCGGACACCATCGTGGTGGAGTTCACCGCCGACGGGCTCACGGTGCGCACCGGCGCGCCCCACCGGCTGGACTACATCGCGGTGATCACCGTCCGGGACGGCCTGATCGCCCACTACCGGGACTACTGGAACCCGTTGGCCGCCGCCTCCGCGGCCGGCCGCCTGCCCGAACTGCTCGACTCGCTGCGCTCGAAGGCCACGCGATGACCGGCGTACTGATCACCGGAGGCACCGGCAAGACCGGGAGCGCGCTGGCGGAACTGCTGCGCGGCAACGGCGTACCGGTCCGGGTGGCCAGTCGCCACCCGTCGGCCGACGCCCCCGACGCGGTGCGGTTCGACTGGAACGACCCGGCCACCCACCGGGCCGCGCTGCGCGGGACGGACCGGGTCTACCTGGTGCCTCCGCTGCTCACCGTGGATCCGATGCCACTGGTGGGGCCGTTCCTGGCCGAGGCGGAACGGCTCGGTGTGCGCCGGGTGGTGCTGCTCGGCTCCGCCGCCGTACTGCCGGACGCCCCCGGCCCGTTGGAGCTGGCCGACCGGATGCGGACCCGGCCCGGGTGGGTCGTGCTGCGGCCTTCCGGGTTCATGCAGAACTTCCTCAGCCCGCACCCGTTGGGCGAGCGGATCCGGCGGCACGGCGAGATCCGCACCGCCGCCGGCGGCGGTCGGCTCGGCTGGATCGACGCGCGGGACATCGCGGCCGCCGCCTCCGCCCTGCTGACCGACCCCGACCCGGAGTCCGACGACCGGCACGACCACCTGCTCACCGGGCCGAAGGCGCTGAGCTACCAGGACGCCGCGTCGATCCTGACCGCCCACACCGGTCGGCCGGTCCGCGTACTGCACGTCGAGGTCGACGAGTTGGCGCACCGCCTGCGGGCATCCGGCATGCCGGCCGAGTTCGCCGCCGCCCTCGCCGCGGTGGACGCCGACATCAGGGGCGGCCGGGAGGACGCGGTCAGCACCGCGGTCCTCGACCTGACCGGCCGCCCGCCCCGCCCCTTCGCCGAGTTCGTCCGCGACCACGCGACGCAGTGGGCCAACGGCGGGTTGCCTGGGGGCTGATGATGACGGAAAAGGTATGGATCGCGTCACGAGGAAGAACGGGGCGCTGGCTGTGGTCGGTCGCGTCAGGGTCCTCTCGGAGCTCCTCAGGGTCGCTCGGTCCGCCCGCGCGGCCTGATCGCCGGTGCCGTCCCGTCTGAGGAGTCCGGCCGGCGGCCCGGGCGTCGAGGGGTCCGGGCGGGTGACCTCGGGTGATGGCTGCGGATGCGATCACCGGGGTGCCTGCATAGCGTCGTCCGCGTGGCCGCGCGTCGTCCGCGGGAGGGGAGCGCGGGGCGTGCGGGCGCGGGTGTGCGCCGGCATGCGCGCGTGGGGCCGGACATCGTTGCGCTGAGGAGATGTGTCATGCCCGCTCGTACGCTCAAGGACAAGGTCGTCGTGGTCGGCGGGGCCTCCAGGAATCTGGGTGGCCTGATCAGCCGGCATCTCGGCGAGCACGGCGCGAAGGTCGTGGTGCACTACAACAGCGACTCGTCCCGTGCCGACGCGGAGGAGACCGCCGCCGCGGTCAAGCAGGCGGGCGGGGACGCGGTGACCCACCAGGCGGACCTGACGAAGGTGGCCGGCGTCGAGGGGCTCTTCGACGCCGCGATCGACGCGTTCGGGCGGGTGGACGCGAGCGTGAACACCGCGGGCATGGTGGTCAAGAAGCCGATGACCGAGACCTCGGAGGCCGAGTACGACCGGATGTTCGCGGTGAACTCCAAGGCCGCCTACTTCATGATGCGCGAGGCCGCCAAGCGCATCGACCGCGACGGCTCGATCATCACCGTCGTCACCTCGCTGCTGGCCGCCTACACCGGTCTGTACTCGGTCTACGCCGGCAGCAAGGCGCCGGTCGAGCACTTCACCCGCGCGCTGTCCAAGGAGCTCTTCGGGCGCAACATCAGCGTCAACAACATCGCCCCGGGCTCGATGGACACCTCGTTCTTCTATCCGGCCGAGACCGACGACTCCGTCGCGTTCCACAAGTCCTCGTCCATGAACGGTGAGTTGACGAAGATCGAGGAGATCGCGCCCTATGTGGTCTTCCTGATGACCGAGGGCTGGTGGCTCAACGGGCAGACCCTCTTCGTCAACGGCGGCTACACGACGCGCTGAGCGGGATCGGGGGAGGGCGGGGGTTGGGGCCGGTGTGGGGGCCGGCCCCTGGGGCGTCGGTCGGGGTGGCGGTCAGGCGACCGGCTCGTCGACCGTGTTCATGAAGTCCAGCATGCGGCGGTTGACCTCGTCGGCGTGGTCGATCTGCGGTCCGTGGCCGGTCTTGGCGACGATCTCGGCGCGGGCGCCCGGTATCAGGCGCGGCACGCGCTCGACCTGTCGCCGCGGGTGCACCAGGAGGCTCCGCTTGCCGAGTACGAGGTAGAGCGGGGTGCGAATGGTGGTCAGCTCGTCGTCGGACAGGGGGAGCGGGGCCGGGCGGCGGATGCGGTAGGCGCGCACGGCCAGGTGGACCATGGTGCGCAACTCCGGGACGACGAGCACCGGTTGCTCCAGCCAGGAGGCCAGTCGCGGCCGCAGTGCCTTCGGTGCGAACGTCGCGAAGAGGCTGGCGAAGATCCAGGCGAAGAAGCGCGGGCCCACCTTCTCCAGCCCGCCCGGGTCGAGGAGTGTGGCCGAGGCGAGGCGGTCCGGTCGGCGGTGTGCCTGGTTCAGGGCGAGCCAGCCGCCGTACGAGGTGCCGACCAAGTGGACGCGGTCCAGGCCGAGTTCGTCGAGAGCCTCGTCCAACCACCGGGCAGCGCGATCGGGTTGGTGGATGGGGGCGCGCTGGGTGCTGCGGCCGGGGTCGCCGGGGGTGTCGAGCGCGTACACCGGGCGTTCGGCGCTGAGAGCGGGGGTGTTGGGGTACCAGATGGCGGAGCAGGAGCCGGCGCCGTGCACGAGGACGATCGGGGTGCGGGACGCGGCGGCGGGGTCCGCGGGGTCGTACCGGTAGACGTGTGTGGTGCCGAAGGAGGTCTCCACGTCGGTCTGGGCGCTCGCGGGTTCCCCCAGGGCGTAAAGCGCGTCGCAGGCCGCGAAGTAACGCTCGCGCAGGGCGTCGCTGACATAGCGGCCGACGTCGGCCTGGGTGCGGGTCATGGTCTCGGACACGGCCACCTCCACGGGGTCGGATCTTCGTGATACGAACGTACCACGTTGTTGGTACGGCGGTATCATCAAGCTGGCCGGCCCGGGGCCGCCGGCCCAGGACCATGCAGTCGACCAGGGGAGACGCGACCGATGCCGAAGCGCGTGGACCATGCCGAACGCCGTACCGAGATCGCCGAGGCGCTGCTGCGGGTGGCCGGGCGGCGCGGGCTGCACGCCGTGGGGATGCGGGAGGTGGCCGCGGAGGCCGGCGTCTCGCTGCGGCTGGTGCAGTACTACTTCGAGACCAAGGAGAAGTTGCTGCTCTACGGCCTCCAGCGGCTGGCCGAGGGGTTCGGGGAGCGGGTCGCCGCCCAGGTCCGGGCCGCGGGGGACGACCCCGGGCCGCGGGCGACCATCGAGGCGCTGTTGATGGCGTCGCTGCCCACCGACGAGCCGAGCCGCACCTTCCACCTCGTCTACACCTCGTACGCCGTGCTGTCCGTCACCGACCAGGCGCTCGCCGCCCAGCCGTTCATCCGCAACCCCGACGCCGCCGAGGACACCCTGACCGAACTCCTGGAGCGGGCCCGGGAGTCGGACCTCACGCGACCCGGCATCGAGGCCCGCGCGGAGGCCGTCAGCCTGCTCGCGCTGTCCGCGGGGCTCGGCACCAGCGTCCTCGTCGGCCAGCGCAGCGCGCGGTCCGCCGCGGGGATCCTGGACCGGCACCTGGACCGGATCTTCCGGGCGGGCGGCGGGCGTGCGCTGGCGGAGCGGGTGGGGGAGTGAGGCGGGGGCGGTCGCGTCACGTCGGCTGGCAGCGGCGGTCCGCGGCCGCCGGGTAGGCGGCGGCGCAGGCCGGTTCGCGTCGAGTCACTGCTGGTGGTGGCGCCATCGGGCGTCCAGTTCCGCCCACTCCTTCTCCCACTGCGCGTAGCGCCGGCGGTCGATCAGCCGGACGCCGGTCTTCTCCGCGCCGAAGAGCAGCAACCCGGTGCCGGACGCGACCACCGTGCCGGCCACGACGCTCTCGGCCAGGGAGTCCGTCGGGGTGCTGGGGTTGCGCACCAACATCCCGTTCCGGTCCAACCACACGGTCGTCCGGTCCCCGACGTGGACGCCGGGCGGCACGTTGGTCTCGCCGGTCCGCACGGTGTGGTCCGGGGCCGTCCAGCGCACCGTCGTCCGCACCCGGTCGCCGGTGGCGCTCCCGCTGTCGATGCCGCTGATCCGGGTCGCGGGCTCCCGCGCGATCACCGCGGAGGCCGCGTGCCAACCGACGCTCTGCCGGTTCGCCGCCGCGTCCACCGCATTGCCGGCCGCCACCCCCGCGGCCGGCGCCGCGACGGCGATGAGCACCCCCGTGGCCAGCACCAACCAGGATTGCGCCACGTCCGTGCCGCGCCGGAGAGGAGCTCGGCGCCAGGGCGGGCGGGGCTTAGCAAGAGGCATCACGCACCCCCTTCGCCTGCTCTTCGAGCGTCCCACACCTGGGCGCCACCTCCCACACCACGACGGACCGCGGTCGCCGGCCCGCCCTGCGGAACGGGGCGGAACGCCCGATCGTGGAAAGTGGACAGGGGAAACATGCGCAGGCCGGGAACGGTCCTCGCGATCCCGGAGCACGATGGAAGCGGGAGCCGTAGGGAAGCCGTCGTGATCACCGCAGTGCGCCTGCCGAGGCGCCATGCCACGCGTTCGGCGAAGCCGGGGCCGCCGCGGGAGCCGCCCAAGCCCCCCGCCGGGCCACGGACCCCTGCCTGGCGGCCGTGGCTGCTGCCGATCATCCTGATCGCGGTGTTCGTCCTGCTGCTGAGCCGGCTGCACCAGCCCACGGGCGCCGCCCTCTCCTACAGCGCCTTCCTCGGCAAGGTGAGCGCCGGGCAGGTCAAGACCGTCGACATCGACGACAAGGGCGGCGTCGCCGGGAAGCTCAAGGACGGCCGGGAGTTCACCACCCGGATTCCCACCGCGCTCGGCAACACCGGGCTGGAGAACCAACTGCGCGACAAGAACATCGACATCAACGCGGCCAGCAGCAGCGGCGGCGCCAGTTGGGTGGGGCCGCTGGCGTTCGTACTGCTGCCGCTGTTCCTCCTCGGCGCGCTGTTCCTGTGGACCGGGCGGCAGGCCGCGCGCACACTGAGCGGCGGGCTCGGCGGCATCGGCCGCTCCCGCGCCAAGATCATCGAGGCCGAGCGGCCCACCACCCGCTTCGACGACGTCGCCGGCTACGAGGGCGTCAAACAGGAGATCAGCGAGGTCGTCGACTTCCTGCGCCGCCCCGAGCGGTATGCGGTGGTCGGCGCCCAGGGCCCGCGCGGGGTGCTCATGGTCGGCCCGCCCGGCACCGGCAAGACGCTGATCGCCCGGGCCGTCGCCGGTGAGGCGGCGGTGCCGTTCCTGTCGGTGACCGGATCGGCGTTCGTGGAGATGTTCGTCGGGGTCGGCGCCTCCCGCGTCCGCGACCTCTTCGACGAGGCCCGCAAGCGCGCGCCGTCGATCATCTTCATCGACGAGATCGACGCCGTCGGCAGCCGCCGCGGCGGCATCCGGCTCGGCGGCAACGACGAGCGCGAGCAGACCCTCAACCAACTCCTGGCCGAGATGGACGGCTTCGACCAGAGCAGCGGCATCGTGGTGCTGGCCGCCACCAACCGCCCCGAGGCCCTCGACCCGGCGCTGCTGCGGCCCGGCCGCTTCGACCGGCACGTCACCGTCCCGCTGCCCAACCAGACCGAACGCGCGGCGATCCTCGCCGTCCACGCCCGCGGCAAGAAACTGGCGCCCGACGTCGACTGGAACATCATCGCCCGCGCCACCCCCGGCTTCTCCGGCGCCGACCTCGCCAACCTCCTCAACGAGGCCGCCATCCACGCCGTGCGCGCGAGCGCCACCGCCATCACCGCCCACGACCTGGACAGCGCCCGGGACCGGGTACTGCTCGGACGCCGGGAGACCTCCAACGCCCTGCTCCCGGAGGAGCGCCAGGCCGTCGCCGTCCACGAGTCCGGGCACGCCCTCGTGGCCGCGCTGTGCCCGTACGCCGACCCGGTCGCCAAGGTCACCATCCTGCCCTCCGGCCCCGCGCTCGGCGCCACCGAACAACTCCCGGAAGCCGAACGGCACCTCTACAGCGAGGGCTATCTCACCGACCTGTTGGCCGTCCGGCTCGGCGGTCGGGCCGCCGAGCTCGTGGTCTTCGGCGAGGGCTCGACCGGCGCCGCCGACGACCTGGCCGGGGCCACCCAGATCGCCGGCCGCATGGTCCGCGACTTCGGCCTCTCGCCGGCCCTCGGCCCGGTCGGCTACGCCACCACCGGCGTCGTCCACCGGCTCGGCGAGGAGAGCCCCGGCGAGGGCCTGCACCGCCCCTACTCCGAGCAGACCCAGCGCCTGATCGACGAGGAGGTCGCCCGCCTGGTCCGGGAGGCCGAGGAACGCGCCGTCGCCCTCCTCCGCGACCACCGCTCGGCCCTGGACCACCTCGCCGACCTGCTCACCACCCGCGAGACCGTCGACGGCGCGGTCGTCCTCGACGTACTGCGGCAGCAGCCAGGGACGGGGACGGGCAGCGGCATCCCGTAAGGCGGGCCTACCGCCGACGGGGGTCCGCGTACCGCAGCAACGCGCCCGCGCCGCCCCGCAGTCGGAGCAGCCGCGCGGGGACGAGGACCAGCTCAGCGCCCGTCCCCACCAGGGCGCGGACCAGCGCGGCCTCCGCGCGCTCCCGGCGGACCGCCCGCACGCCGTACGACCGCAACTCGCCCTCGGTCAGCGCCAGTTGAGCCGGATCCGGCCCCGCCCACAGGCGCAGCGAGGACGCCGAGCGGCGCCGGTCGTCGAGGAACAGCGCCCTGACCTGGCCGCGTTGGAGCGCCGCAACGGTGCCCGACACCCCCTCGACGGCCGCCCCGCCGCGCGCCCGTTCGGCGAGGAACGCCCCCACCAGGGCCCGGTCGTGGGCGGCCAGGCACCCGCTGAACAGCCGGTCGAGCGGGCGCTCCAGGAGGGCCCGCCCGGGCCGCGGCGCGCCGCCCGCCTCGACCGTCGTGACCCGGTCGCGCAGCCGCGCGGGGAGCCGGTGGGCCAGGATGCCCCGCGCCCAGGTGTCGCCGGCGAGCACCAGCGTCTCGGCGTCCAGTCGTTGGGCCTGGGCCGCCAGTCGTCGACCGATCCGGCACGCGACGCGCGGCCAATCGGCCACCGGGACGCGCTCGTCGAGCCGTTCGCCGGGCGTCACCCTGGTCATCGGCCACCGACCCGCCTCGCACTCGACGTGGACGGTCGCGTCGGCATCGGTGGAGTGCCGCCCCGTGTAGTGGACGTACGCGGCCAAGTACGGTATCTCCGGCGCGTGTTGGGCGATCAGGGGCATGGCGTCGGGCAACGCCCCGAAGTGCGCGGTGTCCTGGGCGGGCGGGGCCGGGAGCTCGTCGTGGAGCACCAGCGTGCCGTGCGCGGTGAACAGGGCCTGTCCGTGCGTGCCGGGCACCTCGGCGTCGGACCCCACCGTGCCGGCCACCGCGGTGATCGATGCCGCATCGGCGCCCTCGGCCACCAAGGCGTCGCGCAGTCGCCGCCACCGCAGCGCGAGGGCGGCCTCCGGATCGGCGACGGCGCCGTCCCGGGAGGTGTCCAGGTATACGGAGGCGAACGGGCCCGGCTGTTCGTAGAGCGGTTCGAGGAAGGTAAGTCGCATCGCCACCACCACGACGGCCGGCCCGAGGGAGCGGCGCCGCGGCGGGCCCCGCCCCTCGTCTCCAGCATGCGCCCCGGTCCGCCGTCGCGAGTGAGAATTGAGGTGAGGGCATCCGTGCGCGCGTGGGTCCTCGTACGGGCCCGCGCTCCGCTTCGAGCCGGAAGTGAGGTCCCACGATGTTCTGGTACGGGCACGGTGGCGGCGCCTTGGGGTGGCTCGCCGTCACGGTCGGCATGGTCTTGTTCTGGGCGCTGGTGGTCACGGTCGCCGTACTGATCTTCCGCGCCCTGGTCCGCCCAGGGGCGTACGGCAGGGGCGGGGAGAGCCGTGGCCACCCCGATTGGCGCCCGGGCGGTCCGTCGCCCGGTGGGCCGGCCGGGGCGGAGCAGATCCTCGCCGAGCGGTACGCCCGCGGCGAGATCGAGGACGAGGAGTACCAGCGGAGACTGGCAGTGCTCCGCGCACCTCACGGCGGCCCGACGCCACCGGAGGCACCGGGCGGGTGAGGCGGCGGTACGCACCGACGCCGCTCGCGCCCACCGACGACCGGGGCCCGTCCTGCACCTCCCCGTGGCCGACCTTCCTCAGTGCAACTCCGCCTTGAGGACCACGATCACCAGGCCGAGCACGAGGTTCACCAGGGCCGAGGCCACCACCAGGCGGCGCGAGGCGCCGGCGCGGATCGCGGCCGTGCTCGCCCAGCCGATCTGCTCGGCCACGGCCACCGCGAGCGCGAACCACGCGGTACCGGGCAGGTCCAGCCCCAGCAGCGGGCTGATCGCCACGGCGATCGCCGGCCCCAGCGCGGCCTGCGCGATCGGCCACTCATGGCCTGCCACCTGCGAAACCCTGGTCCAGGTCAGATGCCGGTACGAGGCCAGTTCGCCGACGAGCCGGGCGTAGACGTGCGCGATCCAGAAGACCAGGCCGGTGACGACCAGCAGCAGAACGAGTCCGGGCCGGGGGAACGGTCCGAACGCGGCGGTACCGGCCACCACGGAGGCGGCCTGGAGGGAGCCGTAGACCGCGCCCCCGTAATCGGCGTGGGGCGCGTGCGGCTCGTCCGACCGGGCGCGAAGCCCCTGCTCGCCGTCGTCCGCCGGGCCTTCGGTGCCTGTGCCTTCCGCCATGTCCAAAAGGATCACCGGGGACTTCCCGGTCCGCACGGCGGGCCCGCGGGGGCGTGCGGACCATGGGGGTGAACGTCCCGGCGCCTCAACGGGCCGAGGCCGTCACGCACCGTCCTTGGGGCCGCGGGGCACGACGAAGTCGGTGAGCTCCGCGCGGCCCGGCGCGAGGTCGGCCCACCCGCCGGGCAGCGTCAGCACCGCGAGCGCCGAGGTGGGGAACTTCTCCCGGGCCCGCGCGAGCGCCTCGTCGTCCCCGCCGCCGGTGAGCGAGACGACCAGGTCCTGCACGCCCGGCAGATGGCCGATCAGCAGCGCCGTCCGGCACCGTTCCGGAACCGTGCGGACCAGCTCCAACAAGGCCGCCCCGCTCGCCTGGTAGACCCGCGGCTCGAAGACCACCTCCGGGACCGGATGCACGGCAAGCCCCGGACAAGGCGGCTGGGACGTCGCGGAGGGTCGGAGTGCCTGCGGAGTCTGGGATGCCTGGGGTGCCTGCTCCTGCTCCGTCGTGCCGAGTTCGCCGGCGACCCGTGCCCAGGTTTCGCGGGTGCGGCGGGACGTCGAGCAGAGCACCACGTCCGGGGCGCAGTGCTGCTGCCACAGCCAACGGCCGGCCGCCGGGGCGTCCCGACGGCCCCGGCCCGCGAGCGGACGCTCGTGATCGGGCACCCCCTCCGGCCAGGCGGATTTCGCGTGCCGCAGCACGATCAAGCGGGTGTGCGCACTACCGGGAACACTCAACGAAGAACCGCCCTCACGCCAGGGGAACCAACCTCAGGAGAACCAACCTCAGGAGAACCGGCCCACGCCACAGAGCCTCTGCCGAGCCGGCGCTGCCCGCACATTACCCCCGGAGTTCGATCGGCAGCCGTGTGGGCGCCCCAGCGCGCCAGGCGGAGCGGAAGGCCCGCTCGGGGCACCAACCAGGCGTTTACGGCTGACACTTGACGTGTTGCGGCGGGTACCTGAGACGGTGAGTGCGCACGCCCAACGTTCCACCAGTCCACGTAAGTTGGCGTGAATTGACAGCTCATCAGAGGGGATTGCCCGTGAACACTCCGGCCACCGCAGGCGCGAAGACCGGCCCGATCGCCACCGCCTATGTCGAGGTCAACAACGCGAGCATCGCCAACGTCGGCAAGTACGTCCTGGCCTCGAACGGCGCCCAAGTCTTCGACATCGGCATCGTCTTCGCCGCGAACATCAACTCCGACGGGAAGAACGCCTACCTGTCCTTCAACGAACGGGTCAAGGCGGTCCTCGACAACGCCGCCAAGGAGATCGCCCCGCTCCAGGCCAAGGGGATCAAGGTCCTGCTGTCCGTCCTCGGCAACCACCAGGGGGTCGGTTTCGCCAACTTCGCCGACGAGGGGGCCGCGAAGGCGTTCGCGTCGCAGTTGGCCAAGGCGGTGACCACCTACGGCCTGGACGGCATCGACTTCGACGACGAGTACGCGGACTACCCCACCAGTGGCTCAGGGCAGCCGAATGCCTGGTCGTTCCCCTACCTGGTCAGGGCGCTGCGCAACGAACTGCCGAAGGACAAGATCATCTCCCTGTACTTCATCGGGCCCGCCTCGCAGACCCTGTCCTACGACGGGATCGAGGTCGGCGACCTGCTCGACTACAGCTGGAATCCGTACTACGGAACCTGGGGCGTGCCTGCCGTGCCCCATCTGGACAAGGCGCACCTGGGCCCGGCCGCGATCGACATCCAGAACACCTCGGCGGAGGAGGCCAACGGCCTGGCGAAGCAGACCGTTGACAACGGCTACGGCGTCTTCAACACCTATAACCTTCCCGACACCGACGCCAGCAAGTACCTCTCCTCCGTCACCAAGCCGCTGTACGGCAGCGACGTCACGTACCTCGGGGGCTCGGCCTAGGCGTCCAGTTCGACGTCGGTGAGGGGGACGGACTGGCAGGTGAGGATCTGGTCCTCGGGCAGGTCGTCGGCGGGGGCGACGAGGTGGGCGACCTGGCCGCGCAGGAGCGGAACGGCGCAGCTTTCGCACTGGCCGAGGCGGCAGCCGTTGGGGAGGGCGAGCCCCGCCTTCTCGCCGACTTCGAGTAGGGTGCCGTCCCCGCTGGTCCAGGTCAACTCGCGCTGCGAGCGGGCGAAGCGGACGGTTGCGGTGGCGTTCGCGGGGAGGCCGACGGTGCGTGGGGTGGCGTGGAACCGTTCGGCGAAGATGTCGAACTTCGGTACGCCGCGCGCGGTCAGCCCGTCGGTCAACGCGTCGATCATGTCTTGCGGGCCGCAGAGGTAGAAGCGGGCGCGGCGGCGGATGAGTTCGGGGTCGATGTGGTGCGCGCCGATGCGGCCGGTGGTGGTGTGGTGCTCGCCGGACCGGTCCGTGGCGTCGGGGCGGCTGTAGTGGTCGATCACCGTGAGTTGGGGGATCGACCGCTGCAGTTCCGCGATCCGGGCCGCGTAGGCGTGGGTGCGGCGGTTGCGGTTGCCGTAGTGCAGGACGACCCGGGGCACCGAACCGCCGTCGGCCGCGAGGGTTTCGAGGTAGCCGAGGAAGGGGGTGATGCCGACGCCGGCCGCGAGCAGGACCACCGGCAGGTCGTGGTCGGTGGGGATCGCGAAGACGCCGGAGGGGGCGGTGACGAGCACGCGGGTGCCTGGGGCCAGGTCGCGGTGGACGAGGGGGGAGAGGGTGCCGCCGTCGACGCGTCGGACGGCGAGGCGGTAGGTCCCCAGGGCGTCGTCGCGTGCCGGACCGGTGAGGGAGTAGGCGCGGGTGGTGGTGGGGCTGCTTGTCTGGGCGAGGGTGATGTGCTGTCCGGGGCGGAAGGCGGGGAGCGAGCCGCCGGTGGCGGGACGCAGCAGCAGTTCGCGGATCTCGTCGGTCACCGCATGGGTCGTGTCGACGATGAACTCCCGTGCGCCGTCCCAGGATTGGGTCGGTACGCGCCGGAGGTCACAGGCGGTGGCACGCAGCGGCACCGAGCCGCTGACCGGGTCGTGCGCGGTGTCGTCGATGAGGAGGTTGTAGTTCTGTTCGCCGTCGACCAGGGGGTCGGAGCCGGGCAGGGCGAGGTCGGGGGAACTCTGCCACCAGCCGTAGTCGGCGAGCACGGTGTCGGGGTGCAGGCCGGGCTCGATGCGGGCGCGCATCCGGACGGTGGCGTTGCGGGTTCTGATTTCCACCAGGTCGTCGTGGCCGATGCCGCGGTCGGCCGCCACCTGCTCGCCGATCTCGACGAGGGGTTCGGGGTAGCGCTTGCGCAGGGAGGACAGGCCGCGCTGCTGACTGTGGCAGTAGTAGCCGTTCTTCGCACAGGTCAGGGTCAGGGGGAAGGCGGGGTCGGTGGGCGGGTCGGCCGGCTCGGGCACGGGGGAGTAGCCGTGGTCGAGGAGGCGCTGCGAGTACAGCTCGACGCGCCTGGTGGGGGTGGCGAAGCCGGCCACCCGTCCGTCGGGCCCGGTGTCGGCGTACTTCCGGTACCGCATCGGCAGCGGCACGTCGATGCCACCGGGTGCCTGGCGGAGCCGGTCCACGGTCAGGCCGAGGGGCTGGAGTTGGTGGTTCCAGGCGGCCTCGACGTCGCCGTCGAAGAACTCCGGGCCGAGGCCGAGCCGGCCGGCGAGGTCGAAGACGAGGTCGAGTTCGGAGCGGGTTTCGCCGAGCGGTTCGAGCATCCGGGGACGCAGTTGGACGCGTTGTTGGGCCTGGTGGGAGCCCTCGAAGCCGGCGCGTAGACCTTCCCTCTCCCAGGGTGTACCGGCGGGCAGGAGGAGGTCCGCGAAGCGCGAGGTGGGGTTCTCGAACAGGTCGATGTGGACGCCGAATTCGAGTTGTCGGAGGGCCTGCGCGGTGCGCCGGGGGTCGGGTTGGGACAGCAGCATGTTGCCGCCGAAGGAGACGAGGGCCCGCACCGGGTAGGGTTCGCCGTCGATGATGGCCCGGCACAGGTCGCGCGAGGTGATCCAGCCGGATGCCGGTGGGCCGAGGGGGCGTTCGGCCAGTCCCAGTGCCTTGGCCGCCTGCTCGGGGGCGAGGGGCCGGGCGGCGGGGGCGAGGGGCTGTTGCGGCAGGACGACGTTGCCGCCCGGGGCGTCGTAGCTGCCGGTGAGCGCGTACAGGGTGGCGATGGCGCGGTCGGTCTGGGTCGCGTCGGAGTGCTGGCCGACCCCGGTCCAGGTGCCGTAACTGACCGACCGGGCCGTGGCCACGTCATCGGCGAAGGCGGTGAGGGCGGCGGCGTCAACTCCCGTTACGTCGATGGTGCGTTGGAGCGGCCAGGCGGTCACGGCGTCGAGATAGCGTTGGAAGGCAGGCCGGCAGGTGAGCGTGCCGGAGGGGGTGCGGACCCGGTAGCTGCCGCGGAGCGCGAAGCGGTGCGGTGCGGTGGCGGCGAACGCCGTGTCGTAGACCTCGGGGCCGTGGCCGGCCTCGTCCCAGACGACGTAACCGGCCTGGCCGGGGGCGAGTTCGTCCGCGGTCAGGAAGCGGCCGTTGTCCTCGCGTATCAGGAGCGGGCCGTTGGTCCAGGAGCGCAGGAAGTCCTGGTCGCCGCCGTGGCGGCGCAGGACGAGGTCGGCGAGCCCGAGCGCGAGGGCCCCGTCGGTGCCCGGCCTGACCCGCAGCCAGTGGTCGGCCTGCATCGCGCTGGTGGTCCGGCGGGGGTCGATGACGGCGAGCCGGGCCCCGCGGGCGCGCGCCTCGGCGAGGGCCGCCGAGCGTGCCAGCCAGGTCTTGGCCGGGTTGTGCCCCCAGAGCACCGTCAGGTCGGTGGCGGGGAAGTCGGGGGAGGGCTGGCCGGTGCCGAAGGTGAAGGCGTGCGCGAAGTCCTTGTGCCAGTTGCAGTTCTCGGTGGCGTAGCAGATGTTGGGGCTGCCGTAGAGATGGATGAAGCGTTCCACCCACTCGATGGAGTCGCTCATCGGGGTGGCGCTGGGGGAGGTGACCGAGAACGCGACGCTCTCGGGCCCGGTGGTGTCCCGGAAGTGCGCCAGGCGTTCGCTGATCTCCGTCATGGCCTCCTCCCAACTGATCTCCCGCCAGCGGGGGTTGGGGTCGCTGCGTGGTGTCGTGCGGCGCAGCGGACGGGTCAGTCGGGCCGGGTTGCGGACGAGTTCGGGGGCGGCCCGGCCCTTGGGGCACAGTGCCGCGCCGGTGGGGTGGTCGGGGTCCGGGCGCACGCCCACCATCGCGCCCGACTCGATCTGGTAGATCGCGCCGCAGCGGGACTTGCAGAGGGTGCAGTAGCCACGTGTCTCGGCCATGAGCTTCAGGTCTCCCGGTGGGGTTGAAGGGCTCGCATTCCTCCTCGACGTCGAGCACGATACCCCTAGGGGGTATCAAGATCAAGGGTTGTGTGGTGAGACCGTTGGGCTGGGCGTGAGGTCCTGGTGTACCGGGTACAGCAGGCTTATGCGGGTGTGGGGTGAGGGTTTGTGGGTGGGGCGGTGGGTGGAGAGTCTGCTGCCGGGTGTGGTGAGGCGCGTCGTGGAGGGTGCGGATCCGCAGCCGCGGTGGGTGCCGCGGCGCGTGCTGACGGTGGTGTCGGCCGATGTCGACACCGGCGCCGGTGTCGGGGCGGTCTGGGCCCTGTGGCGTCCGAAGTCCGCGCGGGTGCGTGAGTACACCGTGCTCCTGGAGTGGTACGGGGAGCAGTGGCGGTATGTGGGAGGTACGGAAGGCGGTAGTGGGTCGGTGGACGACCCCGCCGACGTCGACGTGATCGAGATCCGTGGCGGCGGGGGAGTGCTCAGCCTCACCCGCGACCGCGACCCGACGCACACCATGGACACCGCCCCATGGATCGGCTGTGTTGAAGTCCACCTCGGGCCGGACGTCAGGCACCTCCTCGTCGGCAACCGCCGGATCGTCGTCCCCGAGCGGCGCAAGCTCGCCGCCGTCTGGACGTCCCGCCCCGCCAGCCGCGCAGTACGTCCCGTCCTCGTGGCCCTCGGTCACGATGGCACCGAACTCTCCCGCATAGGCCCACACGACACCCTGGATACCTACACCTGGGCACGTCTGCGAGAGGAGTGGTAGGCGGGGCGTGAATGGCCTTCATGGGAGCGTTCGTTGGCATGTTGGTGGGCGCGTTTGGCGCTGAGGGGTGAGCGCTGACGAATGCGCCTCTTGCGCACCATCGCGCCCCTGGGGCGGTGCATGGAGGCGGCGCGGGCGGGGGCAACCATCAAAGCTGTGTGCCGGGTTCAAGGCACCTGCGCGCTCAGCGCGCGGTTTTCAACGGAGGGGGAAGTTCCATGCGCAGTTCCCTGCTGAGCTCGACGTTCGTCCGCCGCGTCGGGGCGGGACTGGCGGCGATAGTGACGGTCGGCGGCCTCACGGCGGCTCCGGCGACCGCGGCCGAGTCCCGTGCGTACGGCATGACCTCGTCGTTTGTCGCCTACGAGGGGACAAGCTACTCGGGGCGGTCTCAAGACATCAACGGCTGTGGATTCCATGGCATCCCGTTCCACGGCTCCTACCGGTGGATTCCGCGAGGGCAGAGCGGCCGGATGCACAACGCGGCAGACGGACGCGACGCGGTCCACACCGTCCTCCAGAGCAACCGCGGCGCGGAGCAGTCCACTCCGTTCGGCTGGCGGAGCATGTACATCGTCTGCTGACCCAGTCGTCCGCTGACCCAGCCTCGCAAGTCTCCTCAGCTCCTCGGGCCATGTCCTGGTGACATGGCCCGAGGTGTTTTGCCCCGTCTGTACGACAACTCCGCGCGTTCGTACGGAAATTGAGTGGCCGGGGCGCCTCGGTGCGGGAGAGGGTGCGTTCGGTGTACGGCCGTTGGGGCGGGGTGGTTGCCGTGGGCGGCCCCGCGAGGAGAGGGGCATGCGGACTGTGACGACCGGATCGGCGGCGGCGTTGGTGGTGGGCAGCGACGTGAGCGTCACGTTGGTGAAGGCGGGGCGGACGAAGGTGCGGTATCCCGCGACCGTCGTGAGCGACGACGGGACGTGTGCCGTGGTGCGGGCGCGGTGGGCGCGGCCCACGGTCCGGGACTTCGGGTTCGTGCGGTTCGAGCCGGGCGACGTCTTCATCGAGCACTACTGGCGTGACCGTTGGTACGCGGTCAAGGAGGTGCGGGACGCCGACGACACGGTCAAGGGCTGGTACTGCGATGTGGTGCGCCCGGCGCTGATCGGGGCCGACGGCATCGAGGTCGAGGACCTGGACCTGGATCTGTGGCAGTCGGCCGACGGCGCGCGCGTGCTCAGGCTGGACGAGGACGAATTCGCGCAGAGCGGGATCGAGGCGCGCGATCCGGACGCGGCGGCCCAGGCGCGGCGTGCCCTGGACACCCTCGAAGAGCTCGCCCGCGGCGGGAACTTGCGCACGCTGTGAGCCTGTGCTGCGAGCGCGCCCGGCGAGGGCTGTTGGCCTGCTGACTGGTGGATGCGGGCTGGTTACGGTCCGACTTGCCGGATCGGTGGGGTTGTGCCTGGGAACGTGGTGGCGCGGCCGGTGTCGGGACGCGGTCCGGGTGCGATTGCCTGGGCGGCGGGGCGGGATCAGAGTGGGAGGGAGGCGGAAGATGTGGGCGCGTTCGTAGGGAGGCGTACCGCAATGACTGAGGCACTCTCCCGCCGGGAGCGTTTTCTCCTGGCGCAGATCGAACAGGACCTGAGCGCGGAGGACACCACGCTGGACCGCCGTCTGACGGCCATGCGTTGGGACGCTCCGGGGCCGCACCCGTCGTCCGCCACGCGGCTCGACGGTGAACCGGGAACCCACTCCGTGGGAGATGTGTTCCGGGGCCTGTTGGCCAAGGCCGGCACGGCCGTCGCGGCGGCCGTGGTGTCGGTGTGCGCGTCGGTCTGGGGACTGGCGCTGGCCTGCCTGGCGCGGCTGGTCTGCCGGTGGTCGCGCCCCCGGAACGTCCACGACTGGGGACCGGGCGACTGAGCCCGGGAACGGCGCACCCAGGCCGTGTGGTGAGCGATCGGTCGTGAGCGGTGGGTGCCGGGCGCGGTGCGTCCGGCCCGGCCTGCCCCGTGCGGCCAGCGGAAGGAGCGACATGGGGATGTTTCCGGCGCCGCCGTCGATCGAGGGGCTTACCGCGGTGGTCACGGGCGGCTCGCGCGGACTGGGGTTTCTCATGGCCCGGGAGCTGATGGCCCGCGGTTGCGACGTCGTGCTGTTCGCCCGTGACGGGGACGAACTGCACCGGGCGGTCGGCCGGCTCACGCCGTCGACCATGGGTTCCGTACGCGGCGTGATCTGCGACGTGCGGGACAAGGCCGCGGTGCGGGAGCGCATCGACGAGGTCGTCGAGGACAACGGCCACCTGGACGTCGTCTTCGCCAATGCCGGCATCATTCAGGTGGGGCCGGCCGACGCGCTCGGCACGGAGGGGTTCCACGACGCGATGGACGCGATCTTCAACGGCGCGTTGAACACCGCGTTCGCCGCGCTTCCCCATCTGCGCAGCAGCCCGGCGGGCGGCAGGCTGGCGCTGATCGGTTCGGTGGGCGGGCTGCTGGCGGTGCCGCACCTGCTGCCGTACTCGTGCGCCAAGGCATCGGTGGCCGTCCTGGCCGAGGGGTTGTACGCGGAGGAGTCGCCGCACGGCGTTTCGGTGACCGGGATCCACCCCGGGTTGATGCGGACCGGCTCGCACCTCCATGCCCGGTTCGGCGGTGACCGGCGGCGCGAGTACGCCTGGTTCCAGGCCCTGGCCGGTGCACCCGTGTTGTCCATGAACGCCGAACACGCGGCGGAACGCATCGTGACGGCCGTCCAGCGCCGGCGGCCGCGCATCGTCCTCAGCCCGTTGGCCAAGCTGGGCGCGGTGGCTCACGGCCTGGCGCCGACCACCACGACGCGGCTGACCACGGCCGCGAGCCGGTTGCTGCCCACCGGCGGTGGGCCGGGCACGGCCGAGGGGATCGAGGTCCAGGCACAGGGCCAGGCGCCGGCACCGCGCTTGCGCGAGTGGTTGGGGGTGCTCAACGAGCGGGCGGCCGACCGCTTCAACCAGCGGGGGCGGCACGACGGCGCTTGAGCGCGCTGCCTGGGCGCGTGGCTTGGGTGCGTTGCCTGGGCACATTGCTTGGGCGCGTTGCCCGTGGGGCCGGAGCATTGACGCGCAACGAGGGCTGTCCGGCGGCGAGTTCGGCTTCGGGTCGCCGGTGCACGCCGTCGACGGGGGTGGGAAGCCAGGCCGTCACGAGGAGGATGCGCGGTTCGATGGCCAACCACCGTCGGCAAACGGCCCGACGGCCGCGCTCAACAGCGGGGCGTCTCGTCGGCTCAGCGGGGCGTCTCGTCAGCGTGGCGTCGAGCGGACCTCGAATCCGCTGAGCAGTTCCGGCTCCTCGTCGCGGATCTCCACGTGCGTCACCTCGGCGGACGGTGGCCCCTGGTGTGCCCAGTCGACCATCCGCGCGACGCCCTCCTCGGCGCCCTCGAAGACCGCCTCGACCTCCCCGCCGGGCAGGTTGCGCACCCACCCCGAGACGCCGCTCTCGACGGCGGTTTGGCGGCAGGTGTCCCTGAAGAAGACTCCCTGCACCGTTCCGGACACGATCACGTGCTTCCGCAGCATGAGCAGGACTGTAAGGGAAGGGGCGCGGCCGGGGGACGACCTCCGGGCCCGGCGCGCCCCGCGGGGCGGCCGGTCAGCCGCGGTCGCCGGCCGGTGCGACGTGCTTGCGATACGCCGCGTCGAGGTCGCGGACCTCCACGGAGGCATGCACCGTCAGGCCCGTCGCGGCCGCCGTGTGGTGGCGCACCAGGTCGAGCGTCACCTCGCCGAGCGTGGCCTTGGCCTCCGCGGTGCGGCCCGGCAGGATCGCGAAGTCGAGGTGGATCAGGGCCTGTTGGGGCTCGTCGTGGGCGATGACGGCGTCGTCGACGCAGCGGAAGCGGGTCTTGCAGCTCTCGACGGTGATGCCGTCGACGGTCTTCGCGGCGAGGGCGTGCAGCTCGCGGGCGAAGCGTCGGCGGTCGAGGAACTCCCGTAGCGAGGCGTCGTAGTCGACGGTGATCTGCGGCATGTGGGGTCTCCTCCCCGGGGGTGGGGCGCATGGGGCGTAGGGCGAACGGTGGTTCGGGACAGCAACGGTAATCGACCGAACAGCCGCGGTCACTAGGGGCTTTGTTGAGCGGACGGGACGCGTGTGGGGGAGGGGGCGGGGATTGCGGCTCGGGGCTCGGGGTCACCGCGTGTCGACGGAGCTGTCCGCTACGGAGCGGGTGATCCGCAGTCGCGCCCGCGCCCGGTCCACCAGCGGGTACTTCTCCCGTTGGGCGCCCGTTTTGCCGTCCAACTCCTCGACGAGCCGCTGGGACCGCTTCTCCACGTCCAACTCGTCCAGGATCCGGTCGATCTCGGTCAACAGCGCGCCGTGCAACTGCCACTGGCGCGGATGCTCCCGCACCCCGTCCAACAGCAGGTGTGCCACCACCTCCCGACTGGCGCGGCTGGCGGCCAGCGCCCGCACCAGTCGCTGCTCGGCCTCCTCGGCACTGGTGCTGACCTGCGTGGTGATGAGCACCGCGAAGCTCTCCACCGCCCGGGCCAGATGACCGAAGAGCTCGTGCAGCGCTTCGCCGGTCTCTGGGGCGAACAGCGGCTCGTCGGTCCGGACCTTGGCCAGGTCCGTCAGCGTGCGGCAGGCCGTCCGCAGCACCACCGCGGAGATCTCCAGGGCGTCCAGTCCGGTGCGCAGCACGACGCGGGAGAGCCGGCCCTCCTTGACGCGGGGGTTGAGCCGCAGGCTGTCCTCGGCCCGCCGCAGTGCCGCGTCCACCTGCACGATGTCGTGGTCCAGCCGCCGTGCCTGGTGCAGGCGTTCGGCCGCCTCCGGCACCGTCGTGCGGCCGCGCACCTGTTGGCCCAGGCCCAGCAGCAGATCGTGCATCCGTCCGGCGAGGCCCTCGATGGCCTCGCCGGCGGGCTGTACCCACACCGGCGGTACGAACAGCACGTTGAACAGCAGGCCCACGATCGCGCCGATCAGCGTTTCCAACACCCGGTCCCAGGCGGTCGCCGCCACCTGCGTCGTGGTCACCCCGAGCACCAGCATCGCGCTGATCGCCACCTCCGGCACGAACTCACCGGCCCGCACGAACCGCCCCACCACCAACGACGCCAGGATGATCAACCCCAGGCTCCACCAGGTCAGGCCGACCAGGGCGCTGAAGCCGATCGCGATGACCACGCCCACCACCACCGAGTTCACCCTGCGCACACCGGTGGTCAACGTGGTGTAGAGGGTGACTTGGACGACGAGGAGCGCGGTCAGCGGTGCGGTCAGCGGGGCCGGCTCACTGCTCAGCAGCAGCGCGACGACGTAGGAGATCACCGCGGCGACGGTGGAGCGCAGCGTCTGGGCGACCACCGGCTCGGTGTGCCGCCGGACGAGATCCAACAGGGGGTCGGTAACGTCACGCACTCTTTGTCCCCTTCCCCCCTATTTGCCGGGAGCAACATCCGAGCGCTGATCGATATGAAGTCAATCCGGGCGGTGGTCGGTATGGAGTCGATCCGGGCGGTGGTCGGTATGGAGTCGATCCGGGCGGTGACCGGTGTGGAGTCATGGAGTCATGGAGTCGCGGGGCCCGGAGTCGTGGGGTGTGCGGTTCGGTGGTCTTCGCCGCCGTGTCATCGGGCTGCTGCACGGTGTCACCCGGCGAGCCTGTCTGTTTCGAAGCCCAGGTTTCCGTTTCGTTTGAATTTCGCCCGTCTCCTCCCCCTGTCGCTTTGGCGCCCGGCAGGTTGATGACGAGCCAATGGCGTGGCGGGGGTGCCTCCGGGTGATCACCCTGGAAGGGCAACTCCCCTGCACGACAACGCTGCTGCGCCGCACCTCCCCACAACTCTCCACGCCCGCTCAGGAGGTCCGATGAAGTCCCTTCAGCTACTCGGCATCGCGCTGCTCGGCCTCGCGCTGACCACCGGCCCGGTCGCCGCGCGAACGACCGCCCACGCCGGCCGGGGCACCCAGGTCGCGGCCGCTCACCCGGCCGCCGGCAAGTCGGGCGGGGACAGCGGCTGGGGCTGACCCACCGCGGACCGCGGCGTCCGCGACGGCCGGCCCAACTCGTCCGTCGCCCGAACTCGTCCGCCGCCCCAACTCATCCATCATCCTGAGCCATTCGCTTTCCCGGGTCATCCGCACCATCGGAGGAAAGGTGTCTGAGAAAAGCCGGCTCCCCCCGGTCCTCCAGTCGTTCGTCGACGAACTCGCGCTCTGCGTGGCTACATACGGGGACAAGGGGGCCGCCCTCCTGTGGACCGAGGCCGACGAACACCTCCTCCTGCTGTACCACGTGTGGCTGTTGGACCGCCTGGCGTCGATGCCTGGTGTACCTGGGCCTGGCACGCCCGTATCTGGCATGCCCGTACCTGGCGTGCCTGCGTCCCGCGTCCCGATTGCCGCCGGTCCGGAGGCCGCGCCGCTCGTCGCCGCCCTCGGCCGGAACCTCGGCTGCCTCGCGCGGGCGTACTACCACGTGCTGCCCGCGGGAGGGGCCAGTGACCGGGTCGGCTTCGGCGACGACGAGGTGACCCTGAGCGTCGCCGAGGGCGCCTGCCGGTTGCGCCTGTGGTCGCTCGCGGGCGCCGAGTGCGCGGCGCCGGACCTACGGTTGCGGGAGGGCGAGTCGCTCTTCGTGCCGGCCGGCCACGTCTACGAGGTGTCGGACGTGCACACCCCAACGGTCCTGGTGGTACTCGTACTTGGGGAGGAGGGCTGAGGGGTTGGCGGGATGGCGTCAGGGGTGTTGGTCTCGGGTGGTTCAGACGGCGACGCCGTCGCGGGCAGACACCCCCGCCGTCGAGCCACCCTCTGCCTGGGTGCCCGTGGCCTGGACACCCTCTGCCTGGGTGTCCGTCTCCGAGACGTCCGACGGGGGTTCGTCCGCCGACAGCAGCCCTCGGGTCGCCGCCGCCACCCCGGCCTGGAAGCGGCTCTCCGCCCCCAACATCTGCATGATGTCGGCGATATGGCGACGCACCGTCCGCAGCGACATGCCCAGTCGGCGCGCGATCGTCTCGTCCTTCACCCCGGCCGCGAGCAGCCGCAGGATGGTCCGGTCGAGGTCCTTGGCGACGGACTCCAGGCCGTCCTCGGCGGCGTCGGAGAAGGGTTGGGCCAGGGCCCAGGACTGCTCGAAGAGGTTGCACAGGAAGTGGACCACCGACGGCTGTCGGATCACCACCGCGCCCCAGGTGCCCCGGTGGTCGGGAAGGAAGGCGAGCTTCCGGTCGAAGATGATGGCCCGGCCGAACAGTTGGTGCGCGGTACGGTACTCCGCCCCCATCGCGCTGACCGTGGCCACGTATGCCTGACTGGGGCTGTTGAAGCGGGCGGTGTGGTGGTACAGCGTGCGGATGGCGACCCCGCGCCGCAGCAACTCGGTGTCCCGGGCCAGGGCTTCCTTGAGCACCTCGGGGCGTCGGGTTCCGCCGGGCTGGACGGTCAGCATCTCCTCCCGGCACTCGTCGGCGGCCCGGTTCAGCGCGGCCCGCACCTCGGTGGGGCCGGGGATCGTGGACAGGTCCGAGGGCGCGCTCCGCAAACCGTCGCCGTAGTATTCGGCGAGCCGGGCGAACTGGTCGTGTACGGTGCGCAGTTGGGTCTGCTGCTGGCGGATGGACTCCTTCAGGGGGCTGGTGACAACCGCCGCGACGAGCTGGGGATCGACGGCCCACAGTCGGCCGTCCTCGTCCGCGTCGGGCTGTACCAGTCCGAGCCGTTCCAACCTCTCGACGGCCCGGTGGATCTGCTCCTCGGACAGCTCCTCCGCCTGCGTCAACTGGGCGGTCGCCAGGCAACCGTGCTGGGCCACCCACCGGTAGACGGCGACCTCGACGGCGTCGAGCCGATGCCCGGTGGCGAGCACGTCATCACCGGTCTGCTGGCCCATCCGTAGCTCCTCTTCCGTTGTGCGGCGCGGGTGGAAGGAGGGCGTGATCGCCCCGTTCCCGTCCACCTCGTCCGTTACCGGACCTGCGCCCGGCCCCACCGACGTGTCGTATGGGGCGCCGGAACTTGACTATGCACAGTCCGATATGAGCCTGTCCAAGACACGTTCATCATCGGCCTCATAACCATTGGGTATGGCACCCCTACCTCCCCCCTACCTTCGCTCGACTTCCCTGCTTTCCTTAACCTTCCCTATTCACCTTGCAGATGGGGAAGGTTAAGGTATTTTCATGAGTGATCGTTTCTACACCGTGGAGCAGGTGGCCTCCTGGTTGGAGCTGCATGTCCGCACCGTCCGGAACTACGTCCGCGACGGGCGGCTCCCCGCGGTCCGGATCGGCAAGCAGTACCGCATCGCCCACGAGGACCTGGAGACCTTCACCGGTCGCCCGGTCCCCGCGTCCGACGGCGCAACTGCCGGGCGGCCGGGCCACAGTGAGGCGTCCACGATCGTCGAGATCGAGGACATCGACCGCGCCATGGTCGATCGCCTGAGCACGATGCTGATGGCCGCGGCCGTAGACCGGGGCCCGGGCTCCCGGTCGCTGCGGATCGAGACGGTCTACGACAAGGAACGGGCCCGGATGAAGGTCATCGTCCTCGGCGGACTGGCCGACACGGCCCGGCTGTTGGAATGCATAGAGGGGGTGCTCGCGTCATGAGTACGCGCGCGGAGAAGAACGCAACGACGAGCCAACCGACGACGAGCCAAGCGACGACAAGCCGAGCGAAGGCAACGTCGAACGAGGCGCCGACGGACACGTCCGCGGACACGTCCACGGAAAGGTCCGCGGAAAGGTCTACGGAAAGGTCTACGGAAACAGCCACCGGAACATCCGCGGGCGCCTCGGTGGGGGCGAGCGCCCTCTACGACTCCGAGGCCGGGGCGGCGGCGATCCTGGGCCGGTACCAAGAGGCGCTGGACGGCTGGCCGGTGCCGGCGGAGCGGATGCGGGTGCCGACCCGGCACGGAGAGACCTTCGTCGTCGTCTCCGGGCCGACGGACGCGCCGCCCGTCCTGCTGCTGCACGGCTCGGGGGCGAACGCCTCGATGTGGCGCGACGACATCACCGCCTGGTCCAGGCACTTCCGCACCTACGCCGTGGACCTCATCGGCGAGCCCGGCTACAGCGCCCCCACCCGCTTGCCGCTGGCCTCCGACGGCCATGCGGACTGGCTGGACGACGTGTTGACGGCCCTCGGCCTCGACGAGACGGCCGTGGTGGCGACGTCGCTCGGCGGATGGTTGGCACTGGACTACGCCAACCGCCGACCGGAGCGGGTGACGCGACTGGCGCTGCTCTGCCCCGGCGGCGTGGGACGGCAGCGCACGGGCTGGCTGTTCAAGGCGCTGCTGCTACGGGCCCTCGGCCCGAAGGGAGTGCGTCGTTCGGCGCAGAAGGGCACGGGCCTGGACGCGCCGGAGTTCGCGCCCGTGCTCGACACCGTCGTCCTGACCTTCACGCACTTCAAACCGCGCATGGAACGACTCCCGACCTTCTCCGACGAGGAGTTGGGACGGCTGACCATGCCGGTACTGACGATCGTCGGGGGTCGCGACGTCCTCTTCGACTCCGCGAGGACCGCCCGACGGATGCGCGCCTGCGTACCGCACGCGCAGGTGCACCTCCTGCCCGAACACGGCCACGCCCTGCTCGGCCAGACCACCACCGTCCTGGATTTCCTGCGCAGTTGACGGAGCGGGCGCGCCCCACCTCCGCCGGTGGCCCGGCGCTCCAAGACGTACGCCGGCGATCGGGTCCTCCTGCCCGGCGCCGAGCGACCGGGGTCGCGGTAGGCATCCGCGACTGACTGTCTGACCGCCTGCTGACCGCCTGACTGACGGGCGGTGGGCGGGGCGTTCGGATCACCGGCGGTTTGCCGGGGCGCCGACGGGGACATCTGCAGCGCATGGACAGCCGCGCGCCAAGACCGCCGACGAGCAAGCCGGTTGCCCGCTCGCGGGCGGCCGCGCGGCGCCTTCCCCGTCAACGGCCGGCGACAGCGGCGGTGGGGGAGAGGGCGACGACGCCCGCCGGAGTCGCCGCGCACTGCTCGCGGCGACCGTCGGCGGGGTCGTCGAATCCTTCGACTGGACGCTCTACGCCGTCCTGGCGCCGTACTTCGCCGCCCAGGTGTTCCCCGGCGACACCCCGGTGGTCCAACTGCTCGGCGCCTACCTGGGCTTCGCCGTCGGCTTCGTCGTCCGCCCCCTCGGCTCGTACCTGATGGGTCGGATCGCCGACGCCCGCGGCCGCCGCTTCGGCCTGACCCTCAGCATGGCCGTGATCTCCGTGGCGAGCGTGCTGGTCGCGGCCCTCCCGACGGCCGGGGCGATCGGCGCGGCGGCACCGGTGCTCCTGGTGGCGCTGCGGCTCGTCCAGGGCCTGTCGATGGGCGGCGAGAACCCCAGCGCCGCCGCGTACGTCGCCGAGACCGCGCCGCCCGCCCTGCGGTTCCTCTACAGCGCGCTCTCCTACTCCGGCGTCGTCGTCGGCAACATCCTCTCCTTCGGCGTGCTGACCCTGCTGCTGACCACCCTCGGCAACGACGGGGTGACCGGCGGAGGTTGGCGGATCGGCTTCCTGGTGGCGGCCGCGCTCGGACTGTTCGCGCTGTGGATCCGGCGCGGGGCGCAGGAGAGCGAGGAGTTCACCGCGCACGCCGGCCACCGGCCCCCCGGCCGCGAACGGCGGGCACTCCTGCGCACCCACGCTCGCCACCTCCTCGCCGTCTTCCTGATCACCCTCGGCACGACCGTCGGCTACTACTTCGGCACCACCTACCTCCCCCACTACGCCGCCCAACTCGGCGTCGCCTCGGACACCGCCTCGGCCGCGGCCATGCTGCTGCCGCTGCTCGCGCTGATCGCCGCGATGGCCGGCGTCGGACGGCTTGCCGACCGGTTCGGCGCGCTGCCCACCCTGCGCACGGGACTGGTGCTGCTCGCCCTGGGCACCGTTCCGCTGATGACCGCGCTGGCCCGCCGGGCACTGCCGATGTGGCTGGTGACCGTCGGCTATCTGCTGCTGATCGCGGCCCCCATCGGACTGGCGAACGTGCTCTTCGCCCGGCTGTTCCCGGTGACGGTGCGAGTGGTGGCGATGGGTGTGCCGTTCACCCTGGCCACCGGCCTCTTCGGCGGGACCTTCCCCCTGCTGGCCCAGGCACTCGCCGATGCCGGCCGCCTGACCCTGGTGCCCTGGTGGGCGGCCGGCGCCGCCGCCCTCTCCCTGCTCGGCACCTACCTCGTCCGCCCCCCAACCTCCCCAACCCGCAAGGAGCACGCATGAACCTCCGCGACGACGCCCGCGCTCTCTCCGACGACCTGGTACGACTGCGCCGCAGCCTGCACCGCACCCCCGAGGTCGGCCTCGACCTGCCCCGCACCCAGGAGGCCGTACTCACCGAACTGGACGGCCTGCCACTGGAGTTGACCCTCGGCGAGGGACTCAGCTCCATCACGGCGGTGCTGCGCGGGGCGACCCCCGGCCCCGTCGTCCTGCTCCGCGGCGACATGGACGCCCTGCCGGTCGCCGAACGCACCGGCCTGGACTTCGCCGCCGACAACGGACGGATGCACGCCTGCGGCCACGACCTGCACACCACCATGCTCACCGGCGCCGCCACCCTCCTCTCCGCGCACCGCGACCAGCTCGCCGGCGACGTGGTCTTCATGTTCCAACCAGGCGAGGAGGGCTTCGACGGCGCCCGACACATGCTTGCGGAGGGCCTGTTGGACGCGGCCGGCCGACGCCCCGACGCGGCGTACGCCGTCCACGTCATGTCCGCGGGGCTGCCCAGCGGCGTCTTCGGGACCCGCGGCGGCCCGGCACTGGCCGCGGCCGACGACCTGCGGGTGACCGTCCGGGGCGCCGGCGGTCACGGTTCGATGCCGCACCGCGCCAAGGACCCGGTACAGGCAGGCTGCGCCATGGTCACCGCGCTCCAGGCATGGATCACCCGCACCTTCGACGTCTTCGACCCGGTGATCCTGACCGTCGGCACCTTCCACGCCGGCACCCAGCAGAACGTCATCCCGGACACCGCGGTCTTCGAGGCCACGGTCCGCAGCTTCTCGTCCGCCGCCCAGGCCCGGCTCAAGGACGGCACGGTGGAGGTCTGCCGGGGCATCGCCGCGGCCTACGGGGTCGAGGTGGACGCCGAGTTCACCCACCTCTACCCCGTCACCGTCAACGACCACACCGAGGCCGAATTCGCGGCCCACACCGTCCGCGAGACGCTCGGCGAGGAGCGCTTCGCGCCCATGCCCCGCCCCCTGCACGGCTCCGAGGACTTCTCCCGCGTCCTGGCCGAGATCCCCGGCGCCATGCTCACCCTCGGCGCCCCACCCGCCGGCGCCGACCCCGAGCAGGCCCCCAACAACCACTCCCCGCGCGCCGAATTCGACGACACCGTCCTCGCCGACGGCACAGCCCTCTACGCAGAACTGGCAACCCGCAGGCTCACCCGCCCGACCGCGTAGCAGCGCGTCACCCGGCTTGCTCTGCGGGCCTGGTCTGGCCTGGCTCGGCCAGACTTGCCCTTCCCGGCGGTGCCTGGGTGCCCCTCCACCGAGGCACCGCCCCCGATCCCCGATCAGGACATCCCAATCGATATCCCGACCGCCCCTCCCCGCAACTCACCCCAGAGAGGGATACGTCCCGGCGAGGTAGTCCCCGATCTGCTGGCGCATGCTGGCATGGATGTCGTACTCCCAAGCTCCCCCGGCCGCACGAACCGCACCCCGTCGGCCTCGTCATTGACGGTCGGTTCACCGCCAACCGGCCGCCCGAGATAGGTGTTCTCGTACTGCTGCCGGATCTCCCCGTCGCTGTACGCAACGATGTGGCGGGGGTTGGAGTAGACCCCCAGAAACCCGGTGATCTCGGCAACGATGCCAGTCTCCTCCAGGCACTCCCGCACCGCACACTGCGCCGCAGTCTCCCCGATGTCCTGAGCGCCGCCAGGCAGGGCCCACTGCCCCGTGTCCCGTCGCCGCTGCAACAGAATCGCCCCGTCCCCATCAACGACAAGCAGATTGCTCGCCGGAACAAGGCTGTTCGCCTTCGGAGCACCAGGATCGTCGTAGTACTCGGTCCTACCCATACGCGCCACCGCCTCCTGCTCGAAAACCCGGGTCGCTTCCCTCGCCGCCCCGACCCGCCTGCTACGAACCTCCGAGCGTAGCCCGGCCTGGTCGTTCACGGTCGCGCAGCAAGGCCAGAGCTCCGCCGCGACGGCCGTACACCATCACCATGGCCTGCGCGGCAACGAGCATGACGACCAGTATCAACACGCCGAGCAACGGAACGCTGTCCAGGGGGAGCGTGTAGGCCATGACGACGCGGGCAACGGCGTCGAGGAGAAACGCGGTTCCCCACCCAACGCTGGCCAACCGCAGCCACCGCTGAAACACGGGACTGTCCCGCCACAGCTCGTTGAAACGTCGTGCGGCGCCTGGTGGGCTGACCTTGACGGCGACGTCGAGGAGGAACGGCCGGGCCAGGGCCAGAGACCCGAGGATCCAAAGGCCCAGTACGCCGGTGATCCAGCTTTCCCGGGCCAACAGCGCCCGGGGATCGCCGGTGACCATCGCCACCAGCAGCGACAGTGTCATCGAAGCGATCACAAACAGCGCGGTGGCGTCGACGTGCCGCTGCCGCGCCCAGGTCAAGGCGAGGCCGGAGGCCGGCGCGATGGCCGCCAGGACCAGCGCCAGCCATTGATCGGTCCCGGCCGCCCGGCATTCGTAGAACACCGCGAGAGGAACCACAACGTCAAGCCCCAAGGCCATCCATGCGTGCCGACGCGATGTCTCCGCTGCGCCCGGTCCGTCCGTGTGTCCGTGCCCGTACCCGCGCCCGTTATCCGCTTCGTCAGTCCCCGTCACCGCAAATCTCCCCCTATGTGAACAACTGTTACTGCCTGCCTGGACGTTCACGTCCGATTCTCTGCGGTCGCGCGGTGGAACAGTGCCACCAGATCGCGGGTATAGCCGCCTAGGTCGAGGTCCGGAATCACGCTGAGCTGCGGTCCGATGGCGTCGATGGCCGCACGGATCGTCACCGCCACAGTGCGTGTGTTGAACTCGCCGAACTGCCCCTGCTCTTGGCCCCGTTGCAGGATGTCTTGCAACGGCGCGAGACTGTCGCCGTAGACCGAGGCGTCGAGTGCGAGCCGGGAGCGGCCGTCTTCGTCGGTGAAGTTCATCGCGATCGCCACCAGTGCCCTGACTTGGTCGCGGTGGGTCGCGATGTACTCGACATTGGCCTCGACGTACGCGGTCAACTCGTCGGCGGGACTGGGCTGGTGTCGCCACCGCGCAGCCATGAACTCCGCACCTTGGTTCGTTACCGCGGCGACGACCTCGTGGATCAGCTCCTCGCGGCTGGTGAAGTGGTAGAAGATCGCCTGCTTGGTGATCCCCGCCCGCTGCGCGATCTCCGCCAGCGATGCCCGGGGCAACCCCACCTCCACGATGGCCGCGATCGCACAGTCCACCAACTGCGATCGCCGTGCCTGCTCGATGAACGTTCGCTCTTGCTTACCGTTGGATCGATTTTTTGACCGCACGGTAAAAAACCTAGCACCGGACCACTCCAGCCCGCCAGGGCAAGGGAGTTGGCGATCGGCGCCGCAGCGACTCGACCGCCCCTCTGCGCGTTTTCCGCGCCCGATCACAGCGGGCCGCCGACGATCTGCACAGGAACCGGCGAAGGTCCCCGACCGCGTTCACCGCGGGCCCCCCTTGGATCCGGCGCCTACCCGCCACGGAACCAGCGCAGCACTTCGACAGTCGCCAAGTTTCCTACTATTCTAAATTTCAGACTAGTCGAGGCTACGAAGGAGCGTGGGCTGATGGCGGTGGCTTCACCTCAAGGGGCGTGGGTTCGGGCGCTGCTGCAGCTATGCCTGCTCGGTGTCCTGGAGTCCGAAGGGCCCAGCTACGGGTACGCGTTGCTCAATCGACTGGCGGAGGCGGGCCTCGACACCGTCAAACCCGCCACGCTCTACCCCGCGCTGACCCGTCTCGCGGAGGAGGGCGCGGTCGAGGCGCAGTGGGCGGCTGGCGAGAGCGGCCCGGGGCGCAAGTACTACGCCATCACGGAGCAGGGGCGGGCGCATCTTGAGAGTCAGCGCAGGGCGTGGGGCGACTTCAGGGTCGCCGTTACGGCGCTAGCAGAGGGGAAGAGCTGATGACAGTGGCAGAAGAAATCCGGTGGGCGCAGGGGGAGGACGAGAGGTGGGCCGCGGCCTTCGAGCTTCACTTCATCACGAAGTTCTCTCCCCCTGAGGGACTGGCCGATCAAGTGCTGTCCGAGGTCTACGAGGCAGTGGCCGAGGCGGGCCAGCCGGCAGGCGACCTGTTCGGTGAACCGCAGCAGTACGCGGCCTGTGTTGCGGCCGAGCGCATCGACGAAACGCACGCGAGCAAGAGGAATTCAGACGGCATGACGCCCGGTGAACGGCTCACCGGCACCGTTTTGGCGGCGGGTTTTGTGGCCATGTTGGTGTCCGCTGTGTACTGGGTGCGCGGTGGCCTGTGGGCCGATGTGTCTGCAGCGTCACTGGTGGGAGTCGGCGCCCTGGCCATATGTGCCGTACTCCTGTGCCTCGTTGAGGCGTTGCGTGCCGCGGGGCGCGTGCAAGCCGCCCTCGTGTGCGGGGCTGCGGTGGTGGTCATGGTCGCAGCCGGGGCCGCCGCTTTCACCATGCTCCCGCAGCACGTACTTTTCTCTCTACCGATACCCGTGTTGGTGGCCGCATCGGCCGCCGTGATGGTCGGTGCGTATCACTTCCCGGACGCCACGGCAGACAAGTGGTTCACCCCGCAGCGGGCCGAGGGTGACGCGCAGTGGCTGCGACAGCTGGACGGGCTGCTCAGGGGGCGGCACGGCCTCCCGGCGCGCCAGGCCAGGGAACATGTGGCTGAAGCACGTTCCCACCTGGCAAGCGCACCGGACCTGACGGCGCGCGACGAGTTCGGGGACGTGGAGACGTACGCGGCCCGGCTTGCCGGCGGCCCCCGTCGTACGAGGTGGACGCACCGTCACAAGGCATATCTGGCCGGGGGGTTCGCGGCAGCCGTCACGGTGGCGAACTTCGATGTGCTGCGCAATGCGGACGTCACCTCGTTCGGCTTCTGGTGCGCGGTGGTCGCCGTGGTGTTCTCACTGGGCTACGCGGCGGTGCGATTCCGGCACTGCCGTCAGCAGCGGTAGGGACGGTGAGAAGAGGAGTGGAGGGCAGCGGCGTGGCCCCCCACTTCGGCTTCGGCGCGATGTCGGAAGGGGCGGGATAGTTGCATGCGGTGGTTTGCAGGCTGCGCCCGACGATGATGATCAGGCCCGAGCCGACCTGCTGCGGGGCAGGTGCAGGGACCAGGGCGCAGCCGTCCCCTCTGTGAGTCACTTCTTGAGGCAGAGGTGAGTCTGTACTGCGGTGAGGATCTGCTCGGCCTGCGAGGCGGTGAACTCGGTCGCACCGCTGAACCGTTGGCGGGTGATGTCCACCTGCTTGGCATGGTCGTTGGGGAAGCTGTGGACGGTGCCGCAGGTGTCGCGGCCGCGGCTTACCGCCCGGTCTTCCTTGCCGTTGACGATGGCCGGCGAGATGGCGTTCAGCGCGCGGATGTACTTCGCCTGCGTAGCCGCGTCGGGCCTGGGTGGAATCCCGCGGTCCCGTTCCACATCCTGAATCGCCTTGCCCGGAGAAGCCGTTGCCGCCGGCGTACTCCGTACGGGGGGCTTCTCGGTCTTGACGCCGTCCGAGCTGCTGCAGGCAGCGAGCGACGTGGCGAGGGCCAGGGTGGTTAAGGCGATGGCGGTGCGCTTCACGTTCGGTCTCCCGAGCAGATGACTACTGACACAGGTGTGACCATCAAGAGCGTGTAAAGGTTGTGTGCTCGGGGTGTGGGGTTGGCGTGCGCGACACGGCGCGTCTGGCGAAGAGCCGCGTGCTCGCCATTGCGCGCCGGCTCAATCGAGTAGGTCATCTCACCCCGTCACGTGACTTGGTGAGATGGCCTCCGACTCACGTGAGTTGGAGGTGTGGGGTGTGGCCCAGTGGGCCACACCCCACTTGTCCTTGTCACCGCGTCGCGTGATGCGGTGGCTGGTGCGCCGTGCGCCGCCGAGTGTCCGCAGCAGCCTGGCCTGGGCGACACATGCCGTTCGCCCTGCCTCGTGCCGCGATGCGGCAGAACTCGGGCTGACGCCCGATGGGCAGCCCTCAGACCGTTGCCGTCACCGTCCCGCGTTCGGTGCCAGGAGCTCGCACGGCATCCACTTCCTCAGCACCTCCGGCACGGGAACCGTGCCGTCGGGCCGCTGGTGTTGTTCCAGGATGGCCGGCAGCAGGCGGCTCGTGGCGAGACCCGAGGCGTTGAGGGTGTGGATGTAGGCCGACTTGCCCTGCCTGGGGAGGTAACGAATGTTGCCGCGCCGGGCCTGGTAGTCGTGGGCGTTCGACACCGAGCTGACCTCGACGTACGTGCCCAGGCTCGGCAACCACACCTCGACGTCGAAGGTCCTCGCCATCGCACCGCTCATGTCGCCCGCCGCCAGGCGGCTGACCCGGTAGTGCAGACCCAGCCCCGCAACCAGGCGCTCGGCCTTGCCGAGGAGCTCGTCGTACGCGGCCTGCGCCTGGTCGGGTGTAGTGAACTGGAACATCTCGACCTTGTTGAACTGGTGCCCACGCAACGTCCCACGATCCGCAGCCCGGTGGGCGCCGGCCTCCTTGCGGTAGCTCGGTGTGTAGGCGAAGTACCGCTTGGGCAGTTCGGCCTCCGGCAACGTCTCGTCGCGATGGAGGCTGGCCAACGCGGTCTCCGCGGTCGGCAGCAGAAACCTCCCCGGGCCGCGTTCGTCGCCCTCCACGGTGAACACCTCATCGGCGAACTTCGGGAACTGCCCGGCCGCGTACCCCGCTGCGTACGTCAGCACGTGCGGCGGCAGCACGAACTCGTAGCCGTCGCGGACGTGCGCCTCGATGAAGTAGTTGAGCAGCGCCCACTCCAGCAGCGCGCCGTTGCCGCGGTAGACCCAGTACCCGCTGCCCGCGAGCTTGGCGCCGCGCCGGTGATCGACGAGCCCGAGCTCGCCGGCCAGCTCAACGTGGTCCTTGGGTGGGAAGGCGAACCGGGGTGGCCGACCGACGGTATGCACGACTTCGTTGTTCTCCTTGCCGCCGGCCGGCACGTCGTCGTCGGGAACGTTGGGCAACGGTTCCAGGAAGGCCCGATGGGCCTCCGCCCGCTCTCGCATTCGCTGCTCGGTTTCGCCCAACTGCTCGACGAGCAGCTTGGCTTGGGCGCGCAGGTCCTCGACGGCCTCACCGGCGCGCTGCCTACGGGCGATCTCCCCCGAGACCGCGTTCCGTTCGCCGCGCAGCCGCTCCACCTCCCCGCGCACCTCACGCAACTCGTGGTCCAGGCGGAGAAAGGCGTCGATGTCGAGAGGGACGGCGCGTTTGGCCAACGCCGTACGCACGTACTCGGGTTGAGTGCGGATCAGGTTGATGTCCAGCATCAGCTGGTTCTCCAATTCGACCAGGCCCTCGACGAGGGCGTGATCCCTTGGGGGCGCGGGCGAGAAGGGGCAACTCGCGGTGCCACCGCGCCTTCGCCGCCAGCGGTGTGGCGGCCTCGTTCGCAACCCTGTGACGGGGGCCGGCCGGCGAGGCATCGGGCCACACTCCGTGACCGTTCCTCCTCGCACTCAGGAGGGGATTCGCTCCGGGACGCGAGGCCGCCTTCACAGCATCTGGCGGCTCTCTCGGCTCGCGGGATCCGGGTTACTTGTCTCCGTCATCGCGTTGCGGCTGAGAATAAGGGGCTGCTATCGAGCGACGCCAGCGAATATTCGGCCCACGTTTGTTTTCGCCCTCTGTGCGACCTCGGCGACGGGTGCTGGCCAGGGGCCGGGCGGTGGGGTACAGCGCATGAGGATGACATGGGCATGGGCATGGGCACGGCGTTAGGCAGAGTCGAGTCCGCACCTCCGTCGGGGCTGGGCGTTGTCCGCAGCCCCGCCCGCTGACGGAGTCGAGCTGAGACGGAGTGAACGGAGCGAGTCAGGCAAGCTCACGGAAGTGACTGCGGAACTGGCTTGCTAAGACTGGAGGGGGGAGGGCTGCCCTGAAAGTCGACTCGGGGGGCCTTTCATGGTGAAAGGCCCCCCGAGGGACGGGTGGGTCAGTGGGCCTTGTCGTATGCCTCGCGAACGTCCGCCGGCACGCGGCCGCGCTCGGAGACCTCGTAACCTGCCTCCCGCGCCCAAGCGCGCACGGCCGCGCTGTCATCGCGCCGAGCCACGGGCTTCTGGCCCTTGCGGGACTTGCCGACCCGTCGTCCAGTCCGCGTGAACGGTGCAAGAGCTTCCAGTAGCTGGTCGTAACTGTCGGGTGCCAGGTCAATTTCATATTCGACGCCGTCGAGGCCGAAGCGATGAGTGGCGGCCTCCGAGCTTTCCTCGCCCGTGAGGTCGTCCGTGATGATGGTTACTACTTTCTGAGCCATACAGAAACTATAGAAGACGTCGTAAGTCGTTTTGACGCCTCCCTGCATGGGTCGAGCGGAAGAAGCGTCATGACCCCGGGTTCGGTGGCCGAGTTGGGGGCGTGTCCTTTGGTCCACAGGTGCCGCAATGCGCCGCTTTATGCGGGTTGGCTCGGTGCCGGAGTTCCTGTGTCGCTCCCCAAGCGGAGAGTTTGTTGCCAGAATTAATCATTTTTGGTCGTCGCGCCGAGCATGCGATGTACCTGGCCTGACGGTGACATCCCCTCGGTGACCGTGCGCTTCGCGGTAGCGGGGAGCCGTCGGGAAAACCGGCTGTGTCGATGCGTCGGCAACAGGTAGAAATACGGGCATGACGGTCTTCTACTGCGCGAAGTGCGCCGCGCAACTCACACCGGAACTACGACGGCTGCCCGCTGTTCCGGAGGTCTCGGTGGACGACAAGGATCGCGACAAGAAGACCTTCCTTGCGCCCTCGACGGTACCGCGGGGGTATTACGCGATTGATCCGGAGCCCTGGGGGGCTCCCTTCGAATCCGTCGGGGACGAACGCCGGCGTTCGGAGGGCGACCGATCGCTGATGATGCCAGCGGCCTGGGGCAATGTGGTCTCGGCGGGCCCCAAGGACTCTGCGATCGTTCACCCGGAAGATCTCCCGATCCTGACCGTGACCAACCCCGACCGACGCCATTGGGGTTGTTGCGGCCCTTTGGGCACCGGAGGCCGCAACATGGCCTGCAAGTGCGGGACCCTCATAGCCACCCTCGTCGCGGACTGCATGGGGCCGCACGAACTACATCTCGACCCGGTGCGGGTGTACGCCTGGAACGGTTGACTGAGCGGCGCTGTCGCACACACACAAGATATGGCGCCAACTGTGGTGAATCTTCGGCGAGTTAGAGCAGCGTCGCTGACGCAGCGGCGGGCCGTGCGGCATTCGACTGCTTGAGGGGAGCCAGTTGGTCCGTACTTGGTTCGCTGAGTATGGGAGTGGAATCGATCACGCGAGGCGAGCCGAGGGCGTCCCCCGGTCTGTTCGACGCGTGTCAGCGCCGATGGTCCGTCCGGGTTCTGATAATCGACATGCGCCGTGACTTCCGGTTGCCCTCGTCGTTGGCTGAGACATGAGGCGAACTACATGGCGCCGTCGTATTGCAGCGGTGCTCGCATGTCCGTTGTCCCTTCTCCTGGCTGGGGCCGCCACATCCGCCTCCGCCTATGCCGACAGTAAGCCGCCTGTTGAAACCCGCCAAGGTGGATACGTAGCCCTGGGTGATTCGTTTGCCTCGGGCGTTGGTGCCGGTGCGTCCAGCGGTAATTGCCGCCGTGCCGCGAACGCCTACCCCGCGTTGTGGGCCGCGGCTCACCACGGTGAACCGTTCGGCTTCGCCGCTTGTTCGGGCGCGAAGATCCACGACGTCGTCACCTCCCAGCTCTCCGGCCTCAGCCCTCGCACGGCACTGGTGAGCCTCACGGTCGGCGGGAACGACATCGGCTTCGCCGACGTGATGAAGACCTGCGTGGCGCGCGGTGAGAAGGCTTGCCTGGAGAGCGTCGCCCGCGCCGATCGGACCATGGACCACGCCCTGCCGAGTGCGTACGACGGACTCCTGCAGCGCGTCACGAAGGCCGCGCCCCATGCCCGTGTGATCGTGCTCGGCTATCCGCACCTGTACGCCGACCGGGCCTGCGCCGCCGGGATGGTGACGCGGAGGAGCCAGTCAGCGCTCAACGCGGCGGCCGACCACCTCGATCGCGTCATCGCCGGCCGCGCGCGGGCGCACAAGGGGGCCGTCTTCGCCGACGTTCGGCCGGCGTTTGCCGGACACGGGGTCTGCTCCGCCGACTCCTGGATCAATCCCCCGTCACTGCTCACCGCCGACGTGTCGTACCACCCCACCGCACAAGGCCAGCGCAGGGGCTACCTTCCCGCCCTGGGAACCGCAACAAGGTCCTGACCTCGTCGCATCGCCTTACCACCTCGACGCCCACTGAAGCCCGGCGTGCCGCGGAAGTCATTGGCCGATGGCACGCCGCCCTTCCACACCCTCGCGACCAGGTCCTCGTCGACAGTGGCGTACTCGGCGAAGCCGCCGAGCTTCATCTTGCCGACGGTACCCCTTGCCCAGAACAGTTCCTCGCCGTCACGGAGGTACTGAGCGATGCGGTCTTCGTCCGGGTCGCCTCCTTCGCGCGCGAAGTCCCGGAGCTTGCCGTCGGGAGTACCGGCACGCTCCCACCACAGCTCTGCGTAATGGGCGAGAACTACTGGCGAAGGGACCGGTGGTGATGCCGGCCGCGCCGATGTCATACGCGTCGCGCGTATCCGTCCGACTCCCTCACCCCTTCTACCGCCTCATCGAAGAAAGGGTTTGCGGGCGTATGGGCGCCCCGCCTACTGTGCCGCGCATGGGTTCCCTGTGACAGTCCCCGTGCGACCGCGTTGAGCTCGCTCCGCCGTCGCGCGTTCTCATCCGTGCTTCCGCTTCCTTGACGAGGCAGCCTGCGCGGCGTGCCGCGGAGTGACTCTGGCGCGCGCGGACGCACCCAACCACCCATGCCGATCGGCCCGGCCGAGAACAGGGGGACTCCATGCCTACCTCACAGCTCTCTCTTCAGAACGTCACCCGCCGCTACGACGACCACGTCGTGCTGGACGATGTGTCCTTCAGCGTCAAGCCGGGCGAGAGGGCCGGCATCATCGGCGACAACGGGGCCGGGAAGTCCACCCTGCTGCGGCTGGTCGCCAGGCAGGACCAGCCCGACAACGGCGAGTTGACCGTGATCGCGCCGGGCGGCCTGGGCTATCTCGCTCAGTCGTTGGCTCTGCCTCCCGAGGCCCGTGTCCAGGACGCGGTGGATGCGGCTCTTGCCGATCTGCGTGATCTCGAAGCGCGGATGCGTCACGCCGAAACCGGGCTCGTGGGCTTGGCGGGTGCGGAGCTCACCACCGCGCTGGACAGCTACGCCCACCTGGTCGCCCAGTACGAGACGCGCTCCGGTTACGAAGCCGATGCCCGGGTGGACATCGCCCTGCACGGGCTCGGCCTGCCTGGCCTGGCCCGGGAGCGGGCCCTGGGCACGCTGTCGGGCGGTGAGCGGTCGCGGCTGGCGTTGGCCGCGACCCTGGCGTCCCAGCCGGAGCTGTTGCTGCTGGACGAGCCGACCAATGATCTGGACGACCAGGCGGTGGAGTGGTTGGAGGCACACCTGCGGGCACATCGCGGCACGGTGCTCGCGGTCACCCACGACCGGGTGTTCCTGGCACGGGTCACCACCACGATCCTGGAGGTCAACGAAGGCAAGGTGACGCGGCACGGCGACGGCTACGACGGCTACCTTGCCGCCAAGGGCGCTGAGCGGCGGCGCCGTCTACAGGAATACGCGGACTGGTGCGCGGAGTTGGCCCGCAACCGGAAGCTGGCCGCCACGAACGTGGCCCGGCTGGAGGCGATACCTCGCAAGCTGCCGTTCGCCGTGTTCGGCCACGGCGCGTTCCGCTCCCGCGGCCGGGGTCACGGGGCGATGGGGCGCGTCCGCAACGCCAAGGAGCGTGTCGAACGGCTGACGGACAACCCTGTCGCGCCGCCACCGGAACCGCTGGTGTTCGCCGCCCGTCTCGCCACCACCGAGTCTTCGACGTCGCGGGCCGCGGCGGAGCTCACCGGCGTCCGTGTCGGGGATCGGCTGCACGTGCCGTCGTTGCGAATCGGCGGCGGGGAGCGGCTGTTGGTCACCGGGCCCAACGGGGCTGGCAAGACGACGTTGATGCGGGTGCTGGCGGGTGAACTGCAGCCCGATGAGGGGACGGTACGCACGCGGGGCCGCGTCGGGCACTTGCGGCAGAAGGAAACACCGTGGCCACCCGGTCTGACAGTCCCGCAAGCGTTCGCCTGCGGCCGGGGAGGCGACCTGGAGGAGCACACCGACCAGCTCCTGTCCCTCGGCCTGTTCAGCCCCTCCGACATGCGTCTGACAGTGAGCGAGCTGTCCTACGGGCAGCGACGCCGGATCGAACTGGCCCGTTTGGTCAGCGAACCTGTCGACCTGCTGTTGCTGGACGAGCCCACCAACCACCTCTCCCCGGCCTTGGTCGAGGAACTGGAAGGAGCTGTGGCCAGCTACCACGGCGCGGTCGTCGTCGTCGTCACCCACGACCGCCGCATGCGCAACCGCTTCACCGGCGGGCACGCGGAATTGGATGCCGGCCACGTCGCGCGGTTCCAGAAGGCCGCGGAGGCCGAGGCCAGCAGGTCGCCTCTGTACCCCTGACGCAAGGCGGCCTTCCTGCGGGCCCTTCTCCCGCGGGCAGGCCGCCCTCCACAGACCGGCGTGTCCTGTTACGGCCGTTGCAGGTGCAGTGAGATCGCCCGCCATCGACGTCAGGCAACAACCCACAGGATCGCATCGCGGCGAGGGGCGCTGCGGACCGGCCATCGCTGCGGTCCGCAGGGCGACAGCCCATCACCAAGCCCGTTCCGCCCGCCGTCTCGCCAAGATCACCACCTGAGACGACGCCGTAGGCTCACCAGGTGGCAACGAATGAGGTAAGCGGCGGAAGCATCAACAACGCTGTTCAGATCGGGACGCTGCGAGGCCAGCTCACCGTCGAGGACGTGCAGTTCCATGGGGATGTGTTTCGGAACTTCCTCCGTGGGGCTCAGGCGGTTCGCCAGTGCCTTCATGAGTGGTGGGCGCAGGTTGAGCAGGGGTGGGCGCCTGGGCGTGCTGCCGAGGTGCGGGAGATCTCGGGCGAGGCGTATCGACTCTTGGACGTGTTGGGGGACTTGGCGCTGCAACAGGACTTGGAGTCCCCGCACGAGGTCGTGAACGCGTCGATCGATGTGGAGAGCGCCTTGCGGAAAGCCGTTGGGGAACTTGAGGGCATGTGTGGTGAGGGTGGGGCGTGGAGTGTGGGGAAGCCGCTCGCGTATCCCGATGCGCTAATCCTGGACGACGTTCTCTGTGACTATGCGGGAACTGTGCGCATGCACAGGGGGCTCGCGTGATGAGGTGAGTCGACTGCCCGGCGGGCGATCCTGTTCCGTCCGGTGTGGGTCAGTGGGCCGGTCCGGGGTGGGGCGTGGTTGGCGGAGGCGGCGCCGGGGATCATGTAGGGGCCCTTGGGGGAGAGGGGCGTTCCGCCGAAGCCGCACACACTGCTTGCACGCTCGTTCACAAGTCAGGGTGCTTGGTTGCCACGTGGTAGTAGCCCGAGTGGAAGACCAGTGGGGTGCCGCCGTCGGCCTCGTACTGTTCGACCTCGCCGAGGAAGATGATGTGGTCGCCGGCGTCGAGGCGTTGGACGGTGCGGCATTGGAAGCGGGCGACCGCGCCGTCCAGGAGGGGGGTGCCGGCGATGCCGGGGGTGGTGGGGGTGCCGTGGAACTTGTCGTCGGCCGGGGTGGCGAACTGGCGGGAGAGGTGGTGCTGGTCGGCGGCCAGTACGTGGACGGCGAAGTGCGTGGCGTCGGTGAAGTCCGGGAGGCTGGGGCTGTTCTTGCCGGGGCACCACAGGACGAGGGGTGGGTCCAAGGAGACGGAGGTGAAGGAGTTGGCGGTCATGCCGACGTTGCGGCCGTCGGGGGCGCGGGCCGTCACCACGGTCACGCCGGTGGCGTACTGGCCCAGCGCGCGGCGCAGTTCGCGGCCGTCGAAGCGGGCGGCGTGCCGGGCGCGCTTCTCGGCGAGGAAGCGGCGTGCCTCGGCCTCCTCGAACCACCAGCGGTAGAGGGTGCGCGGGTCGTCGAATCCGGTCGCGAGGGCGCTTGCGACCGAGGGGATCTCGGCCGCGGCCGTCAGCAGTTCGCGGTGGTGCGGACTCAGGTCGGCCAGGAGGGAGTTGGTCCAGCCGACGGCCCACTGGGCCCAGCCGCGCCAGAAGTTGTCGAAGGTGCGCTGCATCCACTGCGGGGTGAACTCGGCGGCGCCGTGGCGGAGGATGCTGTCGAGGTAGTGGGTCGCTGCCTGGGCCGCGTTGTTCGAGCCCTGGCCGGTGATCGGGTCGTTGAGGACGACGGCGTCGGCCATGCCGAGGACGTGCCGGCCGGAGGCCAGACGGGCGACGGGGTGCCGGACGGTCGGAGTGACCCGACCGCGCAACACACCGCCGGCGTCGGTGAGTTGGGCGTCCCGGTACCGCTCGTATTCGTCGGGGAAGAACCGGTGGAGGACTTCCAGGGAGCGGGTGAGGTGCTCTTGGGGTGTGTGGATGTCGTCCCAGCAGTCCATCGGGCCGCCGGGGACGCCCTCGAAGACCATGATGTCGCAGGGGCCGGTGGTGGTGAGGGCGGGAAAGGAGAAGTACTCGCCGACGCCTGGGATCAGGCGGTAGTGGACGGCGGATTCCCCCTCCCGCGGCGCGGTTCCCCTGACGTACGTCAGGGCGAGCGCGCGGCGCGGCCGGTCGTACGGCGAGAGTTCGGGGTTGCGCGGGAAGAGCCGGCTCAGCTCGCCCTTGCCCGTGGAGACCACGACGAGATCGTGCGTACGGGCGTACCACTCCAGGTCGTTGACGCCCGCCTCGTGCAGCACGATCTCGCCGCGGCCGCCGTCCGCGAACTGCTCGATCCAGGCGGCACACTTGACCCGTTGGTCGACGGAGTGGGCGGAGCCCTCCAGCGCTGCGTGCCAGGAGACGCCCGGAGTCCCGTGCGGGCCGATGAGGGAGAGCGCGATGCCGGAGATGTCCGGGGCCTGGTCCTCCCAGTGGTGCAGGCCGAGTTCGCGCTCGCTCTGCAGCGCGGTGTCGAACATGCACTGACTGGACATGACCGGGCCGCGACGGATCGCGTCGGGATCGCGGTCGGTGACCAGGGTGACGTCATAGCCGTGTGCCTGGAGCCCCAGGGCGAGTTGGGACCCCGCCTGCCCGGCCCCGACCACCGCGATCCTTCTCATGACCCGCTCTCGTTATGTCTCTCGCTACGGCTCTCGGTACCTACGTACGTATCATCGCCGCTCAGGCAGTGACTCCGGCCAGGTAGCTCTTCGCGGCGGCCGGGTCCATGAACCAGTGGAAGAAGTCGCGCGGGTCGTCGAAGCCGTTGACGAAGCGGGCGGCGATGCGGGAGTTGGCGGTCGCCGCGGCGAACAGCTCCAGGACGTGCTGCGGCGGGGCGCCGAGCATCGCGTTGGTCCAGGCCGTGGCGGACTGCGCGTTGTCCCAGAAGCGACCGAAGGCCAGCTCCATGAACGCGGCGTCGTAGGGGCGCTCGCCGTGGTCGAGGAGAGTGGCCAGGTAGGAGGCCGCGCACTTCGAGGCGTTGTTGGAACCCTGGCCGGTGATCGGGTCGTTGAGGACCACGACGTCGGCGAGGCCGAGCACCTGCGCGCCGGAGGGCAGCGTGGCGACGGGCTTGCGGACGGTCGGCGCGAAGCGGCCCGTGAGGGTGCCGTTCCAGTCGGTGAGCGCGACGTCGGTGCAGCGCTCGGCCTCCCACGGGACGTATGCCCGCAGCAGCTCCTGGAACTTCGCCAACTGTGCGTCGGGGGCGAGCCCGTCGAAGCAGTCGAGCGGGCCGCCGGGGACGCCCTCGAAGAACATGATGTCGCAGGGGCCGCTGGTGGTGAGGCTGGGCATGGTGAAGTACTCGCCCAGGCCGGGGATGACGTTGAAGCTGACGCCGGGGCGGTCGGGCAGCGGCGCCATGCCGGTGACGTAGGCCAGGGCCAGCGCGCGCTGCGGGGCGTCGTACGGGGAGCGTTCGGCGTCCCGCTCGAACAGCCCGGCGATCTCGCCCTTGCCGGCCGCGACGATCACCAGGTCGGACTCGGCGGCGTAGCGCTCCAGGTCCGCGACGCCGGCCTCGTGGATCTCCAGGCGGCCACCGCGGCGCGCGAACTCACCCATCCAGAGCGGCATCTTGACGCGCTGGTCGATGGAGTGGGCGGTGGCGTCAAGGCGGGCGTCGAAGGAGAGTGCCCGGCCGCCCTGGCCGTTGGCGATGTTCACGCCGAGCCCGGCTATCGACGGGCAGGCGTCGCCCCAGAAGTCGAGGCCGAGGTTGCGCTCGTGCGCCAGCGCGGTGCCGAACATGGCCTGGCTGGACATGACCCGGCCCTCGCGGATCTGGTCGCCGGTGCGGTTGGAGACGATGGTGACGTCGTAACCGTGGTCGATCAGGCCGATACCGAGCTGGAGGCCGGCCTGGCCGGCTCCGACGATGGTGATCTTGCGCATGAGGGGATCTCCGGAGGGTCGGGGTGTGCGGTCTTGGGAGAGGCGTCGTGCGGTGTGGGGCGTGCGCTGCTTCCGGCGTTCGGTTCGGCGACGTCGTGACGAGGTGGCGCCGACGAACGGGGGGCGGTCGGGGGAGGAAAGCGGCTGCCCGCCGGAGGGGGGACCGGCGGGCAGCCGCGGGGAGCTGGGTCACCTAGGACCGGGGGATTGGTCCTAGGGCACCCGGCTGGCTAAAGGGGACCGGCCGACTCTGCGAACTGGGGCAGCAGTTGCACGGGTGCCGCGGGGTGTGGAGGCGCGCTCTCGTCGACTCCCGCCGGCCCGGTGGCAGGTGGCACGCGAGGCGCCGCGCATACGGCGTGCTGTCCGCTGGACGTGACTCCGCCCGTGACGGGCGCAGCCCGGCCCGGCACTCCCTGCATCGTTGCTTCCCTGGTTTCTTCTCGGGCCCGCGGCGGTCGGTGATCAACCTTGGTATGGAAAGATCACCTTTGCTATCCGCATCGCGCGGATCGCTGTCCCGATTGCGCATCTCGGCGGTGGAGGTTCCAGATGCCCGCTGAAGAGCCGCCCCTCGCAAACCACCAGCGGTTCCACACAACGGACATTTGGGAAGCGCGGGCCGAGGTCGGCCGGGCCTTCTGTCCGCACGAGCTGCGCATCACGCAACGCTCGGCGACGCTCGACGCCCGGCTGCACGGCGCACCCTTCGACCAGACGGGTCTGTACTACCTCGACTACGGAACGGAAGTCCGGATAACGCCGGGTGACCTGGAGAGCTTCTTCCTGGTCCAGATCCCCCTCGCCGGTTACGCCGAAATCACCTGCGGCCGCGAGGAGATCGTTTCCTCCCCCGAACTCGCCTCCGTCCCCTCTCCGACCGGAAAGTTGGACATGCGCTGGGGCGCCGGCAATCCGCAACTGATCGTGTGGTTCAACCGGGCGTCCCTGGAATCGCACCTGGGCAGCCTGCTCGGCCGCGCCGTCCGCCGCCCGATCCTCTTCTCGCTGGGCATGAACCTCACCACCCCGGGCGCTCGTTCCTGGCTCAACATCGTCGACCTCATGCGCCGAGAGGCGGAGGGGCCCGAGGGCCTGACGATGACGAACCAGCCCATCGTCACCAAACAGCTCGAATCCCTGCTCATGACCCAGTTGTTGATGGCCCAGCCCAACAACTACACGCCGGCACTGCTCGGCGAGCAGCCCCGCGTCGCGCCCCCCACGGTCCGCCGCGCCATGGAAATCATCGAGGGCCACGCCGCCGAACCGCTCACCGTCGCGGAGATCGCGGAATGCGTCGGCGTCGGCGTACGCGCCCTCCAGGAAGGCTTCCGCCGCCACCTCGACACGACCCCGCTCGCCTACCTCCGTGAGGTCCGCCTCGACCGCATCCGCAAGGAACTCCTGGCCGCCGACCCAGGCACCACCACAGTCACCACCGTCGCCACCCACTGGGGCTTCCTCCACCCGGGCCGCTTCTCCCTCGCATACCGCGAACGATTCGGGGAGTCGCCCTCGGAGACCTTGCGGGGGTAGGGGATGGGGCGTAGTTGGGGATCGGCAAGTTTGAGGCAACTGGTCAGGGTGCGCTTTCGGTGGAGTTCTTGGCCTGCGGTGAGCCAGGCGAGGGCCTGCTGGACCGCGGCTGCTCAGGGCGTCTTGAGTGGTGGCGCGCTGAAGGCTCGCTGGGGTTCAAGCCGAGAACGGACGCTGCGTCTGCTGCTGCGGTGACCACGCGCCTGGATTTCGTGGAACAGCGGGCCACTGTCAGTACAGCCCTCCTGCCAGCGCATGTTGAGGTGTATGGCCCAGGGGCACAGCATGTTCTGCTGCTGCGGTGGGCGCAACAAACCATCGGCGGCGCTCGCGTGGGCGGATCTGCGGACCCCCTGTGATCCATCCACGCGTTCTGGAGACTGTCTCGACTGCGAGAGCCGCGAAGTTGCGCCAGGCGTGGCCACTCTCTGCTGGCCAGGAACAGCTCCCACGACCGGGGAGACCCCAGTGTGTCCATGGCAGTGACGAGTTGGGAAAGCTGCTTGGAATGCGTGGGTGTTCGTACCTTGGGGCGGGGAGCTGAGGTCCTGCCGGCAACGGAACGCGAGACGCGTTGCATGCGTTCACTTTGATTAACCTTGACGGATTATTGCCCCATGGGTCAACATGCGCGAAATGTGCGCGCCAGGATGTTACGGGTCGCGGTAGGGGAACCAGCGGTTTGACCGTGACGTGCGCCCAGATGCTGTCAACGCATGGGGTGCCTCCCGCCGGCGGGTGCACCACCTAACCCTTGTCAACCTTGGTGCCTGCTATGTGATTGCCGGTGACAGGGCAGCGCTTGTCCATAACGCGGGCGATTTCTGCGGCGCTGATCGCCAGATGATGGTCGGGTGGGACAAGACCGCATTCGAATCGGTGGAAGAAAGTGCCATCTATCGTAATTTCGCGACACGCAAGGGTGGTGGCATTGGGTGAATGCCGTTCAATCGATGGCTCGGTAATGGCCCGTTCAGTGGGCGGCCGCAGGAACCTGTGGCCGCCCACTGTCGGCATGCAAACGGCGTCAGTGCGAAGTAGGGCAAGGAGCCTTGTTCATCCTGGACCCGGGGGAGTGAAGAGGTTGGTCAGACGGGTGCGGGTGATGAGGCGAGCCCCCTCGTTGTTGGCGTGGTGATCTCACTCAACACGCAGTATCCGAGGGGCACGTTTGGTTCCGTATTCTTCCGTGCTCGACGTCCCGCACGCACTCGTCGAGCACGCCTCCTGGCTGATCTAGTGCGACCACTACCCGGAGGTGCTTGCGTGCCCCCGTTGGTCGGGTCAGAGTGACAGGGGCTTAGTCGAGTCTGATTTTTCTGGTTCGTGTGCATTTATGGAGGAGTCCCGCGTGGTGGAGTTTGAGCAGTGGGACATCGTCTCCGGGGTGGGGTTGACGGCGCTTGGCGTGGCTGCTGGGCGGGCGTTGGAGAGTGAGCGGGACGATCGGCTGGTGAGCGATCCGTACGCCGGGGAGTTTGCGGCCGCGGCGGAGGAGGCGCCGGTGCCGGTGCCGCGGCGGATCGGGGAGCTTGCGCAACTGTCCGAGAGCGCACGTGAGATGTGGGTCTCGTTGGCGGCGTATATGGGCGTGCGGTCGCGGTTTCTCGATCGGTTCTTGATGGGGGCGGTGGCTGGGGGGATCAGGCAGGTGGTGGTGCCGGCCGCGGGGTTGGATGCGCGGGCGTTTCGGTTGGACTGGCCGGCGGGCGTGGAGTTGTTCGAGATCGATCAGGTGCGGGTGTTGGAGTTCAAGGAGGGGGTGCTGGGTCGGCTCGGGGCGCGTCCTCGATGTGGTCGGCACGTCGTTCCGGTTGATCTGCGGGGTGACTGGCCGACGGCGTTGCGGGGTGCTGGGTTCGATCCGGGGCGGGCGGCCGTGTGGTTGGTGGAGGGGTTGTTGCCGTTTTTGCCCGGGGAGGCGGAGCGGTTGTTCTTTGAGCGGATCAGCGCGTTGTCCGCGCCTGGCAGTCAGTTGGCTGCGGAGCATTTGGCGTCGAGTGTTCGACCAATTGTGGAGGATCCGGAGTTTCGTGTGGTGACACGGCAACTCGGGGTTGATATTGCCGAGTTGTGGCACTTCGAGGGCAAGGAGGACCCCGATCGGCAGCTTGCCGCCGCCGGGTGGGAGGTGCGGGCCGTGCCGGTGCCGGAGGTCGCCGCGGGGTTTGGGCGGGAACTCCCCGGCATGATGGGGCGCGCCGTGGTGCACGCCCGCTTCCTCACCGCCGAGCGGTAGCGACGGTGATGGCGATACCGGTCGCGGCGGTCGGGGTGAGGAAGCGGGCGTGCGGTAGCGGGTGTTAGGGGTCTTCCTTCAGTGGTCCACCCCGTCGGTTGTCCAGTGGTCTGTTCAGTGGTCGGGCAGCGGCATGGTCGTTAGACGCGAGCGCCGTTGTCCCGTGGGTCCCTGCGGCGGGGCGCAGGGCGGCGGGACCGTCGTGGTGCGGGGTTGTTGCCGTTGCCGTTGCTGCGTTGGGTGAGGGCGATGGCCAGTGGGGTGGCGGTGAAGATCGAGGAGTAGGTGCCGACGGTGATGCCGATCAGTAGGGCCAGGGCGAAGTCGGTGAGGGTGTCGCCGCCCAGGACGGCGAGTGCGGCGAGGATGAAGGCCGCGCCCATGCCGGTGTTGATGGTGCGTGGGACGGTCTGGAGTACCGCGTGGTTGGCGAGGTCGGGGAACGGGGTGCCGCGGGCGGTGGTGCGCAGTTCGCGGATGCGGTCGAAGACCACGACGGTGTCGTTGACGGAGTAGCCGATCACGGTCAGCAGGGCGGCGAGGAAGACGCCGTCGATGGGTTTGTCGAGCCAGGCGAAGACTCCGACGAGCACGAGCACGTCGTGTGCCATGGCGATGACGGCGGACAGGGCGAAGGCCCCTTGGAAGCGCACCGTTAGGTATACCAACTGTGCGGCCAGGGCCAGGCCGAGGGCGATCAGGGCGCCGTTCCGCAGTTCGTCGCCCAGGCTCGGGCCGATGAGTTCGTCTCGGATCTTCTCCGCGCCGTTGCCGAGTTCGTTCACGACGCGGTCGGTGGTGGTGAGTTGGTCGGCCGAGAGGTGTTCGGTGCGTACGGTCAGGGAGCGGTCGCCGGAGGTGGTGACCTGGGCGCGGTCCAGGCCCGCGGTGCCGAGGGCGGTGCGGGCGCGTTCGGCGTCGACCGGGCGGGAGGTGGTGTACTCGATCATGCGGCCGCCGGTGAACTCCACGCCGTAGTCGAGGCCGCGGACGGCGATGCCGGACGTGGCGAGCAGGACGGCGGCGCCGCTCAGCGCCAGCCAACGGCGCCGGTGGCGCATGAGGTTGGGGCTGCGGCGGGTGAGCCAGGTGCGGATGCGGCCGAGGCCGGCCAGGCCGGTCAGTCGCGGGCGCCGTTGCACCGGGCCGCGGGCGATCGCGTATTCCGCGAGGACCCGGGTGATCAGTAGCGCGCTGACCATCGAGGCGGCTACCCCGATGCAGAGGGTGACGCCGAAGCCGCGTACCGGTCCGGAGGCGAAGGCGAAGAGCAGCCCCGCGGCGAGGAGGGTGGTGATGTTGGTGTCGGCGATGGCGCTGAGTGCGTTGCGGAAGCCGGCTGTCAGGGCGCTGCGGAGGGTGCGGGGCCGGGTGCCGCGGCCGGCCGCGTACTCCTCCCTGGCGCGTTCGAAGACCAGGACGTTGGCGTCCACGGCCATGCCGATGGCCAGTACGAACCCGGCGAGGCCGGGGAGGGTGAGGGTCGCGCCCAGGGCCAGCAGGGCCGCGTAGGAGATGAGTGCGTAGCAGGCGAGGGCGAGCGTGGCGAGGGCGCCGAGCAGGCGGTAGATGACGGTGAGGAAGAGGGCCGTCAGGGCGATGCCGATGGCTGCCGCGGTGGCGCTGGAGGTGATTGCCTGGGCGCCCAGGGTGGGGCCGACGGCGCGTTGTTCGACGAGGTCCACCGGTACCGGTAGTGCCCCGCCGTTGATGAGCAGCGCCAGTTCTTGGGCGGCGCGTTGGTCGAAGCCGCCGGTGATCTGGGTGTGGCCGCCGGTGATGCCGGTGCCGCAGGCTACGGACGGTTCGACCGCCGGTGACGAGATGATCTTGTTGTCGAGGACGATGGCTGCGCGGCGTGCCGGGTCGTGTGCCGCGGCGCAGGCTGCCTGGCCGGTGAGCTGCGCCCAGGCCCGTTCGCCGGTGCCGCGCAGTCCGAGGCCGACGGACCAGCCGCCGCCGCGTTCCGCGTCGAACTCGGCCTCGGCGCGCTGCACTTCGGCTCCGGTCAGGGCGGCGGGGCCGAGCCGTAGTGGGGTGCCTGATTCGTCGGGGAGAACGGTGTTGCGGTCGCCGTCGGCGGGCTTGGTGCCCTTGGCGGCGGTGCCCAGGACCGGGTGGACGGTGAGTTGGGCGGTACGGCCGAGGATCTCGGCGGCCTCGTCGGGGTCGTGGACGCCGGGCAGTTCCACGACGATGCGGTGGTCGCCGGCGCGGGTGAGGTTGGGTTCGCTGACGCCGAGGGCGTCGACGCGTCGGCGGAGCACTTCCAGGGTGCGGTCGGTGGCGTCGCGGTCAGCGGTTGCGGTGGGGGAGTCCCTGGTCTCCAGGACGAGTTGGGTTCCGCCGCGCAGGTCGAGACCGAGTCGGACGGGTTGGGTCAGCGCGAGGAAGGTGGAGAGGGCAAGGATCGCGAGCGCGAGTAGCGCCCGCACCCTCGTGGCGCGGGTCAAGATGCCTCCAGCAGGCATGCGCGGGCCGCGGGTGCGGCCCGGTGGGATGGGGGTGTGAGGGGGCTGGAGGCGGGGGCGGGGCGCGGTCGCGACATCGGCCGGCGTAGTGGGGGGAGTCGGGGGTGGTGGTTGTGGGCGGGACGGACAACCACGTGGGGCGTGGCGGGCCCGTCGAGCGGGGTGGCGGAAGGGTGGCCGATACCGGTGTGGGGAGGGGGAGGTGACGGGGTGTCGGGAGGGTCAGGCGGGGAAGATCGCGGGGGTGTCCCGCGGCGTCGTCGGAGGCGGCGGGGCGCACGCAGGTCGTCGTGCCGGACGGCGTCCCGTTGACGGTCGCCGCGCCGGGCGCCGCCGTGTCGACGGTCGTCGTGCCAGACACCGCCGTGTTGACGGTCGATGCGGCGATTTCCGTGAGCCCGGGGACGAGCAGGGCGAGCGTGGTGAGGAGGGCGAGCAGCGCGGAGCGGCCCCGCCGAGCTATGTGAGCAGACACAGTACGCAAACCCTCCCTTACCGACACTGTGTCATGCCGCGGCTCGCGATGCCCGCCAGAGGTCGCGCGTTCCGCACGTCAGCCGGCCGCGTCGCGGGCGTCTCCTCCGTGTGGTCCGCCGTCGTAGGTCAACGTGCTGACCGGTCAACGCACTAAGCTGACGAAGGAAGTTGAACGACCGGTCGGTAGTGGACGGAAGGTGGCCGAAAGATGGCGGTGCCGGAGGACTGGATGGGGGCGCGGCTGCAGGAGCCGGTCGAGCTGCATACGGATCGGCCGCATGCCGCCCGGGTCTACGACGTGTTGCTCGGCGGCAAGACCAACTACCCGGCGGACCGGGAGGCGGCCGAGCGGACGCTCGCGGCGCTGCCGTTCGCGGCCACCATCGCCCGCCAGAACCGTGGCTTCATGCACCGCGCGGTCCGCCACCTGTCCGCCGAGGCCGGCATCCAGCAGTTCCTGGACATCGGCACCGGCATCCCGACCCCGCCCAACCTCCACGAGATCGTTCAGGTCGGGGCACCCGAGTCCCGCGTCGTCTACGCCGACAACGACCCGATCGTGCTGGCGCATTCGCGGGCGCTGCACACCAGTCACCCGCAGGGCCGCACCGCCTACATCCAGGCCGATCTCACCCGCCCCGGGCAGATCCTGCGCAACGAGAAGCTGCAACAGACGCTGGACCTGGGTCAACCGGTGGCCCTCACCCTGATCGCGGTGTTGCACTGGCTCCCGCCGGAGTGCGATCCGTACGCCGTCGTCGGGGAGTTGATGGACGCGTTCGCGCCGGGCAGCTATCTGGCGCTGACCTATGTCACCGCCGACTTCGAGCCGGAGGCGCTCCAGGAGGTCTCGGAGAACTTCGAGTCCAAGGGCTCCCACGTCAACGCGCGGAGCAAGGGCGAGGTGCTGCGCTTCTTCGACGGCCTCGAACTGGTCGATCCCGGCCTGACGGTGGTCCACCGTTGGCGTCCGGACCCGGTGGAGCTGGGCGCGATCACCTGGTCCGATGTGGACGTGCCGCTGTATGCGGGGGTCGGCCGCAAGGGCTGAGCCGCAGAGCGAAGGGCCCCACCCGCGCTGGCGCTGCGGGTGGGGCCCTTGTCAGCGCCGTCCTGCGCGTTGGGGTGCGCCGGACGAGGTCGGTCAGTCGGCGGCCGGTAGTGCCGCCCAGACCGCCTTGCCGTCGGCGGTCGGGGTGGTCCATCCCCACGAGGAACTCAGGCAGTCGATGATGTGCAGCCCGCGCCCGCTCTGGGCCAAGTGGTCGGGCTCCCGCAGGACCGGAACGTCCGGGCTGTGGTCGCAGACCGTGCACAGGACGAGGTCCCGACAGCGCAACAGGCCCAGCCAGAGCGGATGCGGGGCGGCGTCGCGGGGTTGTCCCGTGGGCTTGGTGAGCCCGTAGCGCAGGGCGTTGGTGAGCAGCTCCGTGACGACCAGGACGGCGTTGTCGACCACGGGCTTGAGGTTCCAGCCGCTGAGCGTGGTGTGGGTGAACCGGCGTGCCTCCGCGGCCGCTTGGCCGTCCGCCGTGAGGGCGCGGGCGGCGAGCCCGTCGGGGTGGGCGGTGCGGTCGTCGGTGAACGGCAGGATGCGCGGTGCCTGCGCGAGCCAGTGGCCGAGGGGCAGGGTGGGGAACGGGGCGGCAGTCGAACCTGCCGAGCGGATGGTCATCACGAACTCCGTGGCGCCTCTCAGACCTTCGTCACGAACGGTGATCCTGAACCACTATCCCTGGCCAGCGCTGGCGCTGCAAGTGCATCTGCAATTACATTCGAGACGAACGTAATTGCATCGGTAAGTGCAGCCGCACGTGCGGCAGTTCGTGATGCTGGATTGAGAAGCCTGTACGGAGAGCGAGGGAGCAGCGGGATGCAGCAGTTCGACAACGGTGTGTCCGCGGACCTGATCGAGGGCGCGGTGTGGAGGAAGAGCAAGCGCAGCGCCCCCGGCGGCGACTGCGTGGAGGTCGCCGAGCTGGCCGACGGCGGCTTCGCCGTCCGCAACTCCCGTGACCCGCACGGGCCGGCGCTCATCTACACGCGGGCTGAGATGGTCGCGTTCGTCGGCGGCGCGAAGGACGGCGACTTCGACGCGATGGTGGCCTGAGGCGCCAACCTGGTGGCGGGCCCATCCCGGTGGGCCCGCCCTGCATGACCGCCCCAGCGGGCTCGGCGGCGCATGCTCAGCCTCCTCGGCGGAAGGATGGCGTGATTCTGTACCTGACGGCCGGTAAGTGCGACACTTGGCGTATCAACACTGTCGCTTACGGGAGTTGGGATGACCGCCACGATGCGGCCGGAAGGCGAGCTGTCGATAGCGCGCTACCTGCAGGAGCCCCAAGTGGGGCCCACTGCGGCGCGTATCGTGCTGGGCGCCCAACTCCGGCGGCTGCGTACCGCGGCCGGGATCTCGCGTGAGGACGCGGGCCGGGCCATCCGTGGTTCGCACGCCAAGATCACCCGTCTCGAACGGGGCCAGGTCGGTTTCAAGAGACCGGATCTGGTCGATCTGCTCACGCTCTACAAGGTGCTGGACCCCGATCGCCGCGCCGAGTTCTTCGAGCTCGCCGACCAGGCCAACTCGCCCGGCTGGTGGCACGAGTACAGCGACGTCCTGGAGGACTGGTTCGAGCTCCACCTCGGCCTGGAGGAAGCCGCCGCGCTGATCCGCACCTACCAGGTGCAGTTCCTGCCGGGACTCCTCCAGACCGAGGACTACGCCCAGGCCGTCACGCGCATCGGCTACCCCAACGCACCGCAGGAGAAGGTCGACCGCATGGTCGCCCTGCGGATGGAGCGCCAGAAGCTGCTCGCCCGGCCCGAGGCCCCGCGACTGTGGGCGGTGGTCGACGAGGCCGTGCTGCGCCGCCCCTTCGGTGGCACCGAGGTGATGGTCGCCCAGTTGCAGTACCTCCTCAAGGCGGCGCAGATGCCCAACGTGACGCTGCAGATCGCCCCGTTCAGCGTCGGGGCGAACGCGGCTGCCGGTGCACCCTTCAGCATCCTGCGCTTCTCCGAGCCGGAGTTGCCCGACAAGGTCTATCTGGAGCAGCTCACCAGCGCCCTGTATCTGGACAAGCAGGAGTCGATCGACCAGTACACGGCCGTGATGGATCGCCTGTGCACGGAGGCCAACACCCCGGAGGAGACCGGCGACTTCCTGAACGTGCTGATCGACCAGATGACGTGAGTCCGACTCCGACGTGAGTCGGACGTCCTGAGTCAGATCACCGGAGCCGGATGACCTGGGTGAGGTGATCTGAGGTGATGTGCCGCCCGTTGCGGTCCCAAACGGGCGGCGTCGTGCGGACGGTGATTTTCGGTCACGAGCGGGCCGTGAGCACCAGCTTGCCCGTGACGCGGCCCGTTTCGCCCTCCGCGTGGGCCTTCGCGGCCTCGTCGAGCGGGTACGTGCCGGACACGTGCGCGTGCAACTGGCCGGACTCGACCAGCGCCGCGATCGCCGCCATGCCCGTCTGGTCGTGCTCCACGATCATGAACCTGCTCCGCACGCCCAACTCCCGTGCACGCTCGACCACTTCGGTCGCGTCCCCGGGAAGGATCGACACCAGCATGCCGCCGGGCCGCAGCACCTTCAGGGAGCGCAGGGAGGTCTCGTCACCCAGCGTGTCGAGCACCACATCGACGTCGGTGACGGCCTCGGTGAAGTCGACGGTGCGGTAGTCGATCATCTCGTCCGCGCCCAGGCCCCGAACAAAGTCGTGCTTGGCGGCGCTGGCCGTGCCGATCACATAGGCTCCCCGCGCCTTGGCGATCTGCACCGCGAGGTGTCCCACGCCGCCGGCGGCCGCGTGCACCAACACCCGCTGCCCCGGCTCCAGTTGCGCGTTGTCGACCAGTGCCTGCCAGGCGGTGAGGGCGGCCAGCGGCAGCGCGCCGGCCTCGACGTGGCTCAACGCGGCGGGCTTGGGCACGAAGGCGCGGGCGGGCCCGGTGACGTACTCGGCGTGCGAGCCGACGCCGTGCGGGTACGGCAGCATGCCGAACACCTCGTCGCCGGGTTGGAAGAGGGACACGCCGAGCCCGACGGCCTCGACGGTGCCCGACACGTCCCAGCCCAGCGTGAACGGGGGCTCGCCCAGGAAATTGCCGTGCTTGCGGTGCTTCCAGTCGGTGGGGTTGACCCCCGCCGCATGGACGGCGACGAGGATCTGGCCGACGCCCGGCTCGGGGCGCGCGGTCTCGACGAGCTCAAGGACGTCGGTGTCGCCGAGCGTGCGCTGGCTGACGGCCTTCATCGTCGGGGCGGGGGTAGAGGTGGTGTTCTCAGTCATGCATCCAGCCTGCCGGGGCGCCCCCGACCTGGGCAATGGCAAGATTGTCATTTGTCGATAGAATCGTGCCATGACTGCTGAGCGCCGCCCGCACCGCGTCGTCGTCCTCGCCCTCGACGGCGTCTACGCCTTCGAGCTGGGCATCCCCAACCGGATCTTCCCGCTGGTCCCCGGTGACGCGTACGAGGTCGTCACGTGCACGGTGAGTGACGATCGCACGGTGGCGACCAACGCCGACTTCACGATCACCGTCGAGCACGGACCGCAGGTATTGGAAACCGCGGACACGGTCGTCATCCCGCCGTACGATCTCCGGCTCCTCACCCGTGAGCTGCCGGGCCCCGTGCGCGACGCCCTCGCCCGGATCAGGCCGGGCACCCGCATCGTCTCCATCTGCACCGGCGCCTTCGCGCTCGCCGCGGTCGGCCTGCTCGACGGGCGCACCGCGACCACGCACTGGGGCATGGCGGACCTGTTCCGGGAGCTGTTCCCTCAAGTCGCCCTGGACCCTGAGGTGTTGTTCATCGACGACGGTGACGTACTGACGTCGGCGGGCGCCGCGTCCGGCGTCGACGTGTGCCTGCACGTGGTGCGCCGTGATCACGGCAGCGCGGTCGCCAACCACGTCGCCAGGCACTGTGTCGTGCCGCCGTGGCGCGAGGGCGGACAGGCCCAGTACATCGAACAACCCATGCCGGAGGAGGAGGCCAGCAGCACCGCCGCCACCCGTGCCTGGATCCTCGCGAACCTCGACCGGCCGCTCGCCCTGCGGGAGCTGGCGACGCACGCCCGGATGAGCCCGCGCACCTTCGCGCGGCGCTTCCAGGAGGAGACCGGTACGAGTCCCGGCCGGTGGCTGATCCAGCAGCGGGTGCACCGGGCCAGGCACCTGCTCGAATCCACCGACCTGTCGGTCGACCGCATCGCGGCGGAGGTCGGCTTCGCCACGGGCACGTCGCTGCGGCAGCACCTGCAGTCGACGATCGGGGTGTCGCCGCAGGCGTACCGCAGGACGTTCCGGACCGGGGCGGAACCCCAGGCGGCAGCCAAGGTGTAACGCCGGCCAGGGGCGGCGTGCGCGGCCGGCCCCATCCCGACTGCGGAAGTGAAGGCCGTCTCGCGCTCCATACGTCACGCGATCAACCAGGGCTCCACGCGGCCAAAGCCCCCAAGGAATGGCCGGTTAGCGCCTTTGTGCGATTTCCATGCTGTGAATTTTCCCATGCATGCGCAACACGTCGGCAAACAATACCCAAGAGGGTTACCGGTGTCGGCCCCTTCGCCGGCGAGGATTTCAAGGCTCCGGCGGGGAGAGGCGGATGCGATGTCAAGGATGCGTCAACACTTGCATCCTTACGCAGGTGTGCCGCTACTCTCCACCGTGAGGCGTCTGAACGAACAAAGACCACTGACTCCGTATGTCTGGTTTCAGAGAGTAGGGCCCGGGTGGCGGACGGCTTCAAGTAGCCTTCACGTTCTACGGGTTGACCTTGCAGCGCAAATTCTGTCGACTGGGGGCGAGTTGGGTCTCTCCGGTCAACTCGCTTTCGGTGTCCGCGGTCTCGGGTTCGGTGTGCCTCGCATCCAAACAGCAAGTATTCTCCCGTCTCGTGCCGCGGTGCTTCTTGCGCCGTCAACCGGGACACCTTCCGCGCAGTAGGTGTCTGAAATCTTCAAGAGGTGTCCTCATGGTGCTTCTGTCTGGTCTGCGTTCAGTGCGTCCCAAGGATTCTGGGCGCCCTATGACGGTGCATTGCACGCTCCGTGTCATGTGTGACCGGCAGGCGGAGGGCAGGATTCATGGCCTGTGCGTTCGTATGTTCACAGGAGTTGACGCGCGCTTGGACGGGCGCCACGTCACCCGGTCGGGCGGCGGCGTCACCGTGATCGAACGGGTCGCTATCGCTCCGGACAGCACCGCTACCGCAGCACTGGAACGGCTGGTCGTGCAATTGACCCGCGAGCCCGGGGTGCGCAACGTGTCCTGGCATCTACGCCCTGACGACATCTCCGCAAGTGGCCCGCAAGACCGTCCTGTTGGCGGGTGAAGCACTCCTCGCACGGTGTTTCGGTAGCGCTGCGCCGTGCGAGGAAGCATCTTGAGGCCAACCGCTGCACGGCACTTGAAGGGGGCCGTTGGCGTTTCGGTGCCCAAGAGGCCGTCCAGGACGGCTAGTGTCGAAGATAGCTCTCGGCGGCTGTCAAGACGCTCGTTACTGCTGGTTCGACTGGAATGGCGATGGCCGTCGCCGTCGGGCCCGACTGGCGCTCCATGCCTCATGGGGCGTCGGACTCGGGCAACATGTCGTCGGTCATCCGGCTGCATTCAACCAAAGGCCCTTTGTGGCACGTGCTTTCAATGAAGGGGATTCGGTGTCACGGCGTAGGAAATGGTTCCTGGGGGTGGTGGGATTCGCGTTGTGTGCAGACGCTCTTCGCGTCGGATTGGGGACAGTGGCTCCGGCATCCGCCGGGCAAGATGCGGGCGCTTCCATTCTGCCGACCGTTCGTGAGGGAAATCCGCTGGCAACGGGACTGTTGGGGCACCTTCCATTGCCGGGTCCGGCGCGCAACCATGAGGAGAAGGCGTACTGGACCGCCCAAAGGATGGCTGAAGCGGTCCCGATCGATGTGGCAGACACCCTTCGCAGGGGAACGTCACTACTGACCGCCACAAAGGAACTTCCCCACAACGATGAGCTCCCTCGGGCGGCCGAGCACTTCGACGGTATGCCCATGGTCGGGACCTTCTTCTTCGACGGCAGCCCGGTGGACGGCAAGGCGACGTTCTGTACGGGCAGCGTGGTGCACAGCAACGGTCACAGCCTCGTCCTGACAGCCGGGCACTGTGCCTCCGGCCTCACTCAGGCCAAGCACGCCATCTTCGTACCCGACTACCGCTTCGGATCCTCCGCCACCGCTCAGCCCTACGGGATCTACCCGGTGACCCGCCTCTTCATGGACCCCCGCTACCAGGCCAACACCAAACAGGCGACATCGGACCTGGACCTGGCCTTCGTCCAGGTCTCCACGAACGCCGAGGGCAAGACCGTCGAGGCCGCCGCCGGTGCGCTGACATTCGCCCGGACACCCGGTTACGACAACCACGTCACAGTGGTCGGCTACCCCTACTCCGACACCGTCAACCGGGGTCACCAGGCGGTGCGTTGCGATGCCGCCACCCGTCGACTGCCGGGCTTTCGACAGATGCAGATGGGCTGCGGGGGCTTCTACGCGGGCGTCTCCGGCGGCCCGTGGATCAGCGACTACAGCCCTTCCACGAGAACCGGCAAGGTCATCGGGAACGTAGGCGGTTACAACGGTGGCGGGAACGACGCCGACGACGACAGCGTCACCTACTCACCCCTGTACGGCACGGAGGCCCAGGACCTCTACGACGACGCCAACGCAGGCCGTACGGTCCACCGCCCGCAGACCTACAACCCGGTCGATTCCTGAACTCCATGAAGATCCGAGGCGCACTCGCGAAGCGCCGGCTCGCCTGACAACTGGCCTTCGGGGAAAGTCCGTTCGAGGCGGCGGGCGCGTTCGCCGAGAGGTCCCTTGGCCCGACAGTCCATGCCCTGCGCCCTCACGGGATTTCGGGGGTGCGGATCTGGCCGGAGGGGCCGAGGGTGGTGAGTTGTCGGGTGAGGGCGGCCACGGTACGGCCGTCGGTCCGCTTGCGGTACAGCGCGATTGCCACGTCGAGATGGACCGTGGCCTCTCCCTTGCGGCCCCGACGGTTGAGGAACCCGGCGAACTGGACCTCGGTGTGCCCATGGAGGAAGTCGTCGCCGGCCTCGGCGCTCAACTCGATGAGTCGGAGCCAGGCGGCCTCAGCCTCCGCGGCACGGTCCAGCCGGTCCAGCGCGTGGGCCTCGAAACCAATGGCCCCCAGGGCCATTTGGGAGAGAGGCCGGTCGGTGACCAACCTCTGAATGCGGCGCGCGTGGCCGAGCGTCTCCTCGGGGGCGAAGGCGTTCATGCCGGCCAGGCACATGCGGTGCAGAGCGAACGCCTCCAGGAACGGGTCGCCCGCGGAACGGGCGGCGTCGAGGGCTGCGGCGAAACACCGTTCCCCGAGGTCCGGGCGGCCGAGGTCGTGGTGGACGCCCCCGAGAATGCCGACCGTGATGGTCCGGTGGCGGTCGCCCGGCGGGTGGAGCGAAAGGGCGCGTTCCAGGTGCCTCAGGGCTTCCTGAGGCCGGTCGAGTTGGCCGAGGACGGTGCCCATGGCGCTGTGCGTCCGCGCCAACGCGCCTGGTTCTGCGAGCAGTTCGGCCGCGCGCAGGGCGACGGTGGCGCAGTCGAGCCAGGCGCTGATGTCGGTGCAGATGTAGTAGCCGGCGGCGTTGGTGGCCAGCCGCCAGGCGCGTTCGTAGTCGCGCGACGCGATGCAGACGTCGATGAGTGCCCGGATCGTCGACGCCTGGGGCGCCCACCAGCCCAGCGCCTCCTGGGGGTTGGCGAACCCGGGCAGACCCCGGGGCGGGGCGCCGCCGACCGGGGGGCAGGGGATGTGGTCGTCACCGAAGATCACGGCCGAGGCCGCGGCGGTCATGGCCAGGCAGTGGTCGACCAGGCGCTCGATGGCGTGCGCCCGGTCGGAGGGCGAGAGTTCCTCGTCGAGCAGGCGGCGGCAGTAGAGCCGGACCAGATCATGGGCCTGGTAGCGGCCCGGACGGGACTCCGTGAGCAGGTGGAGCGCGGCCAGGTCCGCCAGGGCCCGTCGGCCCTCGGTCGGCGGGCCGTCGAGGAGGGCGGCGGCGGCCGGGGAGTCGATGTCGCTGCCGGGGTGGAGGGCGAGCAGTGGTAGCAACCGGGCGGCGCCGGGGGACAAGCGGCCCCGGCTGAGCGTGAGTTCGCGCTCGACGCTCCGGCCGCCGGACAGTCCCAGGGCATCCAACCGGGCCTGCCCGTCCGCCAGTTCGGCGACCAGGTCGGCCACCGTCCACTGCGGGTGGGTGACCAGTCGGGCGACGGCGATGCTCAGCGCCAGCGGCAGGAAGTCGCAGAGTTCGACCAGGCGACGCGCCGCCTGGGGGTCCTGGAGCGCGCGCCGGTCGCCCAGCCGCAGCCGGACCAGTTCATGCGCCGCGGTGGCGCTGAAGGAGCCGACCGGAAGGAAGGCGGCCTGGTGCCGGTCGATCAGGTCGTTGAGCGCCTGCCTGCTGCACACGACGGTGCGCGCGGGCCCGTCTCCGGGGAAGCAGAGGGCCACGTCCTCGCCGCACCGGGCGTTGTCGAGGACGACCAGCAGGCGACGGCCGCGGGTGCGGTCGCGGAACAGCCGGGCGCGCGCCGCGGTGCCGGCCGGGATCTCGTCGTCCGGTACGCCCATGGCGCGTAGGAAGGCATGCAGGATCTCCCCGGGTTGCGTGGGCCCCCGGTCGTCGAAGCCGCGTAGGTCGGCGTAGAGCCGGCCGTCGGGAAAGCGGTCGGCCACCGTGTGCGCCCACTGCACGACCAGCGAGGTCTTACCGCTCCCGGCGGCCCCGGCGGCCACGAGCAGCGCGGTCTGTCCGGGGCCGCCGTCGGCCCCGTCGCCGCACAACTCGTCGAGCCGCTGTTGCTCGTCCGGGCGGGCCACGAAGCCGGCCGGCGGACGTGGCAGGGTCTGGGGGGCGAGGTAGGCGGGCGGGGCGGCGGGCGCCACGGTGGACGCGCGTGCCGCCGTCGGGGCTGCCAGGTTCGGATCGGCGCGGAGTATGCGCTCGTACAGCGACTGGAGTTCCGGTCCGGGCGCCACGCCGAGTTCGTCGTCGAGGTACCGCTGGGTGTCGAGGAAGACCCCGAGCGCCTCGCCCTGGCGTCCGGCGCGGTACAGGGCGAGCATGAGCAGCTCGCGCAGGCGCTCCCGCAGCGGGTGCCGTGCGGCGAGGCCGGTCAGGCCGGGTATCACCTCCGTGTGGCGGCCGAGTTCCAGCCGCACCTCCGCCAACTGCTGTTCGGCGCCGAGCGACGACTCGGTCAGCCGGTCCCGCTCGTGCGCGGCGAACGGGCCCGGAAGTCCGGCCAGCGGCGTGCCGTACGGCAGGGCCACGGTCCGGGCGAGGAGTTCCTCGGCCCGGTGCGACTGGCCAGCCGCCCGGGCCCGCGCGGCCATGGCGAGCCCGTCCTCGAAGGCGTCGGTGTCGAGGGTTCCGGCCGCCGTCTCCAGGGCGTATCCGCCGCCGGCGGAGACCAGCGGGCCCGGCCCGGTGGCCGGCCGCAGGCCGCGTCGGAGTCTGGAAACGTACGTGCGCAAGGTGTTCAGCGCGGAGGGCGGCAGTTCCTCTCCCCACACCGCGTGCAGCAGCGCGTCCCGCTCGACCGGGCGGCCCCGGTTGAGGAGCAGCGCGGCGAGTACCGCCTGTTGTTGGGGACGGCCGACGTCCAGCGGGGTCTCCGCGCGCCAGGCACGTACCGGGCCGAGCACCGCGAACGCGATGTGGTCTGCCTCCGCCACCTCGTGCCTTTCGGGAATCACACACTGGACAAAATATCGACGAAAGGTATCCGATTCGGTTGCCCGGGCAAAACCGTGCCGGTGCGGCGCCGTACGCCGCCGCCTTGCGCCCCCACTCCCGTCAACCTGCCGGCAACCTTTCAACTGCCTCCGGCTGAAAGCCTGCGAGCGGCCGATGCCTCACTCGTCGGTCGGAACGCAAGAACAAGGAGGTGTCCCGTGGCACGGGACAAAGTGCGCATATCCCGGCGACGTGCGGTGTACGCGGGCGTGGCCGCGGCCGCCCTGGCCGGAGCCCTCGGCGTCGGCCTGGAATGGTCCGGGGCGATGGCGGCCACCGCTTCCCCGGCGCGGAGCGCCACATCCGGCCCGACGAGCGGTGCCTGGCTGGGCATGAAGAACGGTCACCTCAGCTACGGCCAGGACGCTCAGGGCAACCGGATCCCCGACTACTCGTTCGCCGGGTACGAGGGCGGCGGGGTGCCGCTGCCGCAGGCGCCGGTCAAGGTGACGGTCCCGACGCCGGGCACCGGTGACGAGACGGCAGCGGTGCAGGCGGCGATCGACAAGGTCGCCGCCCTGCCGCAGGGCCGCGACGGCCTCCGCGGCGCGGTCCAGCTCTCGGCCGGCCGCTACCACGTCGCCGGACAGTTGCACATCGGCGCGAGCGGTGTCGTGCTGCGCGGCGCGGCCACCAACTCCACGGTGCTGGTGGCCGACAAGCCGTCGGCGCGGACGCTGGTGACCATCGGCGACAAGTCCCGCTACACCCCCGCCGGCACCGCACAGCAGGTCACCGACGCCTACGTGCCCGTCGGCGCCACGACGTTGACGCTGGGCAGCACGGCCGGGCTGAGCGTCGGCGACGAGGTGGTGGTGGAGCGGCCCACCACCCAGGCATGGATCGATGCCATCGGCATGACCAATGCTTGGAAGCCCAACTGGAGCCTGCGCTCGGAGCGGAAGATCACCGCGATCCACGGCGACAAGGTGTCTTTCGACGTTCCGCTGACGACGGCGCTGGAGAAGCAGTACACCCAAGCCACCGTGTA
>NZ_JBIVXW010000035.1:0-104065 GCF_044769405.1 Streptomyces sp. NPDC090442
GTCGGCTCACCGACGGCCAGGGCCGCACGGTCGACTTCCGCAACACCCTCTTGATCCTGACCTCCAACCTGGGCTCCACCTTCCTGATGGATCCGTTGCTCAAGGAGGAGCAGAAGAAGGAGAAGGTACTGGAGGCCGTCCGTGCCGCCTTCCGTCCGGAGTTCCTCAACCGGCTCGACGACCTGGTGGTCTTCCACCCGCTGGGCACCGACCAGCTCCAGCGGATCGCGCGGATCCAGCTGGACCACCTCCAGCGCCGCCTGGGCGACCGCCGGCTCACCCTGGACGTCACCGACCGCGCGCTGACCTGGCTCGCCTGGCTCGGCCAGGAGCCGGTCGTCGACGCTCCGGCCCCGGACCTCTCCTACGGAGCCCGCCCGCTGCGCCGCCTGGTCCAGACGGCCATCGGCGATCAGCTGGCGCGCGCCATCCTGGCCGGCGACGTGCTCGACGGGGACACGGTCCGGGTGGACGTCGACACCGACGGCGAGCGCCTGTCGGTGGCCGCGGTGCGCCCCGCGGCCTGACGGCGGCGGGCGCCCCGCGGCCGCGCCGTCGCCCCCATACGCGCCGGTCCGCCGCCCCGGGGTTGCCAGGACCGGGAGCGTATGGGGGAGGATGGCAGAGACCATACGAAGGGAATTCCACGGTGAGCATCGACCCGTCCTCGATTCCGAATTTCGGGGGCCAGCCCGAACCGCAGCCGTCGGGGCCTGAGGGGCCCGTCGTCCCCGACCAGGACCTGGTCAAGCAGTTGCTCGACCAGATGGAGCTGAAGTACGTCGTCGACGAGGAGGGTGACCTCGCCGCCCCGTGGGAGCAGTTCCGCACGTACTTCATGTTCCGCGGTGAGGCGGAGCAGGAGATCTTCTCCGTCCGCACGTTCTACGACCGCGCCCACGACATCGACGAGAAGCTGAAGCTGCTGGAGGCGATCGACGACTGGAACCGTCGGACGCTCTGGCCCAAGGTGTACACCCACACCCACGACGACGGCAGCGTCCGTCTCATCGGTGAGGCATCGATGCTGGTCGGCACCGGCGTCTCGCTCGAACACTTCGTGTCGAGCACGGTGAGCTGGGTGCGTGCCTCGATCGAATTCGACAAGTGGATCGTCGAGCAGCTCGGCCTGGAGGCCGAGCTCGAAGGCGACTCCGACGAGAAGCCGGGCGACGACGAGGGCTGAGAGCCCCTCGCGTCCCGGCTGCCCGGGCCCCGGAACCGACTCCGTCGGCCTCCGGGGCCCGCGGTCGTTCCCGGGCCCGCGCCCGGCCGCCTCACAGCGGTATCGCGGCGACGGTCAGCAGGTACGTCCCGTACCCGAAGGAGAACGTGGCCAGCGCGGAGCACAGCAGGGCGGTGGTGCGCCGGTGGGCCCCGGCCAGTGCCCGGGCCGCCGGCAGCAGCAGCGGGAAGGCCGGCAGCAGGAAGCGCGGTTTCGACGCGAAGTAGTGGGTGCCGCCCAGGGCGAGGACGACCAGCACGGTGACGTAGCCGAGCACCGCGGCCGGCGGCCGGTCCGCCACCAGCAGGGCGTACAGCAGCAGCGCCACCGCGACCACGGCGAGCGCCAGGCAGTACGCCGGCGGCGCCCCGGTGAGCACCAGGCGCCGGACCGCGCGCAGGGTGTCCCGGCCGAGGTCGAAGCGCGAGCCCCACAGCGCCTGCACGTCGAGGTAGCCCAGCGGTCCGTGGCCGGTGTGCCACCCCACCCACAGCACGTACGCCAGCCACCCGGTCGGCGCGAGCAGCGCGGCCGCCCACAGCCGCCCGGGTGGCACCCGCCCGCCGCCCCGGCCGTCCGGTCGGCGCTGCCGCCAGGCCACGGCCACCACCGCCAGCTCCACCGCGGCGACGGTCGCCAGCGCGCTGGGCCGGGCCAGCCCCGCCAGCGCGGCCAGCGCGCCGGCCCACACCGGGCGCCGGGTCAGCAGTGCGTACAGCGACCAGGCGGACAGCGCGGTCAGCAGCGGCTCGGTGTACGCCATCGACTCGACGACGGCGTGCGGCAGCAGCGCCCACAGGGCGACGAGCAGGACGCCGGTGCGCCGCCCGTGCAGGCGCTCGCCCACCGCGAAGATCCCCCAGGCCGCCGCCAGCGCCGCGGCCCAGGCGACCAGCAGCCCCGCGGAGGCCGCACCGAGCGGCGCCGCCGCCCGCAGGGCCCGCACCAGCCACGGGTACATTGGGAAGAACGCCAGGTCGGCCACCGGCAGTTGGGGCCAGGACCGGGCCACGGCCGGCGAAGCGTAGCCGTGCTGCGCGATGCTCAGGTACCACTGGGAGTCCCAGGACGCGCCCAGCAGCGTCCACGGATGCCGTCCGGTGTGCCGGGCCCAGCCCGCCACGCACAGCACCCCGATGCCCCGGATCCCGGCGAACAGCAGCAGCGCCGGCCGCGCCCGCCGCGCCGCGGCCGCCACCCGTTCCCGTCCGGCCGCTGCCGGCTCCCCGCCGCCCCCCAACGTCTCGGCGACCACCGCCCACCTCCGCTCACCCGTCGTCGCACCCCCGACTCTCGGTGCCCGTGCCGGGGCGTGCGAGCGGGGTGGTCGGATCGGGTGGCGCCCGGCTACAGCCGCTTCAGGCGGTCGGCCGCCTCCCGGAGCACCTCGACGCTCTTGCAGAACGCGAAGCGGACGAAGGGCGCGCCCTGGTCCTGGTGGTCGTAGAAGACGGCGTTGGGGATGGCGACGACGCCGGCGCGCTCGGGCAGCGAGCGGCAGAAGGCGAAGCCGTCGCTCTCGCCGAGCGGGCGGATGTCGGTGGTGATGAAGTACGTGCCGGCCGGTCGGAAGACCCGGAAGCCGGCGTCGGCCAGGCCGGTGGCGAGGATGTCGCGCTTGGCGCGCAGATCGTCGCGGAGCCCGGTGAAGTAGGAGTCGGGCAGGGCCAGCGCCTCGGCCACGGCGTACTGGAAGGGGCCGGCCGAGACGTAGGTGAGGAACTGCTTGGCGGAGCGGACCGCGGTGATCAGCGCGGGGGCGGCGGTCACCCAGCCGACCTTCCAGCCGGTGAACGAGAAGGTCTTGCCGGCCGAGCCGATGGTGACGGTGCGCTCGCGCATGCCGGGGAACGAGGCGAGCGGCAGGTGCTCGCCCTCGAAGACCAGGTGTTCGTAGACCTCGTCGGTGATGACCAACAGGTCGCGCTCGACGGCGAGTTCGGCGATGACGGCGAGCTCTTCGGAGCTCAGGACGGTGCCGGTGGGGTTGTGGGGGGTGTTGAGGAGGAGCAGGCGGGTGTCGTCGGTGAGGGCGTCGCGGAGCTCGTCGAGGTCGAGGTGGTACCGGCCGGTCTCCGCGGAGGGGCGCAGGGTCACCGGGACGCGGTGGCCGCCGGCCATCGCGATGCAGGCGGCGTAGGAGTCGTAGTAGGGCTCCAGGGCGATGACCTCGTCGCCCGGCTCGACCAGGGCGAGCAGCGCGGCGGCGATGGCCTCGGTGGCGCCGGCGGTGACCAGGACCTCGGTGTCGGGGTCGTAGGACAGGCCGCGGTGTCCGTAGAAGCGCTGTTGGTGGGCGGCGACGGCGGCGCGGAGTTCGGGGACGCCGGGGCCCGGCGGGTACTGGTTGCCGCGACCGTCGCGGAGGGCGCGCACCGCTGCCTCCCGGACCTCCTCCGGGCCGTCGGCGTCGGGGAAGCCCTGGCCGAGGTTGATGGAGCCGGTGCGTTGGGCGAGCGCCGACATCTCGGCGAAGATCGTGGTGCCGAAGGCGGCGAGGCGGCGGTTGAGCAGCGGTCGGTCCATGGGCGCCATCCTCCGCCCAACCTCTGGAGTTCCTCAACTGCGCTTTTGAGTCGCCGCGCGCCGGGCACAAGCCACCTGACCATGGAAGACGACGGCGGCCCGACCGGGCGGCCGGTGGCGCGGGACGGTTGCGGCAGCGGCGTACCGGCGCCGACGGAGCGATGCCCTCCCCTCGCCTGAAGGCGCGGGAGGTGCCCCACGCTTCGGGGGAACGGAAGGGGTGTGAGGCAGTGATGCTGGGATTCGTGGTGTTCGCGGTGCTGGTGGTCCTCGTGCTGGTGGCGGTGGGCCTGGCCGCGCGGGGCGGCTCCCGTAAGCGGGGCCGTGACGGCAGGTACGCGGGGGCCGGCAGCGCCAGCAGCGCTGGTGGCGGCGGCAGTTGGTGGGTGGCCGGGAGCGACGGGGGATCCGACGGGGGCGGTGGCGGGCACCACTCTCACCACTCCTCGTGCGGTGGGGGCGGCGGCCACCACGGCGGGCACTCCTGTGGCGGGGGCTCCTCCTGCGGTGGCGGGGGTGGCTGTGGTGGCGGCTCCTGACAGGGGCGCCGGGGGCCGCTGAAGCCTCCGAGAGGCGCTCGTACGTATGTGCCCATGACTGCGGAACGCGTCCGTCCGCGGTCATGGGCACCGCCCTTTTCCGGGGCGTCCAGAACCGTCTATATGGGGCTTCTCCGGCCCCCTCGTCGACACACATGCGGCCAGCTCATGCGGCCTCGCATATGCGCCCGGCGAGTGGCGTGAAATGGCCCAACGTCCCTTGTGTGATGGGGTGTTGAACAGGTGAGCTGCGGGGCCCTCTAGGGGATGGAAACCAGGGCGAAGATGGGTAAAAACGCTGTGAGCATCACCCGATCCGTGATTCCCTCTCCCTTGGGAATCCCCCAGTTCTCGGACCTCGTGTGGGCACGAGCCGGCAGGCAGTCACTGCTCCCTGATCCGCTTCTCGGATGGGCCGACCCACCAACCACTGCGTGCTTGCGGAGCCGCCCCATGCTCACGACCCTGAAGACGGCCTACACCGATACCCGAGCATCCGACCTGGCCTGGGCGTTGGGCAGGGAACCCCTGCCGGCGCTGGCCGTACTGGATCTCCAACTCGACGAGGCGCAGGTGCAGTTGAGGCTGCTCGGGGCCTCTCATCAGGTGCTGCTCGAAGAGGAGCGCGGCACGTGTTCCGAGACCGTCGCCTGCATGCCGGGCAGCAGCACGCCGCTGCCGCTGGGCGTGGCCAAGCGGTTGGGTGACTGGGAGTACGAGTTCGCGGCGCACGTCGAGACGCTCTCGCGCGGCTCGTTCGCCGGCCGGGCACAGGAGTTGCTCGCGCTGGTCGCCGAGCACCCCAACGGCCTCGCCGGCACGTTCCCCGGCTCCCCGCACGCCTTCACCGCCATGCTGGCGCGGCGCCAGCAGGGCCAGGTGCGCTGGCGCACCTGGCACGCCTACCCGCAGGAGGGGCGGCTGGTGGCCACCCGGACGCGGGTCGGGGTGCGGGCGGTGGTCGCGGCCTAGGACGCCTCTGGCGGATCCCCGCGGCGTCGACCGAGGGATGCGGTGTGCCGCTTCCGTGGATGCTTCAACTGGTGTGTGCAGCACCTAGAGTGCACTCCTGTGGGTGACGTAGTGCCGCGTTCTCGTCACGTAGCGTTCATGTCATGATCGACCCGCCAGAGCCCCTCGTCGTCGGAGCGCTCAGGCCACCGGAGGTCCTGACGCCGGCCCGCCTGCCGGTGCCGTGTGGGCTCGGTCGGCTGCTGGTGCTCACCGTGGTCTTCGTCTGCGCGGCCTGCGGTCTGGTCTACGAGCTCGAACTGGTCGCCATGGCAAGCTACTTGACCGGCGACTCGGTCACCCAGGCATCGGTCGTGCTGTCCTTCATGGTGTTCGCGATGGGCGTCGGGGCGCTGCTGGCCAAACGGTTGCGCTGCCGGGCCGCGGTCGGTTTCGGCGCGGTCGAGACGGTGCTGGCGCTGGTCGGCGGCAGCTCCGCGATGGCGCTCTACGCCTGCTTCGCCTGGCTGGGCCAGTCCCGCACCGCGCTGGTCGGCTTCTCGCTCGGCATCGGGGTGCTGATCGGCGCCGAGATACCACTGCTGATGACGCTGATCCAGCGGGTGCGCCGGCAGGACGCCGGCGGCGCGGTAGCCGACCTGTTCGCCGCGGACTACGTCGGCGCGCTGGTCGGCGGGCTGGCCTTCCCCTTCCTCCTGCTGCCCTGCCTGGGGCAGTTGACGGGCACACTGGTCACCGGCGCGGTCAACCAGCTCGCCGGCGCGGTGCTGGTGCTGTGGCTCTTCGGCCGCGACCTGACCCCCCGCGCGCGCTGGGTGCTGCTCGCCGCCAACGCGTTGGCGCTCGCGCTGCTCGGCGCGGGGATGGCGCTGGCCGGCCCGTTCGAGCAGGCCGCGCGCCGGGCGGTGTACGGGACGGCGGCCCGGGTGGCGGAGCAGACCGGCGTGCAGGAGGTGGTGCTGACCGGCGGCACGGACGTCCCGCAGGACGACGACGCGGGGCGCGGGAGGAAAGGTTCCGGCAGACCGCTGGAGCTCTATCTCGACGGCCGGCTGAAGGTCAGCTCCGACAGCGAACGGGCCTACCACCAGGCGCTGGTGGGCCCGGCGATGGCCGGCGGCCGGCACGCCCGGGCCCTGGTCCTCGGCGGCGGCGACGGACTGGCCGCGCGCGAGCTGCTGCGCTACCGCGCGGTCCGCTCGGTGACGGTCGTGGAGATCGACCCGGAGGTGGTCCGACTGGCGCGCACCGACCCGGGGTTGTCCGCCCTGAACCGGCACGCGCTCGACGACCCCCGGGTCCGGGTGGTCACCGCCGACTCCTTCAACTGGCTGCGGCAGCAGGCCCGTTCGCGCCGCGGCCGGGCCGGGCAGTACGACGTGGTGGTCTCCGACCTCCCCGACCCCGGCATCACCGCCAGCACCAAGCTCTACTCCCAGGAGTTCTACGGCCTCGCCCTGCGGACGCTCGCCCCCGGCGGGCGGCTGGCGGTGCACGCCGGGCCGCCGCTCGCCCGGGCCCGGGTGTACTGGACGGTGGAGGCGACGCTGCGCTCGGTGGGTCTCGTCACGATGCCGTACCGCGCCGCCGGCCGGCGGCCCGACTTCTCGGGCGACCCGGACCGCTCGGTCGTCCCGCTCCCCCCGCCGGCCGGGCCCGGTGCGCGGGGCGGTCCGCCGTCCGCGACGCGGTACTGGGGCTTCGTGCTGGCCGCGCGGCGGCCGCCCCGGCTCGTCGCGGCGCCGGACGCCCCGTCCACCGCCGCTCCGCTGCGCGACCTGCGGGCCGGCTGGCGGGGCGAGGCCCAGGAGCGCATCCCCGGGCTGCCGCCCTCGACGCTGATGCACCCGCGGTACGGGCAATGAGCGGCACGGACACCGCACCGAGGGGTGCCCCTGGCACGGGCAGAGGAATTAGGCTCCCATGCCATGGAGCATGAGGTGTACGTTCCGTTTCCCGTCCGGACCGTGCGACGGGCGCTCACCGAACCGGAGCGCGTGGCGCGCTGCGTCCCAGGAGTCCAACTCGACGCCGACGCCGCCGCGCACCGCCCCCAGGGCCGGCTGCGGCTGCGGGTCGGCGGCTCCACCATCACCTACCGCGGCACCCTGACCGTCGACGGCGGCCCGGCCGACGCCTCCCCCGGCGCCGACGGCCCGGTCGCCCCGGTGACCGTCGAGATGTCCGGCACCGAGACCCGGGGCGACGGTGCGGTGGCGGTGACGCTGTCCGTGCGGCTGGCCCCGGCCACCGAGCCCGGCCCCGGGACGACGCTGGTGTGCACCGGCGCGGTCACCCTCGGCGGCCGACTGGCCGCCGCCGAGGGCCAGTTGGCGGGGACCGCCGGGCGCCGGCTGCTGGACCGCTTCGCGGAGAACCTCGCGGCGGACCTGACGGACCGTCCGCCGGCCGCACCGCCCGAGGACTCCGGGGCGGTGTCGCAGAGCATCTTCGACACCGAGGTGCCGCCGCCGTCGCTCGACCCGCTCAGCGACGCCGAGGACGACGTCAGCGTGGTCGCCGACCCCGAGGACCCGGCCGAGCCCGAGGCGGTGGCGGCCCCCGACGAGAGCGCCCCCGCGTTCGACGACTCCGACGACCTCGACACCGCGGACGGCCCCGGCGCCCCCGACGACCCGGAGGACCTGACCGCGGCCGCGCCCGCGGAGGCCGCGCACGCCCGCCGGACGATGATCGGTCGCAGCGCGGAGGAGGTCGACCACGCCCCGCCGCGCGGCCGTTACGCGCCGGTGCCCGCGCCGGAGCCCGGCGGCAGCGCGGTGCCGCTGCGCTGGGCCGCGCCCGCCGCCGCGGTGGTGCTGGCGTCGGCGGTGGTGGTCGGGCGGGTGCTGCGGCGGCGCCGGTGACCGGACGACCGGCGGGGGCGGGGGCCTGGTGCGCCGGGGTGGGCCGCCGCCGGCGGCGCGGCCCGGATGCCCGGCCGCGGGCGGGCGCACCGTTAGGGTCGCTTCCGTGAGCACCGAGAACACCATGCAGGAGCGGGACGCGGACGGCGTGCTGCTGTCCGCCGGGGACGCCGAACTGACCGTGCACCCGGACAACGGCTGCCGCCTCGGCAGCCTGCGCATCGGCGGCACCGAACTGCTGCGGCAGGGCGACAAGTACGGCTGCTTCCCGATGGTCCCGTGGTGCGGCCGGACCGACCAGGGACGGTTCCGCAACGGCGGCGAGCTGCACCAGATGCCGGTCAACTCCCCGCCGCACGCCATCCACGGCACCGGCCGCGACCTCCGCTGGCGCACGGCGCGCGTCGACGACACCGGGGCCGCCTTCACCTACGACCTGGCCGACCCCGCGGCCCCCTGGCCGTATCCGGGGACCGTCACCCAGGTCGTCGAGCTGGCCGAGGACGGCGGTTCGCTCACGCTCAGCATGGGCGTCGAGGCGACCGGCGACTCCTTCCCGGCGCAGGCCGGTTGGCACCCGTGGTTCCTGCGGAACCTCGACGGGGGCGACGACGTCCGCGTCGACTTCGCCCCCGAGTGGCAGGAGGAGCGCGGGGCGGACCACCTCCCGACCGGCCGCCGGATCACGCCGAAGCCCGGGCCGTGGGACGACTGCTTCGGGATGCCGCGCGGCGTCGACGTCACGCTCACCTGGCCGGGCCGGCTGGAACTGACGGTCTCCAGCCGCGCCGAGTGGGTCGTGGTCTACGACGAGCAGGAGGCCGCGGTCTGCGTGGAGCCGCAGTCCGGCCCGCCGAACGGCCTGAACACCGCCCCGCGACTGGTCACCCCGATCGACCCGCTGGAGGTCTCGACGACCTGGCGCTGGCGCGCGCTGTAGCCGGCGGGCGTCGAGGTGAGGGCGCTGTCCTAAGCTCGTGCGCATGACTGACGACGTGCGCGGCGCGCTGCTGCAGCAGATCAAGGACAAGGCCGTGGTGCACGGCAAGGTGACGCTCTCCTCCGGCAAGGAGGCCGACTACTACATCGACCTGCGCCGGATCACCCTCGACAGCGAGGCGGCGCCGCTGGTCGGTCAGGTGATGCTCGACCTCACCGCCGAGCTCGACTTCGACGCGGTCGGCGGGCTGACGCTCGGCGCCGACCCGGTGGCGACGTCGATGCTGCACGCCGCCGCCGCCCGCGGCCGCCGGCTGGACGCCTTCGTCGTCCGCAAGGCGCAGAAGGCCCACGGGATGCAGCGCCGCATCGAGGGCCCGGACATCAAGGGCCGCCGGGTCCTGGTCGTCGAGGACACCTCCACCACCGGCGGCTCGCCGCTGACCGCCGTCGAGGCGGCGCGCGAGGCCGGCGCCGAGGTGGTTGCGGTGGCAACGATCGTCGACCGGGGTGCCGCTTCGGCCATCGACGGCGCCGGGCTCCCCTACCTCACCGGCTACCGGCTCGGCGACCTCGGCCTGAGCTGACAACCCGATCGGGTCGTCTTCGCTGACCTGCGGATTCGTCGTAGGACCGGTGTTTCGCGGGAAGCCACGGGCAGGTTTCACGTGAAACACCGGTTGCCGTTCGACGCCGAACCCCTCGGCTTCGGACGCCGGCCGCCCCATGGGCGATGTGGAGCAATCCGGTGAGTCTGGGAAGATGTGCCACGGCGAAGCCGTCGCCCCCTGGTCAGGGCCAAGAACGCACACCCCGCACACACAAGGAGCGGACAGATGCCCATCGCAACCCCTGAGGTCTACAACGAGATGCTGGACCGGGCGAAGGCAGGCAAGTTCGCCTACCCGGCCATCAACGTGACCTCCTCGCAGACCCTGCACGCTGCGCTGCGCGGTTTCGCGGAGGCCGAGAGCGACGGCATCATCCAGATCTCCACCGGTGGTGCGGAGTTCCTGGGCGGTCAGTACAACAAGGACATGGTCACCGGCGCGGTGGCGCTCGCCGAGTTCGCGCACGTGGTCGCCGAGAAGTACGACGTCAACATCGCGCTGCACACCGACCACTGCCCCAAGGACAAGCTGGACGGCTACGTCCGCCCGCTGATCGCGATCTCCGAGGAGCGCGTCAAGGCCGGCCGCAACCCGCTCTTCCAGTCGCACATGTGGGACGGCTCCGCCGAGACCCTCGCGGACAACCTGGCCCTCGCGCAGGAGCTGCTGCCCCGCGCCGCCGCCGCCAAGATCATCCTTGAGGTCGAGATCACCCCGACCGGTGGCGAGGAGGACGGCGTCACCCACGAGATCAACGACGAGCTCTACACCACGGTCGACGACGCGCTGCGCACCGCCGAGGCGCTGGGCCTGGGCGAGAAGGGCCGCTACCTGCTCGCCGCCTCCTTCGGCAACGTCCACGGCGTCTACAAGCCGGGCAACGTCGTGCTCCGCCCCGAGCTGCTGAAGGACCTCCAGCAGGGCGTCGGCGCCAAGTACGGCAAGACCGCGCCGTTCGACTTCGTCTTCCACGGCGGCTCCGGCTCCACCGAGGAGGAGATCGCCAACGCGCTGGAGAACGGCGTGGTCAAGATGAACCTCGACACCGACACCCAGTACGCCTTCACCCGCCCCGTCGCGGACCACATGTTCCGCAACTACGACGGCGTGCTGAAGGTCGACGGCGAGGTCGGCAACAAGAAGACCTACGACCCGCGCACCTGGGGCAAGGCGGCCGAGGCCGGCATGGCCAAGCGCGTCACCGAGGCGTGCGGCAACCTGCGCTCCACCGGCACCAAGCTGAAGTAGGCGCTGCTCAAGCGGCTTCGAAGGGCCCCGCGACCGGCACCGGTTGCGGGGCCCTTCGCGTTCCCGACCGGCCGGACGGGCGGACGGCCCCGGATCGGGGCATGCTCACCGTATGGATGAGCCGGCGAGGAGCGAGCCGAGCCGCGCGCCGGGCGGGATCCGGTTGGCCTCGCCGCAGGGCCGCCGGGTGCTGACCACGACCGTCCTCGGCTCGGGGATGGCGATGCTCGACAGCACGGTCGTCAATGTCGCGCTGCCGAGGATCGGCGCGGACCTCAACACGGACCTGGCGGTCCTCCAGTGGACCGTCACCGCCTACATGCTCACCCTCTCCTCCCTGATCCTGCTGGGCGGTTCGCTCGGCGACCGGTACGGCCGGCGCCGGGTCTTCGTCATCGGCGTCGTCTGGTTCGCGGTGGCCTCGCTGCTGTGCGGACTGGCGCCGAACGCCGGGGTGCTGGTCGCCTCCCGCGCGCTCCAGGGCATCGGCGGCGCCCTGCTCACCCCCGGCTCGCTCGCCCTCATCCAGGCCGTCTTCCACCCCGACGACCGGGCGCGGGCGGTCGGCGCCTGGTCCGGCCTGGGCGGGGTGGCCGCCGCGATCGGCCCGTTCGTCGGCGGCTGGCTGGTGGACGGCGTCGGGTGGCGCTGGGTGTTCTTCCTCAACGTGCCGCTGGCGGTGGCCTGTGTGCCGATCGCGCTGCGGCACGTCCCGGAGACCCGCGAGCGGGGCGCGGCCGGGGCGCGCGGCTTCGACGTGCTGGGCGCGGTCCTGGGCGCGCTGGCCCTGGCCGGCGTCAGCTACGCCCTGATCGCGGCGCCGGGCCGGGGCGTCTCCCCCGGCGTGCTGGTGCCCGCGCTGCTCGGGCTGCTGCTCGGCGCGGTCTTCCTGCGCGTCGAGCGGCGGCGGGCCGACCCGATGCTGCCGCCGCAGATCTTCGCCATCCGGCAGTTCAGCGCCGTGAACGCGGTGACGGTCTGCGTCTACGCCGCGTTCAGCGGCTTCTTCTTCCTCTCCGTGCTCCAGCTCCAGGTCGTCGCGGGCTACTCGGCCCTCCAGGCCGGCACCGCGCTGCTGCCCACCACCGTGCTGATGCTGTTGCTGTCGGCCCGCTCCGGCGAACTGGGACAGCGCATCGGTCCGCGCATCCCGCTCACCGTCGGCCCGCTGCTCTGCGCCGCCGGCATGCTCCTGATGACCCGGGTCGGCCCGGGCGCGACCTACGTCACCGACGTCCTGCCGGCCCTCGTGGTGCTGGGCGCCGGCATGGTGACCCTGGTCGCCCCGCTCACCGCCACCGTGCTGGCCTCGGTGGACGTCGACCGGGCGGGCCTGGCCAGCGGCATCAACAACGCCGCGGCCCGCGCCGCCGGGCTGATGGCCGTCGCCGCCCTCCCGCTCCTGGCCGGCATGAGCCCGGAGGCCTACCGCTCACCCCCCGCCTTCGACGCCGCCTTCCGCCGCGCCATGCCCCTGTGCGCCCTGGTCCTCCTCGTAGGCGCCCTGATCGCCTGGCTGACCGTCCGCCGCACGGCCCCCCAACCCCCCGAGGAGCCGTCCCACGCCGAGTGCACTTACCACTGCGGCATGACCGCCCCACCCCTGGACCCCGGCGACACCACCCCCCACCTCTCCACGGGAGGCGACGGACCCGAGGAATCCACCTGACAACCCGCACCAACCCACCGACGCGAGCCTCCACGCACCGTTCCCACCACCCCCGCCCCGGAGGCCCGTCACCGCACCCCGAAAGCCCCGCGCAGCGGACACCGGCCCGTCCGCCCCGGGCCGCAGGCGCGCTCAGCGTCCCCACGGCGGGAAAGCCGACAACGTGGGCCGCCCCCACGGGGCAAACTGGCAGCATGCCCATTCACGAAAACCTCCTCGGGGGACCGCCCCCGACCCACCTGCCCGACGACCCCGAGCCCCGCGAGCTGCTCGCCTCGGGCGCCGCACCGGCCGACGTGGCCGCGAAGTACCCGGCCTCCTCGCTGGTCTGGGCGCAGCTCGCGGACGACGCCTTCGAGGGCGGCCGGGTCGTCGAGTCGTACGCCTACGCCCGCACCGGCTACCACCGCGGCCTGGACGCGCTGCGCCGGGCCGGCTGGAAGGGCCACGGCCCGGTGCCGTTCGAGCACGAGCCCAACCGCGGCTTCCTGCGCGCGCTGCACGCCCTCGCCCGCGCCGCCCAGGCGATCGGCGAGCAGGAGGAGTACGAGCGCTGCTCGACCTTCCTCCGCGACTCCTCGCCGACCGCGGCCGACACCCTCTCCTGACGTCGCCGCCCCTCCTCAAGTCGCCGCGATAGGTCGCCGCGAACCACCGTGAACCACCCCGCCCCGGCCTTCCGGGGCGGTCCGCAGGGGCCGGCCGCGCGATCGCGGCCGGCCCTTGCGCGGTGGTGGTGCAGCACCGATGATTTCAGTGGGTCGGGGCATCCCCGGCCCGAGGGGACCGGGGCTCCCGAGCCGACGAGGAAGGAGCGGACCGCTACCCGGTAGTTCGCACCTGAGGAGTCCCTCATGTCGAAGCCGTCTCCCACCCATCCCGCGCACGGCGCCCCGGCGTCGGACGCCGCGGCCACCGAGGCGGAGCCCCCGTTCGGTCCCGATCTGAGCATCGGCGCCAGCGCCACCACCCCGTACGAGGACTACGTCCGCGCGGGCGTCCTCACCCACCTCCAGCAGCTCCAGTCCGACGACCCGGGCGAGATGGTCTTCCTGGTCACGACCCAGGTGATGGAGCTGTGGTTCACCGTGATCGTCCACGAGTGGCACACCGCCACCGAGGCGCTGCGCCGGGACGACCTGCCGGTGGCGGTGGACGCGCTGCGCCGCTCCACGTGGGAGCTGGAGGCGCTGAACGCCGCCTGGAAGCCGCTGGCCCGGCTGACGCCGGCGCAGTTCAACGCCTACCGCGGCGCGCTCGGCGAGGGCAGCGGCTTCCAGTCCACGATGTACCGGCGGCTGGAGTTCCTGCTCGGCGAGAAGTCCGCGGCGATGCTGGTGCCGCACCGCGGCTCCCCGGAGGACCACGCCGCGCTGGAGAAGGCGCTGCACGAACCGAGCCTGTACGACGAGGTGCTGCGGCTGCTGGCGCGCCGCGGCCACCCCGTCCCGGAGGCCGTCCTGCGGCGCGACCCGGCCGGGCGGTACGAGTCGGACGAGGCCGTCGAGGAGGTCTGGGCGCGGATCCTCGACGGGCCGCAGGACGGTGAACTGGTGCGGCTGGCCGAGCTGTTGACCGATGTCGCGGAGCTGGTCTGGCGCTGGCGCAACGACCATCTCGTGGCGACCCGGCGGGCGATGGGAGCGAAAATGGGTACCGGCGGGTCCGCGGGCGTCGCCTGGTTGGAGAAGCGGGCCCGCAAGAACGTCTTCCCCGAGCTGTGGACGGCGCGAAGCCATGTCTGAGAGCCACGAGACCCCGCAGGGGCCACCCACCCCGCAGCGCCCCGGCCCGTTGGGCGCCGGGGCACCCGCGCTGGCGGACCGCGCCGCGGAGCTGGACGCGGCCGGGCCGCTGACGGCCACCCGCGACCGCTTCGTCCTCGACGACACCGTCTACCTCGACGGCAACTCGCTGGGCGCGCTGCCCCGTTCGGTGCCCGGCCGGATGGCCGAGGTGATCGGCCGGGAGTGGGGCGAGCTGCGCATCCGGTCCTGGACCGAGGCCGGTTGGTGGACCGCGCCCGAGCGGATCGGCGAGAAGATCGCCCCGCTGATCGGGGCCGCGCCGGGCCAAGTGGTGGTCGGCGACTCCACCAGCATCAACGTCTTCAAGGCGGTGACCGGCGGCATCCGGATGGCCGGGAAGGGCTGCACGGAGATCCTGGTCGACGCCACGACCTTCCCCACCGACGGCTATGTCGCCCGTTCCGCGGCCCGGATGGCCGGCCTCGCGGTGCGCCCGGTGGAGCCCGCGCGGATCGCCGACGAGGTCACCGAGCGCACCGCGCTGGCGCTGGTCAACCACGTCGACTACCGCACCGGCGAGCTCAACGACATGGCCCAGATCACCTCCGCGCTGCACTCCGCGGGCGCGCTGGCGGTGTGGGACCTGTGCCACAGCGCCGGCGCGCTGCCGGTCGCGCTGGACGCCTGCGGGGTGGACCTCGCGGTGGGCTGCACGTACAAGTACCTCAACGGCGGCCCGGGTTCGCCCGCGTACCTCTACCTCCGCGAGAGCCTCCAGGAGCGGTTCGAGTCGCCGCTGCCGGGCTGGAACTCGCACGCCGACCCGTTCGGGATGGAGCCCCACTACGCCCCGGCCGAGGGGGCCCTGCGCGGCCGTGTCGGCACCCCCGACATCCTCTCGATGCTGGCCCTGGAGGCGGCGCTGGAGGCGTGGGAGGGCGTCTCGATCGAGGAGGTGCGGACCAAGAGCCTGGCGCTGACGGACTTCTTCCTGGAGTGCGTGGCCGCGTACGCGCCGCCCGGGCGGGTCCGCTCGGCCACCCCGACCGAACACCGGCGGCGCGGCAGCCAGGTGTCGCTCGCCTGCGCGCCGGGGCCGGACGGCGCCTCCGTGGCCGGTGAGGTGATGGCGGAGCTGATCCGGCGCGGGGTGGTCGGCGACTACCGCCCTCCGGACCTGCTGCGCTTCGGCTTCACCCCGCTCTACACCACCTTCGCCGACGCGGAGCGGGCGGCGCGGGTGCTCGGCGAGATCCTGCGGGAGCGGGCCGACGGGGAGCCGGCGGCGGCGCCCGACGAGGGGCCCGCGGCGGACGGCGACGCCGGGTGAGCGCGGCGGACGAGGAGGCGGCGCTGCTGGGGCTCGCCCCGGTGGCGCCGGACCGCACGGTGTCCTACGGCCCGCACCCGGACCAGGTCGTGGACCTGTACGGGCGCTGGCCGGGGTCCGGGCCCCTCGTCGTCCTGCTGCACGGCGGGTTCTGGCGGGCCGCGTACGACCGGCACCATCTCTCGCCGTGCGCGGCGGAGTTGGCCCGGCACGGGTTGCCGGTCGCGCTCGCCGAGTACCGCAGGGTGGGGGCGGGCGGGGGCGCGCCGCAGACGTTCCAGGACGTGCCGGCGGCCGTCGCGGCCGCGGCCGACGCCGGGGCGGTGCCCGGGGCCGGCCCCCGGGAGGTGGTGCTCGTCGGGCACTCCGCCGGCGGCCACCTCGCGCTGCTCGCCGCCGCCCGCCCCGGTACGCCGGTGACCGAGGTCATCGCCGTGGCGCCGGTCGCCGATCTGGCGCGCGCCCACGAGCTGGGCCTCAGCGACGGCGCGGTCGCCGGGCTGCTCGGCACCGGCCCCGGCTTCGCCGGCCGGCTGGCCGCCGCCGACCCGGTCCGCCACCCGCCGGCCGGCGTCCCGGTCACGCTGCTGCACGGCACCGACGACCCGGACGTCCCCGTGGACCTCTCGCGCCGCTACGCGGCCGCCCACCCGGCCGCCACCGCGCTGCGCGAGCTGCCCGGCACCGGCCACTTCGCCGCGCTGACGCCGGGCACCGGGCCCTTCCGGACGCTGCTCGCGCTGCTGCGCGGCGAGGCGTTCGACACCGGGCCGGCGCCCGGGGAACCGCTCGGTGGCGGCCCGACCGCACCGCGTAGTACTTGAGACGGATCCCGGCAGATCCGCTTCGGTGGGGACGCCCGGGCGGGTCGTCGCTGCTTACCGTGGTGTGCGTGAACGAGACGACCCAGACGCAGGGCCCCCTGCGCTCGGAGGCGCGCATGGCCCATGGCGCGCTGCACACCGTGCGCCAGGACCTCTTCGTCGATGCCTTCGCCTTCCGACCGCTGCCGCCGCTGGACGACGCCAAGCTGGCCCGATGGCTGCCGTGGCTGCCCAGCCGGGCCCGGCGCTGGGCCAGCTGGCTCCCGCACAGCGCCGTGGCGCTGCTCGCGGTCACCATCTTCCTGGGGTCCGCGACCCCCGGCTACGACGGCAGCCCGGTGCGCGGCGTGATCGACGTGGCGCTGGCGCTGGCGCTGGCGGTGCCGCCGCTGCTGGTCCTGTCGCGGCCGGTGGGCGCCTTCTGGCTGTCGCTGGGGGCGTTCGGCGTGGAGTGGATCGGCGCCCGCTTCCTCTCGCCGTACGCCGGCGTCTGGAGCGGCTCCTTCGCCGTCCACCTCGTGGTGATGACGCTGGTGGTGCTGCGGACCCGGCCGCGGTTGGCGGTCGAGATGTGGGGGATCACCTTCGGCGCGGGGACGCTGCTGGCGTTGGTGGCGCGGGGCGGTGCGCTGGGCGACATGCCGCCGGTGGCGTTCTTCTCCGGGGTCGTGCTGGTCTCCGCCGCGGCGGTCCGGGCCTGGCGGGAGGAGCGCCGGCAGGTCGTCGAGACCCAGAGCGTCACCGCCGAGGAGCGGTCCCGCCGGACGCTGTTGGAGGAGCGGGCGCTGATCGCCCGGGAGCTGCACGACGTGGTGGCGCACCATATGTCGGTGATCGCCATCCAGGCCGAGGCGGCGCCGTACCGCGTCGCCGATCCGCCGCCCGAGCTCGCCAAGTCCTTCGCCACCATCCGGGAGAACGCCGTCGCCGCGCTGACCGAGCTCCGTCGCATCCTCGGCGTCGTCCGCTCCGAGGATCCGGACGCCTTCGCCGAACGCGACCCGGAGGCCCCGCAGCCGACCCTGGCCAGCCTGGACTCGCTGCTGGAGAGCGTCCGGGGCGCCGGGCTGACCGTCGAGGCGGTGATCACGGGCGCGGCCCGGCCGCTGCCGCAGGGCGTCGAGCTGTCCGCGTACCGGATCGTGCAGGAGGCGCTGAGCAACGCGCTGCGGCACTCGCCGGGCGCCCCGGCGCGGGTGGAGGTCTCCTACGTCCTGGGCGGGATCGGGCTGCGGATCGTCAACGGTGCCCCGAGCCGGCTGGCCAAGCCGTCGCCGGGCGCCGGCCACGGGCTGCTCGGCATGCGGGAGCGGGTGCAGATGCTCGGCGGTGAGATGACGGCCGAGCCGACAGCGGAGGGTGGTTTCGAGGTGGCGGCGTTCCTGCCGGTGGCCAACGCGACGGGCGGGGGCGCCGCATGATCCGGGTGCTGATCGTGGACGACCAGGTGATGGTCCGCGAGGGCTTCTCCGTCCTGCTCAACGCCATGCCGGACATCGAGGTCGTCGGCGAGGCGGTGGACGGCCGGCAGGCGGTGCAGAAGGTGGCGCTGCTCAAGCCGGACGTGGTCCTGATGGACATCCGGATGCCGGAGATGAACGGACTGGAGGCGACCCGCGAGATCGTCGCCGCCGACGCGGACGCCAAGGTGCTGGTGCTGACCACCTTCGACCTGGACGAGTACGTCTACCAGGCGCTGCGGTCCGGGGCCAGCGGCTTCCTGCTCAAGGACGCCTCGGCCGGGCAACTCGCCGAGGGCGTGCGGATCGTCGCCGACGGCGAGGCGCTGCTCGCCCCGACCGTCACCAAGCGGCTGATCAACGAGTTCTCCCGGCTGGGGTCGCCGCGCGCCCCGGCCCAGGAGCGCATCGGGGACCTGACGGAGCGGGAGACGGAGGTCCTGGTGCTGGTGGCCCAGGGCCTGTCCAACGGTGAGATCGCCGCGCATCTCGTCGTCGCCGAGTCGACGGTGAAGACGCACGTCAGCCGGATCCTGGTGAAGCTGGGGCTGCGCGACCGCACCCAGGCGGCGGTCTTCGCCTACGAGGCGCGGCTGGTCACGCCGGGCGGCTGAGGGCGGGCGACGGTTGCCGGTGCAGCCCCGGTCGTCCACACCCTGTGGACGGGCGGGTGCCGCGGGGCGAGTGCGCCGCCGGGGTCCGCCACAGCTCCGGCGGCGCACGCCTGTGGGGCGGCCTCAGCCGATGTCGCGGCGGCGGAGGCCGGCGAGACCGACGGATATCAGCACCGCCGAGAGGGCCGTGAGCCAGAGGAACGGCGCGGCCGTCACCGCACCGCCGGGCAGCTTCGGCAGGTGACCGTACGGCGAGAGGTCCAGCGCCCACTGGGGGAGCCGCAGCACCGGGCCGAGCCAGCCGAGGGCGAGGCAGCCGCCGGTCAGCGCCCAGACCGCGCCGCTGGCGGCCGGCAGCAGGCCGAGCACGCACATCGCCACCGCGGCCAGCGTCCACACCGCCGGGACCTGGGCGAGCGCGGCGGCCAGCACCCGGCCGGTGCCGCCGGCGACATCGCCGGCCGAGGCGCCGTAGGTGAGCCCCAGGGCCAGCCCGCCGGCGGCCAGCAGCACCGCGGTGCCCGCCAGCGCGACGGCCAGGTGGCCGGCCGCCCAGCGCAGGCGGCCCACCGCGCCCGCCAGGACCGGCTCGGCCCGGCCGCCGGTCTCCTCGGCCCGCATCCGGAGCACCGCGCCCACGGCGTAGAGCGCCGCGACCATGCCGAGCATGCCGGTCATCGAGGCGAGGAAGGCGTCCGTCAACGATCGCTCCCCGCCGAGCCGTTGGACGATCTCCCGGGTCTGCGCATTGCCGCCGACCATGTCCACCGCGCCCTTGGCGACCCCGCCGAACACCGCCCCGGCGAGCGCGAAGCCGGCCGTCCAGCCGGCCAGGGCGGTCCGCTGCAACCGCCAGGCCAGGCCGGTGGGGCCGCCGAGCGAACGGGGCGCGCGGGCCGGTCCCGGCCGCGCCGGCAGGAAGCTCATGCCCACGTCCCGACGGGCGGTCAGGGCGTAGCCGGCCGCGGTGGCCAGCGCCGTCGCGGCGGCGAGGAGCAGCACCACCCACCAGCGCTCGCCGGCGAACGCGCGGACGTGCTGCGCCCAGCCGACGGGGGAGAGCCAGGTGAGCGGGGAGTCGGCGCCGCTCCCCGGGGAGCCGCTGCCGGCGGAGGCGTCCCCGGCGGCGCGCAGCGCGAAGGCGGCGCCGAGGGCCGCGCCGGTCAGCCCCTTGGCCAGCCGGGCGCTCTCGGTGAACTGGGCGGCTATCGCGGCCAGCGCGGCGAAGAACAGCCCCGTGCCGCCGATCGCGAGGCCCAGGGCGAGCGACCCGGCCACCGGCAGCCCGGAGGCGGCGAGCCCGGCGGCGGTCAGCGCGGCCACCCCCGCATCGGCGATCGCCGCCGCCAGCAGCGCGGCGGTCAGCGGCGCCCGCCGCCCCACCATCGCGGCGGACAGCAGCTCCTGACGGCCGGTCTCCTCTTCCTCGCGGGTGTGCCGGACGACGATCAGCAGGCTCATCACGGCCGCCAGCACCGCGCCGAACCCGGCCATCCGCCAGGCGACCAGGCCGCCCAGGGAGTCGTCGAAGACCGGTCCGTACAGCGCGCGCAGCGAGCCGTTGGCGTTCATCGACGCGGCGAGCTGGGCGCGCTGGGCGGCGGTGTCGTAGAGCGCCGCGAAGGAGGAGCCGGTGGCGACCACGGTCAGGCCGAGCAGCAGCACCCAGGCCGGGAGCAGCAGCCGGTCGCGGCGCAGGGCCAGGCGCAACAGGGTGCCGGTGCCCGCCAGTTGGCGCCCGCTGCGGGGGCGCGCGACGGCCGGCGCGGTCAGGGCGCTCATCGGGCCACCGCCCCGTCGGCCCGGGCGCCCGACCAGCGGCCCGGCCGGCCGTCGCGGAGGAGGTCGTCCTGGTAGTGGCGCAGGAACAGCTCCTCCAGGGTGGGCGGGGTGCTGGTGAGGCTGCGCAGCCCGGCCGCGCCGAGCGGGCCGAGCACCGCGCCCAGCCGCTCGGTGTCCACCTGGAGCCGGACGCGGCAGCCGGGGCCGCCGTGGACCGGCTGGACGGAGAGGTCGTGGACGCCGGGCAGGCCGTCGAGCCCGGTCGGCGGGCCGGCCAGCTCGGCGACGACGGTCGTCCGGGTCAGATGGCGCAGCTCCCCCAGGGAGCCGGACTCGACGGTGCGGCCCTTGCGGATGATGCTGACCCGGTCGCACAGCGCCTCGACCTCGGAGAGCAGATGGCTGGAGAGCAGGATCGTGCGGCCGCGGTCGCGCTCCTCGGCCACGCAGCTCTGGAAGACCTCCTCCATCAGCGGGTCCAGCCCGGAGGTCGGCTCGTCGAGGATCAGCAGATCGACGTCGGAGGCGAACGCGGCGACCAGGGCGACCTTCTGGCGGTTGCCCTTGGAGTAGGTGCGGCCCTTCTTCGTGGGGTCGAGCTCGAAGCGTTCCAGCAGCTCGTCCCGGCGGCCGGTGTCCAGTCCGCCGCGCAGCCGGCCGTAGAGGTCGATGACCTCGCCGCCGGAGAGGTTGCGCCACAGGGTCACGTCGCCGGGGACGTAGCCGACGCGGCGGTGGATCTCGACGGCGTCCCGCCAGGGGTCCCGGCCCAGGACCTGCGCGGTGCCGCGGTCGGCGCGGAGCAGGCCGAGCAGGACGCGCAGGGTGGTGGACTTCCCCGCGCCGTTGGGCCCGAGGAAGCCGTGTACCTCGCCGGCCTCGACGGTGAGGTCGAGGCCGGCCAGCGCGTGGGTCGCGCCGAAGGACTTGTGGAGCCCGGCCACCCGCAGCGCGGGGGAGGGCGGGAGCGCCTGCGTCATGGTTTCGAAGATACGTGAGCTTCACAAAATTGTGAAGCTAAGAAAGTGTATAAAGTTGAGGGACCGGCTCTGATCAGGGGAGATGATGCGGACATGAGCGACGAGCGAGAGCGGGCAGCCGGCCGGGCGGCCGACCGTGACGACGCGGCGGTGCTGACCTTCGTCGAGCGGTTCGCGGCGCAGATGGTCGACGCCGGGATGCAGCGGATGCCGGCCCGGGTCTTCGCCTGCCTGCTGGCGTCCGACTCCGGCGTGCTGACCTCCGCCGAGCTGGGCGAGCGGCTCCAGGTCAGCCCGGCGGCCGTCTCCGGCGCGATCCGCTACCTCTCCCAGGTGGGCATGGTCAGCCGCGAGCGCGAGCCCGGCTCCCGCCGCGACCGCTACCGCGTCCACAGCGACCAGTGGTACGAGGCCCTGACCCGCCGGGACAGCGTCCTCACCCGCTGGGAGAACACCCTGCGCGAGGGCGTCGAGAGCCTCGGCAAGGAGAGCGCCGCCGGCCGCCGGATCGGCGAGACGCTGGCCTTCACGGAGTTCATGCAGCACGAGCTCGCCGGCATGCTGGAGCGCTGGCGCGACCACCTCGAAGAGCTCCGCGCGCAGTAGCCCGCTGGCCCCGCGCCCCGACTCACCTCTGCCGCGGCAGCTGCAGCCGCCAGGCCCCCTGCTGCACCGTCCAGGTCCGGGTCCGCACGGGCCCGCCGACCAGCGCGTCCGCCCGGTAGTGGAAGTCCGGCCCGGACACCGTCACCGCCCGCGCGGCGACCCGCACCGGGTGCTCCTCGCCCGGCCAGTGCACGATCACCTCGGCCAGCCCGCCCGGCCGCCCGTCGTCCCCGGCGCCCGGTACCACCGACACCCCGCGCACCGGCCGGTCCAGATCCGCCAGCAGCGCCCCGTCGGCCTCGATCCGCAGCCGCAGCCGCTGCGCGGGCACCCGCGCCCGCCGGCCCCCGCCGGGGCCCGTCGCGCCGGGGCGGGCGGCGCCCCACCGTCCCGTTCCGGGCGCGGCGAGCAGCGACAGCGCCGTACGGGCGGTGCGGGCGGCCGGCGCCCACCAGGGCCGGTGCCCGCCGGCCGGGTCCACCGGGGCGATGCCCTCCCCCGGGCGCGCGCCACCGGAGAACCCGCCGTCCCCGAGGGCCGCGGCCCGCTCCGCCGGTGGGTCCGCCTCCGCAGCCCCGTCGTCGGCGTGCTCCGCGGGCTCCCGGCACGCGCCGTGGGCCGCCCGGTACTCCGCCAGCGGCCCGGCCGGATCGCCGCACGGGATCCGCAGGCCGCCCAGCACGATGCCGTCGCTGTCGTCGGTGAGCAGGTCCATCGGCCGCTCCCCGCCGTCCAGGACGGCCCGCGCGGCGGCCACCGCGTCCGTGGGGACGCCCAGCGTCCGGCTCAGCGCGACCGTCTCCGGCGGGCCCACCGGCACCATCGACAGCGGCACCCCGGCCAGCTCCCGCTCCTTGTGGAGCAGGCCCACCGCCCGCAGCAGCGCCCGGTCGTCGCCGATCACCACCGGGCGGCGCCGGCCGCGCCGGGACAGTGCCTGGGCGAACTCCGCCGGCCCTTCCGGAAGGCAGATCTTCGCCCCCGCGCCGGCGCACAGGACGTCCTTGGCGATCCGCACGGATTCGCCGTCCGCCCGGCGGGCGACCGGGTCGATGACCACAAGCAGGGGGCACCCCCGAACGGGGTCCGCGGGAGAGTGCCCAGAAGACTGCGCCGACACCTCGGTCCTTCCTCAGGTAGCATCTCGGTGCAAGAGCCCCTTGCGCTATTGCGCCAGGGGCTTCGTCTATTCCGGGGCACCGGTCCGACGGCTCTGGCGGACGCCACGCGAGCACACGCGTAGCGCCGCGCCATCCACGCACGTTGGACATGCCCCGCCCGGAAGGGGTGTACGCCTGTGCCCGCACTTGTGCTGCTCGGTGCTCAGTGGGGTGATGAAGGCAAGGGAAAGGCCACCGATCTGCTCGGTGGGTCCGTGGACTATGTGGTGCGCTACCAGGGCGGCAACAACGCCGGCCACACGGTCGTCGTCGGCGACCAGAAGTACGCACTGCACCTCCTCCCTTCCGGAATCCTCTCGCCGGGGTGCACCCCGGTCATCGGCAACGGTGTCGTCGTCGACCCGGCGGTCCTGCTCTCCGAGCTGAGCGGACTCAACGAGCGCGGCGTCGACACGTCCAAGCTGCTGCTCAGCGGTAACGCGCACCTGATCACGCCGTACAACATCACCGTCGACAAGGTGACCGAACGCTTCCTCGGCAAGCGGAAGATCGGCACCACCGGCCGCGGCATCGGCCCGACCTACGCCGACAAGATCAACCGCACCGGCATCCGGGTCCAGGACCTCTACGACGAGTCGATCCTGACCCAGAAGGTCGAGGCGGCCCTCGACGTCAAGAACCAGCTGCTGACCAAGCTCTACAACCGCCGTGCCATCGAGGCCGGTCAGGTCGTCGAGGAGCTGCTGGGCTACGCCGACAAGATCAAGGGCTACGTCGCCGACACCACCCTGATCCTCAACAAGGCCCTGGACGACGACAAGGTCGTGCTCTTCGAGGGCGGGCAGGGCACCCTGCTCGACATCGACCACGGCACGTACCCCTTCGTCACCTCCTCGAACCCGACCGCCGGCGGCGCCTGCACCGGCGCCGGCGTCGGCCCGACGAAGATCAGCCGGGTCATCGGCATCCTCAAGGCGTACACCACCCGCGTGGGCGCCGGGCCGTTCCCGACGGAGCTGTTCGACAAGGACGGCGAGGCGCTGCGCACCATCGGTGGCGAGCGCGGCGTCACCACCGGCCGGGACCGCCGCTGCGGCTGGTTCGACGCGGTGATCGCCCGCTACGCGACCCGGGTCAACGGCCTGACGGACTTCTTCCTCACCAAGCTCGACGTCCTCACCGGCTGGGAGCAGATCCCGGTCTGCGTGGCCTACGAGATCGACGGCAAGCGGGTCGAGGAACTGCCCTACAGCCAGACCGACTTCCACCACGCGAAGCCGGTCTACGAGATGCTGCCGGGCTGGTCCGAGGACATCACCAAGGCCAAGACCTTCGCCGAGCTGCCGAAGAACGCCCAGGCGTACGTCAAGGCGCTGGAGGAGATGTCGGGCGCCCCGATCTCCGCGATCGGCGTCGGCCCGGGCCGGGACGAGACGATCGAGATCAACTCGTTCCTGTCGTAAGGCACTTCGCGGCGGCCGGTCTGTGACGGCCGGCCGGTCCCCTCGGGGACAACCGCTGTCCGGGGTGACGGCGGGAGGCGGCGCGCCTCCCGCCGTCACCCCGTCTTCGTGTACAGCAACGGCGCCTTGCCGCCCGCGTCGTCGAAGGTGCGCCGCAGTTGGCCGGCCATCAGCTCCAGGGTGGAGCCGGTGCCGGGGCGGCAGGTGTCGGGGGTGCCGGAGACCACCTTGGACGGGCCGAGGCGGACCGGCGGGCCGGCGCTCTTCAGGGCGGCCGTGAAGCGGCACTCGTAGGTGGGGCCGGTGGCCTCCATCCGCAGCACGACCTCGCCCGGCTTGCCCTGGACGAGGGTGAAGCGGCGGACGTCCAGGTTGGAGTCGCCGACCGTCGTCGACCAGATGCCCAGATACGCGGCCGGGATCGCGCCGTTCGCCGCCGGGGCGGACTTCTCGGTGGCGGCGGCGCTGCCGTCCGAGCCGCCCAGCAGCGCGTACCCGGTGGCGGCGCCCGCACCGGCCAGCACCAGCGCGGCCGCGGCCAGCAGCGTCCGGCGGGTGCGGCGGTGCGCCGGGGCCGGGCGGGGCGAGGGTGCCACGGTGGCCGGCGGGGCGTCGGCCGTCCCCGGGACGGCGGTCGGCTCCGCGCCGTCCCGCGGATCCTCCGCCTCCAGCAACTCCACGGCGTGCCGCCCCAGATGGGCCACCAGCGTCCCCGGGAGCCACGGTTCGTCGTCCGCCCCGGTGGTGTCCGGGGCGCCCTCCGCCCGCGTCACCAGTTCCTCGGGCGTCGGGCGCCCGGCGGGGTCCTTGGCCAGGCAGTCCACGACCAGCGGGCGCAGTCCCTCGGGGAGCGCGGTCAGGTCCGGCTCCTCCTCGGCGATGCGGTACATCATCGCGTGCGGCAGGGTCGTCGCGGAGCCGAACGGCTGGTGCCCGGTGGCCGCGTAGACCAGGACGGAGCCGAGGCAGAAGACGTCGCAGGCCGGGGTGAGCGGCGTGCCGCGGACCTGCTCGGGCGCCATGAAGCCGGGGGAGCCGACGGCCGAGCCGGTCTGCGTGGCCACGCTCGTGGTGACGCCCTCCAGGGCCCGCGCGATGCCGAAGTCGATGACCCGGGGGCCGTCGATGGTCAGCAGGACGTTGGACGGCTTGAGGTCGCGGTGGATGATGCCGGCGGCGTGGATGGAGCGCAGCGCGCGGGCCAGTCCGGCGGCCAGGATCCGCACCGTGCGCTCCGGGAGCGGGCCGCAGCGGGCGACGACCTGTTGGAGGGAGGGGCCGGCGATGTACCCGGTGGCCACCCAGGGGGTCTCGGCCTCGGTGTCCGCGTCCAGGACGGGCGCGGTCCACTGGCCGCCCACGGTCCGGGCGGCCCGCACCTCGCGGCGGAAGCGGTCCCGGAACTCCTCCTGGTGGGCCAGTTCCGTGCGCACCAGTTTGACCGCGACGGTCCGGCCGCGGTCCGAACGGGCCAGGAAGACCCGCCCCATGCCGCCCTCGCCGAGCCGGCCGAGCAGGCGGTAGTCGCCGATCTGCTGGGGGTCGTGCGCGCCGAGCGGTGTCAGCCCCCCGGCCCGTCCCGCCCGTCGCTGCTGCCCCGTCCGCCCCGACTGTTCCATGATTCGCCGCCCCTTTGTCCGGCTCTCCCCGTTTCGCCCTGTGGGAGCGGCCGTTGCTCGTCCGCGGTGAGGATACCGAGGCCGCGCGGGCGGTCGCGGGGGCGGTATTCGGCCAAGAAGCGCGCCCGTTGAGGAGGCCGGTCGTTTCCCCCTGCCCGGCACGGGGGTTCGCGCGCCGTCCGTAACGGCAGGAGAAGCGGCACGGCGTCAGCAGAGAAGTGACGTAGCGTCAGAAATGCTGCGCCGGGCGGGAGCTGGACAGTGGATGGCCGATTCCGCGGCGCGGAACTTTCCGGGGTTATCGATCGTAAAGAAAGGAGAAAAACCGCAGAGAGCGACGACAGGACCCGCACGATCCCCCGTCCCCCAATCCCAAGGAGACCGTGTGATACCCGCCGTACGAGCCATCGCGCGCGCCACCATGGCCGCCCGCCCCGTCCCCCTGGCCGAGGTCCAGGCCCGCGCCGAACTCCTCGCCCGTTACAGCACCACCTACCTCGTCCCGGTCGAGGTCTTCGCCGCCTTCGCGGCCGAACTCACCGACCGCGCCCGCCCCGGTGGCCCGTTCGCGGCGCTGTGCATCAACGGCCGCCGCTGGTTCCGCTACCAGTCCGTCTACTACGACACCCCCGACCTGCGTTCCTTCCACGACCACCGGCAGCGCAACGTGCTCCGCTTCAAGATCCGCGAGCGGCTCTACGCGGACACCGGGGAGCGGCAGTTCGAGGTCAAGCTCAAGGAGGAGCACGGCCGGACGGTCAAGCACCGGCGGCCGCTGATGCCCGGCGACCCGGCGCTCGGCCCGGCCCCGCGCGACTTCCTCGCCACCGTGCTCGACCGCTCCTACGGCATCCAGGCCCCCACCGAACTGGGCCGCTCCATCGAGACCGACTACCAGCGGGCCACCTTCGTCGCCGACGGCCAACGGGTCACCTGCGACGCCGCCCTCGTCTGCCGCGACCTGGAGACCGGCCGCACCGTACGGGCCGACGGCGGCCTGGTCGTCGTCGAGACCAAGACCTGCGGCCGACTCACCGAGGCCGACCGGCTGCTGGCCGGGTACGGCGTCCCGGCCGCCGACTTCACCAAGTACTGCGGCGGGCTGTCGGCGCTCCGCCCGCACCTCTACGCCAACCACTGGCGCGGCCCGGTGCGGACCGCGTTCCCCACCGCCGCGGCGGCCTGAAGCGGTGCGCGGGGCGGCATGCCCTGAGCGCCGCGGCTCTTGACGGTGCCCGGGGGCAAGCACCCCACCCCCGGGCATCCCTGGAGTTTCCTCCAGGACCGTAGACATTCTGTCCGCGCTCGTGGTGAGCGCCATACACAGTGTCGGTATCGGCAGACGGACGGTGATCCCTAGGCTGGGGCCGTTCGCCGCTCTGTCCGGCGGCGGAACCGAGCGACCCGATCCGAGGTACTGACCGTGACCACGCCGCACCCCGATCCCGCAACCGGCGCCGCAGTGAAGGCGGCCGACCGCGCGCACGTCTTCCACTCCTGGTCCGCCCAGGGCCTGATCGATCCGCTCCCGGTCGCCGGCGCCGAGGGCGCGTACTTCTGGGACTACGACGGCAACCGCTACCTCGACTTCTCCTCCCAGCTCGTCAACACCAACATCGGCCACCAGCACCCCAAGGTCGTCGCGGCGATCCAGGAGCAGGCCGGCAAGCTGTGCACCCTCGCCCCCGGCTTCGCGGTGGACGTCCGCTCCGAGGCCGCCCGGCTGGTCGCCGAGCGCACCCCCGGCGACCTGGACAAGATCTTCTTCACCAACGGCGGCGCCGAGGCGGTGGAGAACGCCGTCCGGATGGCCCGGCTGCACACCGGCCGCCCCAAGGTGCTCTCCACGTACCGCTCGTACCACGGCGCCACCGCCGCCGCGATCAACCTCACCGGCGACCCGCGCCGTTGGCCCTCCGACACCGGTGCGGCCGGCGTCGTCCACTTCTGGGGCCCGTTCCTCTACCGCTCGCCGTTCCACGCCGAGAACGAGGCCCAGGAGTGCGAGCGTGCCCTGGCCCACCTGGAACAGACCCTCGCCTTCGAGGGCCCCCAGACGATCGCCGCGATCATCCTGGAGACCGTGCCCGGCACCGCCGGCATCATGGTCCCGCCGCCCGGCTACCTCGCCGGCGTCCGCGAGATCTGCGACCGCCACGGCATCGTCTTCATCCTCGACGAGGTGATGGCCGGCTTCGGCCGCACCGGCCGCTGGTTCGCCGCCGACCACTTCGGCGTCACCCCCGACCTGCTGACCTTCGCCAAGGGCGTCAACTCCGGCTACGTCCCGCTCGGCGGCGTGGCGATCAACGCCGAGATCGCCGCCACCTTCGAGCAGCGCCCCTACCCCGGCGGCCTGACCTACTCCGGCCACCCGCTGGCCTGCGCCTCCGCCGTCGCCACGCTCAACGCGATGGCCGAGGAGCGGATCGTGGAACACGCCGCGGAGATCGGCGAGCAGGTCATCGGCCCGGCGCTGCGCGAGATGGCCGAGCGGCACCCGTCGGTCGGCGAGGTCCGCGGCATGGGCGTCTTCTGGGCGCTCGACCTGGTGCGGAACAAGCAGACCCGCGAGCCGCTGGTGCCGTACAACGCGGCCGGTGCCGACAACGCCCCGATGGCCGCGTTCGCCGCCGCCTGCAAGCGCGGCGGCCTGTGGCCGTTCGTGAACATGAACCGCACCCACGTCGTCCCGCCGTGCACCATCACCGAGGCCGAGGCCAAGGAGGGCCTGGCCGCCCTCGACGAGGCCCTGGCGGCCGCGGACGCGCACACGGCCTGACCGCCGTAGAACGCGGCCCGGTGGCTCCCGCCCCGCGCGGCGGGGGCCCCCGGGCCGCGCGGCTTTTCGTGAAACCCCTCCCGCCGCCTCGCCTATCGTGGGCGACGGCCGCTGGGACCTGCGGTCATGGACGTCGAAGGAGACGCACCGCATGGCCCCGGGCCCGGACAGCTCAGTGATACGGCGCAGCACGCTGCGCGAGCAGATCGCCGACGCGCTGCGCGACGAGATCCTGGCGGGCCGGCTGTCGTCCGGCCACCCCTTCACCGTCAAGGAGATCGCCGACCAGTACGGCGTCTCGGCGACGCCGGTGCGCGAGGCGCTGCTCGACCTGTGCGCCCAGGGGCTGCTCGACGTCGAGCAGCACCGCGGCTTCAAGGTGCACGCCTTCACCGCCGACGACTTCCGCGCCATGGTCGAGGCCCGCACCCTTCTCATCGAGGGGATCTTCCGCAGCAACGCCGAACGGGCGCTGCGGACCACCCCCGAGGAGGTGCTGATCTCCATCCGCCGCCGTGCCGAGGAGGCCGAACGCGCCGCCCGGGCCGGCGACCTGGACGTCCTCATCGGCTACGACCTGCGGTTCTGGCGCGAGTTGAGCAGCGTCGTCAAGAACCCCTACATCAGCGACTTTCTGGACCGGATCCGCGTCCAGACCTGGATGTTCGCGGTGCCGCTGCTGCGCCGGGAGCCGCACCTCAAGGGGCTGCTGTGGCACGGCCACGGCGAACTGGCCGACGCCCTGCTGCGGCACGACCTGCCCGCCGCCCAGCGGCTGATCGCCGACTACAACGCGCACTCCCTCGCTCTCGTCGGAACGCCCGGGTAGCACTACGCTGTCCCGACCATCGGCCGTCATGGGCCGTACCCGTGGCTCTACGAGCGCCGGTGCCCCTCGTCCCCGACCGGAAGCGAGCCCCTACCCGTGGCATGTGACCTGTGGCTGGTACCCCTCGTCGATGTGCTGTGCCACAGCCCCGACAACCCCTTCTCCGAAGAGATCGCCGCCTACAACGACGCCCTGGTGGGCGCGGGCCTGCCCGAGATCCCGGTCTTCAGCTACATGCCGGGCCTCTCCGGTGACGTGGCGCCGGTCGCCGGCTTCGACTACGACGCGCTGCACTTCCTGCGCCGCGCCTACCTGTTGCGGCTGTGCGGCCTGGAGGTGACCCCGGTCGACGAACTCGGCGGCGACTACGAGCAGTTGCTGGAGATGTTCGAGGCCACCGCGCAACAGTCCCACCTGGTCTGGCACTACGACCACGCGGGCGCGTACGTCCCGGTGGACTTCCCGCACCCGCTGGCCACCGAGGAACTCCTCGCCGGCGGCGGCCCGTTGGGCTCCTCCCACGGTCTGCTGCGGGACCTCGAACTGGTCGCCCCGGCCCTGGGTATCGATCCGGCCAACCCGCCGGCCGCGCCCGCGCCGCCGGCCGGCCCCACCTCCCTGGAGGAGCGGGCCACCGCGGTCCCCCTGGACGACGGCCCGTTCGCCCGGGAACGGCACGTCTGGCTCGGGCTGCACGCGGCCGCCACCCGCAGCCTCGGCCAGGGCTCCATGATCGTCTTCAGCTGAGCGGGCCGGACCAGCGGGGAGCGCCGTCGAAGGCCCCGCGGGGCTCCCGGCCGGTCCGCGCTCAGCGGGGGGCCTCCGGCGGCCGCTGCCGCGGCATGTTCGGCCGCGTACCGGGCGGCAACGGGTAGCGCCCCAGGTGCCCGTGGCCGTCCTGCCGCGGCGCCGCCCACGGCAGCACCGCGTGCGTGGCCTGCGGCACCGGGCCGGACCGGAACTCCACCATCCAGTCCGCCGTCTCCGCGCGCACCAGCTCCCCGATGTCCTCGTTGAACCGCCGCAGCACGCTCAGGCAGCGCTCCGCCGCCTCGCTCGCGGTGCCCTCCGTGGGGCCGAGCACCTCCCGCACGCTCTCGGCCGCCCAGTCGAACTGCAGCGCCTCCACCCGCCGGTGGATCGCCTGCGCGGTGGCCAGGTCCCGCATCCAGCCCGCGGTCACCCCGAAGTACCGGTCGCAGCCCACGCACACCGCCGCCAGCAGCAGCGTCAGCGCGCCCCACGGCGCCCCGTGTTCCCAGACCCCGGCGAGGTCGAGCAGCGGCAGCGCCCCGCCCGCGGTCACCCCGGCCGCGGCCCCCACCCGCAGCACCCGCGCCCCCCGGCGCTTGGCCAGCCGGTCGCGCAGGTACCAGTCGGCGGTGCGCAGCGCGCCCTCCTCGCTCCAGAGGTACAGCGCGTCCAGCCGGTTGTCCGGCTCGCCCCAGTCGCCGTGCGGGAACGCCCGCCCCACGAGGTCGCCGCGGCCGCGCAGCCCGGCGGGGCGGCGCTGCGGCCGGCCCTCGTTCCGGTCGCGGTCCGGGGACCGCCCGCGGCCCCGGTCGGGCCCGCCCTCGCCCCGAGGGGGCCCCTCGGGCTGCATCTCCGGCTGACTCACCCGTGGCTCTCCCTCGTACGCGGATCCGTGCGGTGCGCGCACGGCCTACGGGAGGGCCGCGCATCGTCCCCCTTCCTACCGCCGAACGGTTGGGCTCTGTCCCAAGATCACCCGGTTTCCGCCCGGAAGTGGTGCGGGATCCGGTATAGGACGCTCGCGGATCTCACTCGAAAGAGTTCTCGCCGTGCGGGTGGACGCCGGTGGAGCCGGTGATTTCCGGCCGGGGCCCGCCCTTGTGCGATCGGGGCACGCCCGGCGGTCGGCCGGTTGGTGCATTCGTCTAGGCTGCACACCGTGAAGGTCCTCGTCATCGGCGGCGGCGCCCGCGAACACGCCCTGTGCCGCTCTCTGTCCCTCGACCCCGACGTCACCGCGCTGCACTGCGCCCCCGGCAACGCCGGCATCGCCGGGGTGGCCGAACTGCACGGGGTCGACGCCCTCGACGGCCGGGCGGTGGCCGACCTCGCCGCCGACCTGGAGGCCGACCTCGTCGTCGTCGGCCCCGAGGCCCCGTTGGTGGCCGGCGTCGCGGACGCGGTCCGGGCGCGCGGCATCCCGGCCTTCGGCCCCTCGGCACAGGCCGCCCGGTTGGAGGGCTCCAAGGCGTTCGCCAAGGACGTGATGGCCGCCGCGGGCGTGCCCACCGCCCGCAGCTACGTCTGCACCACCCCCGACGAGATCGACACCGCGCTGGACGCCTTCGGCGCTCCCTACGTCGTCAAGGACGACGGGCTGGCGGCCGGCAAGGGCGTGGTGGTCACCGACGACGTCGAGGAGGCCCGCGCGCACGCGGGCACCTGCGACCGCGTCGTCATCGAGGAGTTCCTCGACGGCCCCGAGGTCTCGCTCTTCGCGGTGACCGACGGCGAGACCGTCGTCCCGCTCCAGCCGGCCCAGGACTTCAAGCGCGCCCACGACGACGACCAGGGCCCCAACACCGGTGGCATGGGCGCCTACAGCCCGCTGCCGTGGGCCGACCCCAAGCTGGTCGACGAGGTGCTGCGGACCGTCCTCCAGCCCACCGTCGACGAACTGCGGCGCCGCGGCACCCCGTTCTCCGGGCTGCTCTACGCCGGCCTGGCGATCACCTCCCGCGGGGTCCGCGTGATCGAGTTCAACGCGCGGTTCGGCGACCCGGAGACCCAGGTCGTACTGGCCCGTCTGAAGACCCCGTTGGCCGGCCTGCTGCACGCCGCCGCCACCGGCACACTGGCCGCCCTCCCGCCGCTGCGCTGGAGCGACGGAGCGGCGGTCACCGTCGTCATCGCCTCCCACAACTACCCGGGCGCCCCGCGCACCGGCGACCCGATCGAGGGCCTGGCCGAGGTCGCCGAGCAGGACGCCCCCGACGCCTACGTGCTGCACGCCGGCACCGCGCGCGACGCCTCCGGCGCGGTACTGAGTGCCGGCGGCCGGGTGCTGTCCGTCACGGCCACCGGCGCCGACCTGACCACCGCCCGGGAACGCGCCTACCGCGCCGTCGACAGGATCTCGTTGGACGGCTCGCACCACCGCACCGACATCGCCGCGAAGGCGGCGACGGGGGCGTAACGCACCGCGGGCGGCGACCACTTCCCCGCCTGCACGGCAACCGAGGCATATGTCATTTCTCTGACATATGCCTCGGTGCGTTGCAGGACCGTGCCGTCCGCGGGGAAGCGGCCCAGAAACGCCGTTCTCGGGCCCGCGGCTTTACCCAAAGCCATTCCATCGAGTGACCGCGTGGGTATCTGGCTGACGAACTCCGCAGCCCCAACTAGGGTGCCGCGCAAGCCTCCTGTGGTCGTCGTGCCGACAACGGGGGGTGCGGGGTCGGCCGCTCCGGTCATCGGGGCCTCCCTTTCTCGTGTGGACGCGCGAGCGCGGGGAACGGTGCGTGCACCGGGCGTTGCCCCGACGGCGTCCGGCAACTGGCCCACCGGCATTGCGATGTCAGTGGCCGGTGCCACAGTGGGGGAGTGGGTCGCTCGCTCGCCCGCACATCGCACGACCGTCGTCCGTCCCGTCCACTAGGACCGCTGGGGGTGTACAGGCTCGTGGCAAGTCCGGAAACAGGCGTCCTGGTGGCGCGTGCCCGCGCCCTCGCGGTGCTCCGCGTCCGCGGTGCGGCGCTGGCCCTCGCCCTGCTGCCGGCCGCCGTTGCCGTGGTGCTCCTCGTCGGCGGCGCCACCGGCCGGCTCGGCACCGAGGGCGGCTGGGCCGTCGCCCGTTGGACCGCCGGCGGTCTCACGGCGCTGAGCCTGCTGCTGACGGCCTTCGTCTCCGCAGTCATCGCCCGCGCCCGGCCCGCGCTCAGCCCCTCGGTGCCGATCGCCGAGGAGGCCGCCCCCGACCTCTACCGCCTGGTCCGCGACCTCGCCGACCGCCTCGACGTCCCCGCCCCCTCGTCGATAGCCCTCACCCCGGACTGCGACAGTTGGCTGGAGGACCGCACCCACCGCGCCCACGGCCCGCCGCGCCCGGCCCGGCGGGGCGGCCGCCGGCTGCCCGAGGCCCCGGTCCTGGTGATCGGCTCGCCGTTCCTGTGGTGGATGCGGGTCGCCGAGCTGCGCGCCCTGCTGGCCCCCGTCGTCGCCGGCACCGGCCCGTCGGCGCACCCGGACATAGCCGCCGCCCGCCGCTTCATCCGCGGCCTGGACGCGGCCGTCGCGGTCGCCGGCCGCGCCCGCGGTCCGCTGTGCGCCCTCCCGTTCCGCTTCGTCGGCCGGGTGGCCCGGCTGCTGCTGCGCGCCGCCCGCGAGCACGCCACGCTCATGGAGCGCGGGGTCGCGGCCGCCGCCTCCGAGCGCGCCCAGAGCGTCGACTACGGCCTGCGACTGGTCGCCCAGGAGCAGGTCGGCCTGGCGTACGCCGGCTGGGACCGGCTGCTGACCCGGGTCGCGCTGCCCGCCTGGCGGATGGGACGTTGGCCCTCCCGCCTGGACGCCGGCGTGGTCTCCGCGCTCACCGAGCTCTCCCGCCGCGACCGCCTGGCCGAGGGCTTCGCCTCCCGGCTCGGCGAGCGGCCCGCGTGCGACCTCCTGGAGGAGCCCGGCACCATCGACCGGGCCGCCTCCCTGCTGGCCGCCCGGCTCTTCCACGGCGGCCCGCCCGAGCCCGGCCCGGACTGGTCGCCGGTCGGCTGGCAGCAGTACCCGCAGGAGATCGTGGACCGCAAGTGGCGCCTGGAGGCCGCCCGCCTGCACCGGGTCCTCGACGAACTCCCGGCCGCCGGCCCGGATCCCGACCACCCGGAGCCGTCCCGTACGCCGGACCGCCCCGCCGTCCCCGCGGACGCCCCCGACGCCGCCCCCCGGCCCACCCCGGCCCCGCGCCTCACCTACGCCGGGGCCCGCGCCCGTACGCCCGCCGCGCACCACCCCGGGGGACTGTCGCCCGCCCTCGACCCCGAGCGGGCCGGCGCCGCCCCCGGCCCGACCCTGGCCCGGGTCATCGACCGCCTGGCCCGCGACACCCGCGCCGGCGATCTGCTCGCCGCCCGGCTGGGCGCCGAGGTCGCCCGCGAGGAGCGCGAGAAGGCCGACCGCCAGGCCGCCCACGGCGCCCCGCCGCCCGGCGCCTCCTGGAGCGACGGCACGAGCGACGGTGCCCTCCCGCTCTTCCCCCTCCAACCGCCGCGCACCGGCCGCGAGTTGCTCGCCGATCACGTCACCGCCATGGTCTGCTGCGCCGCCGTGGACACCGCCGGCGCCGCCCCCGGTCTGGACTGGCTCGACGGCCCGGCCCTCCTGGTGGACGGCGCCCGCCGCGCCGACCTGGGCCGCCCGGTCCTCAGCCTGGTCGACGAGGGCGACGCCGAACCGCTCCGCGGCTGGCTGCACCGCGTCGGCGTCCGCCCGGAGAAGCCGGTCCGGCTGGGCTGAGCCCGGTGCGGCGCCGCCGCACCGGCTGAATGTTCCCTTCCAGTTCGCGCTTCGGGGCAAGGGCACCTAAATTCACGACGAAGGGTGACGAAGTGAGTGCGTAATGTGATGTGCTGGGGGGTGGGTAGGCCCGGTGGGCCGCGGCCGTGGGAGACGCGGGAGGGGAGTACAGGGTGGCGACGGAACAGATCAGGCGCTGGGAGTCGGGTGCCCTCGCCCACGCGGTCACGGACCCGTTCGGACAGGGGCCGTTGCCCTGGCTCCGCGGCAGCGAGACCTACTTCGACTCGGGCCGCATCATCCCCTGGTACGTCGACCCGGCCGTCGCCCGCGGCGACCTACGGGTGCCCGCACCGCGAAAACACAACGGCCCCCGCACCGCCGACGACGTCCACCGCCAGATCAAGGGCTTCGCCGTCCCCGGCGCGGTGGCCCCCGGCGACGCCATCGACTTCCGGGTCTCGGTGGATCCGCCGCAACCCTTCAGTATCGACGTCTACCGCATCGGCCACTACGCCGGCGCCGGCGCCGCCAAGATCACCACCAGTCCCCGTCTCGCCGGCATCGTCCAGCCGGCCCCGCTGCTCGTCGACCGCACCGTCTCCTGCCACCACTGGTGGCTCTCCTGGCGCCTCCAGGTCCCCACGTACTGGCAACTGGGCGCCTACGTCGCCGTGTTGACCACCGTCGACGGCCGCTACCGCTCGCACGTCCCCTTCACCGTCCGCGACGCCGAGCCCGCCGACCTGTTGCTGCTGCTCCCCGACATCACGTGGCAGGCGTACAACCTCTACCCCGAGGACGGTCGGACCGGCGCCAGCCTCTACCACGCCTGGGACGAGAAGGGCGCCCTCCTCGGCGAGCGGGACGCCGCCACCACCGTCTCCTTCGACCGCCCCTACGCCGGCGCCGGTCTCCCCCTCCACGTCGGCCACGCCTACGACTTCATCCGCTGGGCCGAGCGCTACGGCTACGACCTCGCCTACGCCGACGCCCGCGACCTGCACGCCGGCCGCGTCGACCCCACCCGCTACCGCGGCCTGGTCTTCCCCGGCCACGACGAGTACTGGTCGGTCCCGATGCGCCGCACCGTCGAGGCCGCCCGGGACGCCGGCACCTCCCTGGTCTTCCTCTCCGCCAACACCCTGTACTGGCAGGTGGAGCTCGCCCCGTCGCCGGCCGGCCCGGACTCCCTGCTCAACTGCCGCAAGCGCCAGGGCCCCGGCCGCCCCGCCCTCTGGCGCGAACTGGGCAATCCGGAACAGCGGTTGATGGGCATCCAGTACGCCGGCCGGGTCCCCGAGCCCGTCCCCCTGGTGGTCCGCAACGCCGAGCACTGGCTGTGGGAGGCCACCGGCGCCCACGAGGGCGACGAGCTCGCCGGTCTGGTCGCCGGCGAGGCCGACCGCTACTTCCCGCGCACCAGTCTCCCCGAGCACACCCGCCGCATCCTGCTCGCGCACTCCCCGTACCGCGACGGCGAGGGCGTCCGCCGCCACCAGGAGACCTCCCTGTACCGCGCGCCCAGCGGCGCCCTGGTCTTCTCCTCCGGCACCTTCGCCTGGTCGCCCGCGCTCGACCGCCCCGGCCACATCGACCAGCGCGTCCAGCGCGCCACGGCCAACCTCCTCGACCGCATCTGCAAGCGCGACTGAAGCGGCCGGCCGCCGCGCTAACGGGCCGCGTACTCCCCCAACTCCCGTGCCAGTGCCACCGTCAGCGCCCGGAAGATCCGCACCTCCGGATTGGGGTCACCGACCCGCGTCGCCAGCACGCTCTGCGCGCTCGGCGCGTCCAGCACCGGCACGAACACCGTCCCCGGCCAGGGGTAGTACCGGGCGAAGGACTTCAGTCCGGACCCCGCACCACGCCCCGCCGCCACGCTCGTCAGCACGTCGTGCGGGTTCAACGCGCAGTCCGGCGCCCGCCGTTCGCCCTCCTGGAAGTAGAGGTAGTCGACGAACGGCCTCGGCGTGCGCGTCGGCAGCCGCAGGAACGGCAGGTCGAGGACGTCCGCGATCCGCACCCCCTCGCGCGCCGCGTCCGCCAGCGGCGACCGGGCGGAGACCGCCACGATCCGCTGCTCGGTCGTCAGCACGTCCACCTCGATGCCCTCGGCCCGCACCAGCGGCCGGACGAACGCCACGTCCACCCGGTCCTCGCGCAGCGCGGAGCAGTGCTCGGTGAAGTTCAACTGCACCAACGACACCGGGACATCGGGCCGGGCCCGGCGGAAGGCGTTCACCGCGGCCGGCGTCACCTCCGCCGACCCGTGGCCCATCACCCCGACCCGCAACCCGCGTTCCGCCGCCGGCCGGTCCCGGACGGCCTCGGTCATGTCCTCCACCGCGGCGTTCGCGGCGGCCAGCAGCGTCCGGGCGTGCGAGACCAGTCGCTGCCCGGCGACCGTCGGGACCACCGGGCCCCGGCCGCGCTCCAACAGCCGGGTCCCGAACTCCCGCTCCAACTGCTGCACGTGCTGGGTCACCGCCGCCGGCGACAGGAACAGCCGCGCCGCGGCCCGGCCGAAGTGCTGTTCCTCGACCACCGCCAGGAACGAAGAGAGCCGGCGCAGATCCATACCGGCCACGATAGGCCGGGCCCACCGCGCTCACACCGGGCCGTTCACGTTTCCTGAACGCGGGCGGCGCGCCGGCCCGCCCGCGCCGTACAACAGCCCTCATGCCTCTGACACACACCCCGGCGGCCCCGGTCGGCCCGGCCGCCACCGCGGCCCCCGCCCCCCGCCACTGGCTCCGTGCCGGCTGGCTGATGACGGCCTCCGGGTGGAGCGCCAACCAGTACTCCTCCCTCCTCGGCGCCTACCGCGACCACCTCGGCCTGACCGCCGCCACCACCACCGCCCTCTTCGCCGTCTACGTGCTCGGCCTGATCCCCGCCCTCCTCCTCGGCGGCCCGCTCGCCGACCGGCACGGCCGCCGCCGGGTCGCCCTCACCGCGCTGGCCGTCTCGGCCCTGGCGACCTGCCTGCTGATGTGCGGCCCGGTCGCGCCCGCCCTGCTGTGGCCCGGCCGCTTCCTCACCGGCGTCGGCGCCGGCACCCTGCTCACCGCCGGCAGCGTCTGGATCAAGGAGCTCTCCACCGCGCCGTACGGCACCGCCCCCACCCCCGGCGCCGCCGCCCGCCGCTCCGGCCTCTTCCTCTCCGCGGGCTTCGCCACCGGTGGCCTGGCCGCCTCCCTGATAGCCCAGTGGGCCCCGCACCCGATGGTCCTGGCCTACGTCCCGCACCTGGCCCTGTCCGCGGCCGCCGCGCTGAGCGCCGCCCGCGCCCCCGAGACGGTCCCGCCCAAGGCCTCGGCCACCGCGGCCCGGGAGCGCGCCGCCCCCGCCTACCGCACCCCGTTCCGCCGCCTCGTCCTCCCGGTCGCCCCCTGGGTGTTCGCCGCCCCCGCGATCGCCTTCGCCGTCCTGCCCGCGCAGGTCGACGCCGGCCTGCGCGGCTGGGGGACCGTCTACGCCGGGATCGTCACCGCCGTCACCCCCGGGGCCGGCCTGCTCGTCGCCCCGCTCGCCCGCCGGCTGAGCGCCCGGCACCGCCTCGCCACCGCCGTCGCCGGCCTGCTCGTCACCGCCGGCGGCCTGCTGACCGGCGCCCTGGCCGTGGCACACGCCCAGCCCGCGGTGGCCCTGCTCGCCGCCGCGCTGATCGGCGCCGGCTACGGCCTGTGCGTGGCCTACGGCCTGACCGAGGTCGGCGCCCTGGCGCCCCCGCACCACCTGGCCTGCGTCACCGCCCGCTTCTGGGCCGTCTGCTACCTGGGCTTCTGCACCCCGTACGCGGTCACCCTGCTCGGCGGCGCGTTCTCCACGGCGACGATCCTGACCGCCGTCGCCGCCCTGGCGCTGCTCACCCTCGCCGCCGTGGCCCGCCCCGGAGCCCGGTCCTCCGCTTGACCGCCCGCCGCGGGGCCGCCGCTCCCCCGACGGCGACCCTGCGGCGGAGCCCCCGCTCCGCATACGGGAGAATCACCGGGACTCCTGGATCAACCTACGCGGAGGCAGCGTGTCCGGATTCGTAGAAAAGCCCGAGCCCGTGCAGGTCCCGGGTCTCACCCACCTGCACACCGGCAAGGTGCGCGACCTCTACCAGAACGCCGCCGGCGACCTGGTCATGGTCGCCAGCGACCGCATCTCCGCCTACGACTGGGTCCTCCCCACCGAAATCCCCGACAAGGGCCGGGTGTTGACCCGGCTCTCGCTCTGGTGGTTCGACCGGTTCGCGGACCTGGTCCCGCACCAGGTCCTGTCCACCGAGGTCCCCGAGGGCGCCCCCGCCGACTGGGCCGGCCGCACCCTGGTGTGCCGCTCCCTGGCCATGGTTCCGGTGGAGTGCGTCGCCCGCGGCTACCTCACCGGCTCCGGCCTCGCCGAGTACCGGGAGTCCCGCACGGTCTGCGGGCTGACGCTCCCCGAGGGCCTGACCGACGGCTCCGAGCTCCCCGCGCCGATCTTCACCCCGGCCACCAAGGCCGCCGTCGGCGACCACGACGAGAACGTCTCCTACGAGGAGGTCGCCCGCCAGGTCGGCGCCGAGACCGCCGCCCAGCTCCGCCAGGCGACCCTCGCGGTCTACGGCCGGGCCCGCGACATCGCCCGCGAGCGCGGCCTGATCCTCGCCGACACCAAGTTCGAGTTCGGCTTCCACGAGGGCCGCCTCACCCTGGCCGACGAGGTCCTCACGCCCGACTCCTCGCGCTTCTGGCCGGCCGACCAGTGGCAGCCGGGCCGCGCCCAGCCGTCCTTCGACAAGCAGTTCGTCCGCGACTGGCTGACCTCGCCCGCCGCGGCCTGGGACCGCACCGGCGAACTGCCCCCGCCGGCCCTCCCGCAGGAGGTCGTCGACCGCACCCGCGCCAAGTACCTGGAGGCGTACGAGCGCCTGACCGGCCACACCTGGTCCTGACACCCCGCACGACAAAGGCCCCGGTCCAAGTGACCGGGGCCTTTTCTCTGAGCGGACGACGAGGCTCGAACTCGCGACCTCAACCTTGGCAAGGTTGCGCTCTACCAACTGAGCTACGTCCGCATGCTCCGTGCGCCGGCTTCCGTTTCCGTTCGCCGCTGCGCGGTGCGAGCCCCACTATAGCCAACTTCCGGGCCCCCGACGCACGCCCCGGAACCGCCTCCGTCCGCGGCCGCCCCGCGCACGCCTCCCACCCGCACCCCAGAGGCGGCCCCCGCCCGCTCCTGGGCGCGCCCCCAACTCCCGTCCGCCACCACGCCATTAGGCCCGGTTCGCCCCGCCGCCCGGCTTCCGCCCGCCATCCCGGCGCCCGCCCCGCACTGTGTTCACCGCCACACCGCGCCCGGTGCCGCGATTTCCCGCGATAAGGCACGCGGCGCTCTGCCCGGCCGCCCCTGTCGCGCACGCCGGCCAAGATCCCGGAGCCGCCCCGCCTTTTCGCCCGGGAACTCGGGAACTTGGGCAGTGGGGGACTTGGCGACTCGGGGACTAGGGGGCTCGGGAATACGACAAAGGCCCCGGTCTAAGTGACCGGGGCCTTTTCTCTGAGCGGACGACGAGGCTCGAACTCGCGACCTCAACCTTGGCAAGGTTGCGCTCTACCAACTGAGCTACGTCCGCAGGCATCCACTCGGCTTTCACCGGTGGCGCGACAGCTACTCTACCTGATCGTTTGGACCGGTTGAACTGTCAGAGCGGGTGACAGGGATTGCACACTGCGCCTCCCCCTTGGAAAGGGGGCGCTCTACTACTGAGCTACACCCGCGTGACTCCTCGGGGCCCGGCCTTTCGGCCTCGCCCCTCGGCGTGCTCCAGACTCTAGCTGATCAGTAGGGGTGCTGTGCAAGTCGGCGGTGTGCGCGCCCGCGGACGTCGGCAAGTCGGTTAGTGGTTGGCCGCGTTGAAGGCTTCGTAGACCTTCTTGGGGATGCGGCCGCGCGGCGGGACGTCCATCTGGTGGGAGCGGGCCCAGGCGCGGACGGCCGCCGGGTCGGCGGTCACCGCGGTCCGGTGGAAGGTCTTGCCGGACTTGGCCCGCTTGCGGCCGGCCTCCACGAACGGGGCGAGTGCGCCGCGCAGTTTCTTCGCATTGGTGGGATTGAGGTCGATCTCGTACGACTTCCCGTCCAAACCGAAGATGACCGTCTCTGCGGCTTCTCCTCCGTCGATGTCATCGGAGAGCGTCACTACTACGCGCTGCGCCACGGATATCGGTCCTTTCATGGAGCGACCCCTTGTTGACGTGGGGTGATGCTCCAGATCCGGCTGATTGGGATCAATGCTTTTTCATTTGTACAGCGATGGGCATTGCATTGTGAAGCCCATTTAATTTCGTCAGCGTGTCCTGCCGCAATCCGGCCCCCCGTTCTTTTCGCAGATTTTTCCTGGCGGGCACGCTCCCGGTAACCGACCCGGGATCGGGCACGCCGCATATCTATGCGCGTAGATTTTCGAACACGGTACTGTGAGGACACCGCCTTACGCACCACACCACCGGGAGTGCCAGTGGCACGCGTCGTAGTCGACGTCACGCTCAAGCCGGAGATCCTCGACCCGCAGGGGCAGGCGGTGCAGCGCGCACTGCCACGCCTGGGTTTCGAGGGGATCGCCGACGTCCGTCAGGGCAAGCGTTTCGAACTTGAGGTGGAGGGCCCCCTCGACGAGGCCGCCCTCGCCCGTATCCACGAGATGGCCGAGACCTTCCTCGCCAACACCGTCATCGAGGACTTCACCGTCCGGGTCGACGAAGCCGCGCGGGCCGAGTCATGAGTGCTCGGGTCGGAGTCGTCACCTTTCCCGGCACGCTCGACGACCGCGACACCCAGCGCGCGGTCCGAGCGGCCGGGGCGGAGGCGGTGCCGCTGTGGCACCGCGACAAGGACCTGCACCAGGTCGACGCCGTGGTCCTGCCCGGCGGCTTCTCGTACGGGGACTACCTGCGGGCGGGGGCGATCTCCCGGTTCTCGCCGGTGATGGAGACCGTGATCGAACAAGCCCGGGCCGGCATGCCGGTGTTGGGCATCTGCAACGGTTTCCAGGTCCTCACCGAGACGCATTTGCTGCCCGGCGCGATGCTGCGCAACAACCACCTGCACTTCATCTGCCGCGACCAGAAGCTGCGGGTGGAGAACGCCGGTACCGCCTGGACCGCCGACTACGACCGGGGCCAGGAGATCAGCATTCCGCTGAAGAACATCGACGGCCGTTATGTCGCCGACGAGCGGACGCTGGACATGCTGGAGGCCGAGGGCCGGGTGGCCTTCCGCTACCTCACCGACGGCCCGGCCGCCGACGGGTACGGAAACCCCAACGGATCGCTCCGCGACATCGCCGGCATCACCAATGAGGCGGGCAACGTCGTCGGCCTGATGCCGCACCCCGAACACGCCGTCGAGCCGCTGATCGGCACCGGCCGCACCGACGGCCTCGGGTTCTTCACCTCGATCCTGAAGAAGCTGGTCAACGCATGAGCCTCGACACCGTCAAGCACGCGGCGACGACCCCCGACGCCGACCAGCCCTGGGCCGAACTCGGCCTCAAGGAAGACGAGTACGCGCGGATCCGGGAGATCCTCGGCCGGCGGCCGACCGGCGCCGAACTGGCCATGTACTCGGTGATGTGGTCCGAGCACTGCTCCTACAAGAGCAGCAAGGTCCACCTGAAGCAGTTCGGCGAGAAGGCCCCCGAGAACGACGCGATGCTCGTCGGCATCGGCGAGAACGCCGGCGTGGTGGACGTCGGCCAGGGCTACGCGGTCACCTTCAAGGTCGAGTCGCACAACCACCCCTCGTACATCGAGCCCTACCAGGGCGCGGCCACCGGCGTCGGCGGCATCGTCCGCGACATCCTCGCGATGGGCGCCCGCCCGGTCGCCGTCATGGACCCGCTGCGGTTCGGCGCCGCCGACCATCCCGACACCAAGCGGGTGCTCCCCGGCGTCGTCGCCGGCATCGGCGGCTACGGCAACTGCCTGGGGCTGCCCAACATCGGCGGCGAGGTCGTCTTCGACCCCTGCTACCAGGGCAACCCGCTGGTCAACGCGCTCTGCGTCGGCGTGATGAAGCACGAGGACATCCACCTGGCGAAGGCGTCCGGGTCCGGCAACAAGGTCATCCTCTACGGCGCCCGCACCGGTGGCGACGGCATCGGCGGCGTCTCGGTGCTGGCGTCGGAGACCTTCGACTCCGAGGGCAAGCCGGCCAAGCGCCCCTCGGTCCAGGTCGGCGACCCGTTCCAGGAGAAGCTGCTCATCGAGTGCACCCTGGAGATCTTCCGGGAGAAGCTGGTCGCCGGCATCCAGGACCTCGGCGGCGCCGGACTGTCCTGCGCCACCAGCGAGTTGGCCAGCGCCGGTTCCGGCGGTATGCGGGTCGAGCTGGACACCGTTCCGCTGCGCGACTCCTCGCTCTCGCCCGAGGAGATCCTCATGAGCGAGTCGCAGGAGCGGATGTGCGCGATCGTCGAGCCGGACAAGGTCGAGCGCTTCCTCGCGATCTGCGAGAAGTGGGACGTCATCGCCACCGTCATCGGTGAGGTGACGGACGGCGAGCGGCTGGAGATCTTCTGGCACGGCGAGCAGATCGTCGACGTCCCGCCGCGCTCGGTCGCCCACGAGGGTCCGACCTACCACCGCCCGTACGCCCGCCCAAAGTGGCAGGACGCCCTCCAGGCCGACGACGCGGGGAAGCTGCCCCGCCCGGCGGGCGGCGACGAGCTGCGCGCCCAGGTGCTGAAGCTGGTCGGCTCGCCCAACCAGGCGTCCAAGGCGTGGATCACCGACCAGTACGACCGCTTCGTGCAGGGCAACACGGTGCTGGCGCAGCCCGAGGACTCCGGCATGGTCCGGATCGACGAGGAGACCAACCTCGGCGTCGCGCTGGCCACCGACGGCAACGGCCGTTACGCCAAGCTGGACCCGTACGCGGGCGCGCAGTTGGCGCTCGCCGAGGCGTACCGCAACGTCGCCGCCACCGGCGCCAAGCCGCTCGCGGTCTCCGACTGCCTGAACTTCGGCTCGCCCGAGGACCCGGCGGTGATGTGGCAGTTCGCCGAGGCCACCCGCGGGCTCGCCGACGCCTGCCAGGTGCTGGGCACCCCGGTCACGGGCGGCAACGTCTCGCTCTACAACCAGACGGGCGAGGTGGCGATCCACCCGACCCCGGTGGTCGCGGTGCTCGGCGTCATCGACGACGTCACCCGCCGCACCCCGGTCGGCTTCGCGGAGGAGGGCCAGTTGGTCTACCTGCTCGGCGACACCCGCGCCGAGTTGGGTGGTTCGGCCTGGTCGCAGGTGATCCACGAGCACCTCGGCGGGCTGCCGCCGCAGGTCGACCTGGAGCGCGAGCGACTGCTGGCGGAGATCCTGATCTCCGCGTCCCGCGACGGCATGGTCGACGCCGCGCACGACCTCTCCGACGGCGGCCTGGTCCAGGCGCTGGCGGAGTCGTGCCTGCGCGGCGGCAGGGGCGCCCGGCTGGTCGTGCCGGACGACCTGGACCCGTTCGTCTTCCTCTTCTCGGAGTCGGCGGGCCGGGCGGTCGTCGCGGTGCCGCGCAGCGAGGAGCTCCGCTTCACCGACATGTGCGGCGCGCGGGGGCTGCCGGCCACCCGGATCGGCGTGGTGGACGGTGAAGAGCTCGCGGTCCAGGGGCAGTTCGCCATCCCGCTGACCGAGCTGCGGTCGGCCCACGAGGCGACCCTCCCGGGGATCGTCGCCTAGGTCCCGCCCAACGGGGCGGTGTGCGCGCCCCGTTGACCTTTCGTGCCGGAACGGCCCGCCAGGAGTGCCTGGCGGGCCGTTCCGCGTGTGTGCGGGCCTTGTGCAGGTCACCGGGCGCCGCGCTTTCAGGCTTGCCCGTAATTACGTAACTACGTAATCTGAGGGAGTGGATCTGGAACAGCGGGTGGCCGAGTTGGAGCGCCGCCTGGCCGCGCTGGAGGAGGCGGTCGGGGCGACCGACGCCGAGCCCGCCGCGCCACCGGCCACGCCCAAGCGGGATCCGGGCGACGCGCTGTGGGCCCTGAACGGCTTCAAGGAGCAACTCGCCGGCCTGGGCGCCGTCAACGGGGGCGTGATGTTCACCGGCGCCGTGCGGACCCCGGCCGGGCTGCGCTACGAGTGGCAGTACGGGCTGCCCACCGACACCGTCATGGACGGCGACTGGGCCGCGTCCGCCGAGGCGTTCGCGGCGCTCGGCCAGCCGGTGCGCCTGCGGCTGCTGCGCGAGGTGCTCCGCGGCCGCTGCACCGCCGCCGAGCTCACCGAGCTCGACGGCACCGGCACGACCGGCCAGATCTACCACCACCTACGGCAGTTGACCGCTGCCGGCTGGCTGCGCACGACCACCCGCGGCCGGTACGAGGTACCGGTCGAGCGGGTCGTCCCGCTGCTGGTGATGCTCATTGCCGCCGGGCGCTCCGACGCCCGGCCCACCTAGGGGAGGCCCACTTGTCCGAGAACGACAGCCGTTTGCTCTGGTCCGCCGCCGCGGCGTTCGCCGTGCTGGGCGCCGCGGTGCTCGCCTACGCGGTGCAGCTCTACCTGGCCGACGACACGATCTACGTGGACGCGCTCTCCCGCTTCGCCGGCGCGACCTGGGGCCTGTCGCTGACCGTCGGCGCCGTCGCGTGGCAGGGCCGCCGCCTCAGCAGCGGCTGACCGCCTCCGGCCTCCTTGACGGCCCTCCAACGGGCGGGGGAGGAAACCCCTTTGAGGCGGCGGGCGGCACCGCGACGGCGGCCGGGCGAACCGGTCCGTTGTCGGTGGTGCCGCCTAGGCTGGCCGCATGTCTCCCGCCGCCCGCACCCCGCGCCCCCGCCGGTACGACCCGGCCAGGACCCGCGCCGCCGTCACCGCCCAATACGCCGAGGTCCGGCGGGTGGTGGGCGCGCTCACGCCCGAGCAGCTCGCGGCGCCCACCCGGCTCGGCGACTGGACGGTGCGGGAGCTGGCCGCCCATGTGTCCGTGGCGGTCGGCGCCGTGGTGCGCGCCCTGCGGCTGCCGGCCCCGCCCGAGCCGGAGGTGACCGTCCTGGCCTGGCCGTCCGCGACCGCGCAGTACGCCACCGGCGTCGACGAGCACGTCCGCGAACTCGCGGCCGGGCACGACCCGGTGGAGCTGCTGGAGCGCACCGCCGAGGAGTTCGCCCAGGTGGTGCCCGGCGAGCCGGACGACCGGGTCGTCCCGTGCCGCCCCGGCGCGATGCTGCTCGGCGACTTTCTGGTCACCCGCTGCGTCGAACTCGTCGTCCACACCGACGATCTGGCCGACGCCCTCGGCACGGAGATCCCCTTCGACCGGCAGGCGCTGGCGGCCACCACCCGGCTGTTGGCCGACGGGCTGGCCGCCAAGGCGCCCGGCGGCTCGGTCGAGGTCCGGGTGCCGCCGTTCGCCGTCGTGCAGTGCGTCGAGGGCCCCCGGCACACCCGCGGCACCCCGCCCAACGTCGTCGAGACCGACCCGCTGACCTGGATACGGCTGGCCACCGGCCGCGCCGACTGGGCCGCGGCGCTGGACGCGGCGAAGGTCAGCGCCAGCGGCGAACGGGCCGATATCAGCGGCCTGTTGCCCGTGATGAGCTGAGTTGGGCGGGCCGGTCCCGGCGCCGCGGCTCACTGCGGCGGATACGGCAGCAGGGTCCGGTCCACCGCCTCCCAGGACGCCCGCAGCCGGGCCAGCAACTCCCGTTCGTGCCCGGCCCGGTCGGCCTGCTCCCGGGGGTCGGCGGTGACGTGGAAGAGCTGGTCCCGGCCGCCCGTGCCGCGGTAGTACTTCCAGTCGCCGCGGCGCAGCGCCCGTTCGCCGCGCACCCGCCAGAACAGGTCCCGCTCGGCGAGGCGTTCCCCGCGCAGCAGATAGCCCGCCAGGCTCGTCCCGTCCAGGGGATGGGCGCGGTCCGGGCGGGCGCCCCCGAGCTCCAGCAGGGTGGCTGTCCAGTCGGGCGTGCACACCGGCTCGTGGCTGACCTGTCCGCCGTCGATCCGGGCCGGCCAGCGCACCAGCGTCGGCACCCGGATGCCGCCCTCCTGGAGCGACGCCTTCTCCCCGGACAGCGGCCAGTTGTACGACCAGCGCTCCCCGCCGTTGTCGCTGGCGAAGAAGACGAGGGTGTCCTCCTCCTGGCCCGAGCGCCGGAGCGCGGCCAGCACCCGACCGATCGAGCGGTCCAGGTCCTCGACCATCGCGCGATACGTCGCGAGCGAACCGCCGTCCTCGTGGAACAGCGCCTTCCGGTCGCCCGCCCTGATCCGGCGGACGATCTCGGCGCTCCCCTCGGTGTCGCCCTCCGCGATCCACGGCCAGTGCGGCGTCGTGTAGTTGAGGTTCAGCAGCCAGGGCCGGCCGCCCCGCCCGGCCGTGGTGACGTGGTCCACCGCCCGCTCGGTGAGGATCCGGGTGTAGTAGCGCAGGTCCCGGTAGGTGGCGTCGCCCTCGTACAGGTCGTACTCCCCGGCCAGCCCCAGCTTCGAGTAATACTCCAGCGCGCCGCCGAAGTTGCCGAAGAAGGTGTCCCAACCGGACCTGGTGGGGCTGTAGTCCGGCAGATAGCCGCAGTGCCACTTGCCGATCAGCGCGGTGGTGTAGCCGGCGTCCCGCAGCAGCGAGGCGAGCGTGGGGTGACCGGGGTCCAGCCCCACGCCGCGGTCCGCGATCGGCTCGGCCAGGCCGCCCTTCGTACGGCCCGGGTAGCGACCGGTGTAGAGCGAGAAGCGGGTGGGCGAGCAGGTCGCGGACCCCGCGTACCCCTGGGTGAAGCGGACGCCCTGTCGGGCCAGCCGGTCCAGGTGGGGCGTGCGGATGCCGGCCGCCCCGTAGCAGGAGAGGTCCGCCCACCCCAGGTCGTCGCCCAGGACGAACAGGACGTTGGGGCGCCGTGAGCGCCGGCCGGGGGCGGCCCGGAACGGTCGTTCGCCGTTCTGCGGTGGCGCGGCAGCGGCGGCGGGCGCGCCCGCGAGCGCGCCCAGTCCGCCCACGGCGGTCGCGGCGCCGACGCCGGCCAGCCCGCCGAAGGCGCGTCGGGAGAGACCCGGCGCCGGGTGGTCGGGGGAGCGGTCGGCAGGGGACGGAAGGGCGGGATCGACGGAGGACATCGGTCGGCTCTCCTGGGAGTCGTCGGGGCCGTACGGGCACGCGCCGCGCTCCCCCGGGGACGGCGGGGAGGCGGGCGGTCAGCGGGACGTCGCGCATCTCACACCGTCGTGGCGCACGGACAACACGGGAAAACTGCCGCAAACAGCCAGAAAAGACCCTGCCTCGGCAGCGGCGAGGAACGCGAAAGTGCAGCTCAGAAGCGGTGGCGCGGTCTCAGCAGCGGCGCGCGACCACCGTCGTCAGCCGCGGCGACAGCCGGCGCTGGCCACCCGACCGAGGTCGACGTGGCGGCGCCGGACGAGGCGCGGCGCGCGGCGGGGCACCCGGTGACGCACCAGGCGCGCCAAGGGCTGCGGGGTCTGCATGGGCAGGAATCCTGGCCGTGTGGCCGTGAGCACGTCAACCATCCGCAACGTCCCGTTCATGCATCCCTCCAGGCCGCCGACCATCCCCGGTTCGGATGAATGCGCGACCTGCCCTAGACTCTGGGGCGTGCCACGTGGTGACGGACGACTCAACCACGACCTGCTCCCCGGGGAGAAGGGCCCGCAAGACGCCTGTGGCGTCTTCGGTGTCTGGGCTCCGGGTGAAGAGGTCGCCAAACTCACCTACTTCGGGCTGTACGCGCTGCAGCACCGTGGACAGGAGTCCGCGGGCATCGCGGTGAGCAACGGCTCCCAGATCCTCGTCTTCAAGGACATGGGCCTGGTGTCCCAGGTCTTCGACGAGACTTCCCTCAGTTCCCTCCAGGGCCACATCGCCGTGGGCCACGCCCGCTACTCCACCACCGGTGCCTCGGTGTGGGAGAACGCCCAGCCGACGTTCCGCGCCACCGCGCACGGATCGATCGCGCTCGGCCACAACGGCAATCTGGTCAACACCGTCGAGCTGGCCGAGATGGTCGCCGCGCTGCCCCGCGACGGTGGCCGGGCGACCCAGGTCGCGGCCACCAACGACACCGACCTGGTGACCGCCCTGCTGGCCGGCCAGGTCGACGACGACGGCAAGCCGCTGACCGTCGAGGAGGCCGCACCGCGCGTCCTCCCGCACGTCAAGGGCGCCTTCTCGCTCTGCTTCATGGACGAGCACACGCTCTACGCCGCCCGCGACCCGCAGGGCATCCGCCCGCTGGTGCTCGGCCGCCTCGAACGCGGCTGGGTGGTGGCCTCCGAAACGGCCGCCCTGGACATCGTCGGTGCCAGCTTCATCCGCGAGATCGAGCCCGGCGAGATGATCGCCGTCGACGAGAACGGCCTGCGCAGCTCGCGCTTCGCCGAGGCCCGCCCCAAGGGCTGCGTCTTCGAGTACGTCTACCTCGCCCGCCCCGACACCGACATCGCCGGGCGGAACGTCTACCTCTCCCGGGTGGAGATGGGCCGCAAGCTGGCCGCCGAGGCGCCCGCCGACGCGGACCTGGTGATAGCGACCCCGGAGTCCGGCACCCCGGCCGCCGTCGGGTACGCCGAGGCCAGCGGCATCCCCTACGGCTCCGGCCTGGTCAAGAACTCCTACGTCGGCCGGACCTTCATCCAGCCCTCGCAGACCATCCGTCAGCTCGGCATCCGCCTCAAGCTCAACCCGCTCAAGGAAGTCATCCGCGGCAAGCGCCTGGTGGTCGTCGACGACTCGATCGTCCGCGGCAACACCCAGCGGGCCCTGGTCCGGATGCTGCGCGAGGCCGGCGCCGCCGAGGTCCACATCCGGATCTCGTCCCCGCCGATCAAGTGGCCGTGCTTCTTCGGCATCGACTTCGCCACCCGCGCGGAGCTGATCGCCAACGGGCTGAGCGTCGAGGAGATCGGCAAGTCGCTGGGCGCCGATTCGCTGGCGTACATCTCCATCGACGGCATGATCGAGGCGACCGCGATCGACAAGTCGAAGCTGTGCCACGCCTGTTTCGACGGCGAGTACCCGATGGAGCTGCCGGACCCGGAGCTGCTGGGCAAGCACCTCCTGGAGTCCGAGACCAAGGCCCCGGGCTCGTCCGACGTGGACGGTGTCCGCACGCTCACTGCCGGGGTCGGCGGCGCCGACGCGCTGCGTCGCCCGTAGAGCTCGTACCCACCCAAACGAAAGTTCTCAGCCATGTCCGCTGAATCAACCGGTGCCAGCTACGCGAGCGCGGGCGTCGACATCGAGGCCGGCGACCGTGCCGTGGACCTCATGAAGAAGTGGGTCGCCAAGGCCACCCGCCCCGAGGTCGTCGGCGGGCTGGGCGGCTTCGCCGGCCTCTTCGACGCCTCCGCGCTCAAGCGCTACGAGCGTCCGCTGCTGGCCTCGGCCACCGACGGCGTCGGCACCAAGGTCGACGTCGCCCGCAAGATGGGCGTCTACGACACCATCGGCCACGACCTGGTCGCCATGGTCGTCGACGACCTGGTCGTCTGTGGCGCCGAGCCGCTGTTCATGACGGACTACATCTGCGTCGGCAAGGTTCACCCGGAGCGGGTGGCCGCGATCGTCAAGGGCATCGCCGAGGGCTGCGTGCTGGCCGGCTGCGCGCTGGTGGGCGGCGAGACCGCCGAGCACCCGGGCCTGCTGGGCGCGGACGAGTTCGACGTCGCCGGCGCCGGCACGGGCGTGGTCGAGGCCGACCGGGTCCTGGGCGCCGAGCGCATCCGTAAGGGCGACGTGGTGATCTCCATGGCGTCCTCCGGACTTCACTCGAACGGGTACTCCCTGGTCCGCCACGTCCTCTTCGACCGGGCCGGCCTCTCCCTGGACCAGGAGGTTCCGGAGCTCGGCCGCACCCTCGGCGAGGAGCTGCTGGAGCCCACCAAGATCTACTCGCTGGACTGCCTGGCCCTGACCCGCACCACCGAGGTGCACGCCTTCTCGCACATCACCGGCGGCGGCCTCGCCAACAACCTGGCCCGGGTGATTCCGGACGGCCTGCACGCCACGGTGGACCGCGCCGCCTGGGCGCCGGGCGCCGTCTTCGACCTCGTCGGCACCGCCGGCGCGGTCGAGCGCCTGGAGCTGGAGAAGACCCTGAACATGGGTGTCGGCATGATCGCCGTGGTCCCCCAGGAGTCCGCGGACGTCGCCCTGACGACCCTCGCCGACCGCGGCGTGGACGCCTGGGTCAGCGGTGAGATCGTCGAGCGTGGCGCTCACGCAGAGGCTGTGACCCTCACCGGTGACTACGCGAGCTGACACCGCAGGCACGCGGGACCGCCGGTCCGGTGGTCCCGCGCGCAGCACAGAACCCGGCCTGGGGGATTCCCCGGACCGGGTCCGTGATGGTGTTATGAGTCCCGTGAGCGCACGACGCGTAAAGGCGCCTGGGTGCTGCTGGACCGGCGGTCAGCAGCGCGATCAGGCGCGACGACGCTGGTTCGAGGAGTGGCCCTCTTCCTCGTCGTCCTCGGTGTTGTACCGTTCTGCGTACCGCGCGTACGGGTCGTCGTCCTCGTCCTCGAACGGCTCTCGGTTCGGAGGCTGCTGGTCCGACTGCGATGCAAGCTCGTCGGCCAGTCGTGAGAGATCCGTCCCACCGCTGCTGTACTTCAGCTGGCGGGCGACCTTTGTCTGCTTGGCCTTGGCCCGGCCGCGCCCCATGGGTCGACCCCCTCAGTGACGGGGCTCATTGGCCCCAGAGTCTTGACACGCGTTCATGATTCAGAGCGGGCTCTCGACAGAGAGACCGGCCTGTAGGGCTTTAACGGTACCTGCTTCCGCGGCCATACGGTACGTCGCCCGCATCACCCACCGCTCGGTACGACCGGCACGGCGCCCCGTCCATGCTGGTCAACTGCGATTTTAACCTGTCCTGTACGGCGACCCGCCGACGGGTGGTGAGAGATGTCTCCCCCGACCCCCGCGACGGGCCGCACAAGGGTGTGTTTCTGGCCACTTGGGCCCGGTCGGGTCAGGTGCGACGTCCCTCCGCCATCCGCGCCTCGGCGATCCGGTCGGCCGCCGCGGCCGGCGGGATGCCGTCCGCCTTCGCACGAGCGAATATCGACAGCGTGGTGTCGAAGATCTTCGCGGCCTTCGCCTTGCACCGGTCGAAGTCGAAGCCGTGGAGCTCGTCGGCGACCTGGATGACCCCGCCGGCGTTCACGACGTAGTCGGGGGCGTAGAGGATGTCTCGGTCCGAGAGGTCCTTCTCCACGCCGGGGTGGGCGAGTTGGTTGTTGGCGGCGCCGCAGACCACCTTCGCGGTGAGCACGGGCACCGTCTCGTCGCTGAGCGCACCGCCGAGCGCGCAGGGGGCGTAGATGTCGAGGCCCTCGGTGCGGATCAGCGCGGCGGTGTCGGCGACGGCGGTCACCCGGGGGTGGCGGTCGAGGATCCGGTCCACCGCCCCGGCACGGACGTCGGTGACCACGACCTCGGCGCCGTCCTTGAGCAGGTGCTCGACGAGGTGGTGTCCCACCTTGCCGACGCCGGCGATGCCGACCTTCCGGTCGCGCAGCGTGGGGTCGCCCCACAGGTGCTGCGCCGAGGCCCGCATGCCCTGGAAGACGCCGTAGGCGGTCAGCACCGAGGAGTCGCCGGCGCCGCCGTTCTCCGGCGAGCGGCCGGTGGTCCACTTGTTGGCCCGGGCGACCACGTCCATGTCGGCGACGTAGGTGCCGACATCGCAGGCGGTCACGTAGCGGCCCCCGAGGGACGCCACGAACCGGCCGTAGGCGAGCAGCAGTTCGTCGGTCTTGACCAGTTCGGGGTCGCCGATGATCACCGCCTTGCCGCCGCCGTGGTCGAGCCCGGCCAGGGCGTTCTTGTACGACATGCCGCGCGAGAGGTTCAGCGCGTCCAGCAGGGCCTCCTCTTCGGAGGCGTAGGCGTGGAAACGGGTGCCGCCGAGGGCGGGGCCCAGGGCGGTGTTGTGGACGGCGATCACGGCCTTCAGGCCGCTGGCGCGGTCCTGGCAGAGGACGACTTGCTCGTGGCCGCCCTGCTCCGTGCGGAACAGGGTCTGCAACGCGCCACCGGGGGCAGCGGGGGGAGGCGTCCCCGGCTCGAACGGGGCGGAGAACTCGGGGGAGGCGGCAGGACGTACGTCGGTCACTGTGGTGACTCCCATAGTCACGAAGGACGCCCTCCTATGGGTGGGGAGGGCCGGTTGGGACGAGCGTAAGACCTGGAGGGCGGGTTGATCGGCCAGGTACGGAGGATCACCCTCTCCCGGGGGACGGGCGTGGGACGATCTGCCGTATCCGGACCGGGCGGAGGCCGGCAACTCCGGCCGGCGGGCTTTCCTTTGGAGGAGCGGGCGTGGCCTTGGCGTCGTCGGTACGGGTCCCGTATGTGGCGTATCTACGGGTCTACGAACCGCTGGCAGCGTTCCCCGAGCCGGAGCGCTCCTACTGGGCGCGTTACGCCAAGCGCGACGCCACCCCCACGGCCGTGGACGAGCAGCGCCGGGCGCTGGCCGATCTGTTGCCGACCCCGCCGGTGCCGGTCCCGGTCCACGAGAGCGGGGACGCGTTCGTCGCCGTCGTGGACGACGTCACCTGCGTCTGCCCCTGGCGGACCCGGCTGCGCGGCTGGCAGGCGCTGGCCTCCCTGGAGGAGCTGCTGCCGGCGTCCGTACTGGACGCCGCGCTGCCCCCGGTGGTGCGCCGGCAGGCGACCACCGACTACGAGCGGTGGCGCGAGCGCAATCCGGACGCCCGGCCCTGGATCCGGGCGTCCACCTGGCACATCCCGGTGCGCTGGTTCGTCCTCTTCGACGACGACGAGCGGGAGTACGCGAAGGGTGAGCCGGTCCCCGCGCTGCGCTACCGGACGCCGATGGTGCAGGCGCGCCGACGGGTCGCGCGCGGACTGCGTACGCTTCGGGATGCCCTGGAAGAGGGACCGTTGATCGACGGCCTGGTAGATGTGGGGCGCTGGCTTGAGGAGTTCCACCCGCGCTCGCTCGTGGAGCTGGACTACGGAGGGCTGGTGCACGCGGTGCCCGAGGGGCGGCTCGCCGAGGACCGTTCCGTCGCGGAGGTGGCGGAGGGACTGGCGGCGCTGCGCGAGGGGGACGGCGAGCGGGCCGGTGCCGCGTACGAGAGGCTCTCGCAGCGGTGGCGTGCGGTGCGCGAACGTCAGTTCTCCAGCTGAACGCCGGTGGGCCGGCGCCCAGTTGCCGGGTGCGGCGCCGCAGCTGACGGGACGTACGGGACGTAGGTCCTGATCCGGGCTATTGCCCCAAGCGTGACCTAAAGCACTGACTTCGGGTCTTGCTCCCAAGGTGCACCCTCGTGTCAAAATAGGACAAGGAGCCTGACTTGGGCTCCTTCCGTCCAACTAAGGGCGGATAGATCGGTATTGCGCTCCTTGAGGGGTCTCATGGCGGCTGGTCATGTTGTGACTGATCGTCACGGGGGTGTGACTGTCCGCTATGGCACGGTCCATCGGCATCCGCCAAGGTTGAACACCTGAGAGGGCAATTCCATCGGTTTGGCCGACGTGGCTGGACAGATGGTGTAGTTGTAGTGCCGAGGACAAGCCGTTCGTCCTATAACCGACTCGGCCCGCGTCCGCCATTTCGGGCAACGTGGGTCAAGGTGCAGAATTTAGAGGAAAGAACCGTGATGGTTCGGTTCTCCCGAGGAGGCCGCTCATGACCGCTCGCACCCCTGACGCCGAGCCGCTGCTTACCCCCGCCGAGGTCGCCACGATGTTCCGCGTGGACCCGAAGACGGTGACCCGCTGGGCCAAGGCAGGCAAGCTCACGTCCATCCGCACGCTCGGAGGGCACCGGCGTTACCGCGAGGCTGAGGTCCGCGCACTGCTCGCGGGTATCCCGCAGCAGCGCAGCGAGTCCTGAATAACCGCATAACCAGGCTGTTTTCGGGCCCCCCAACCCGGAAGCGCCCTTTCGTACCACCTGCTCCACCACAGCTCCATACGACGCGGTGCCTGCCCCAACAGGCCCACACCCACTTCACTTGGGTACGTCATCGATCGCGCTGGACTCCGCCGGGTCCGGCGCGATCTCTTTTTGTGTGCGGCCGTTCGCCGGCCGCTCGCGGCGCTTGGGTCGCCCCGGCGCCGGCCGACGCCCAAAGGCGCGTGACGCCCCCTCCAAGGGTCCTGATGGGGTCCATCAGACCAGACCTGGCGGTCTTGTTTCGGGGCGCTCAAGAGGTAGTGCAATTGCACATATTAAATTGACCCGTTGTAGACGGGTAGTAAGTTCCCCATCCCGCGAAACTTGTTCGGTGACTCCCGTCACATCCCGGAGTTCTTGAAGGGTGAACGGCGCTGAGGTATAGCGCCTTTCCACCGTTCCCTTCTCAACAGCCTTCCACCGCACGACCGGTGGCGCAGCCGCCCTTGGTCACCGGGCGGCGGGACTTTCGTCCTCCGTCGACGGCTCACAGGCGGCCGGGGAGGGCTCCGGGGCGGTCGAGGGCGCCGGAGGCCCGGAACGGGCGCCGTGCGGCTCCATGGCGAGCCGCAGCAGTTGATGGCACACGGGGCACTGCCGGGTCCGGTGGCGGTAGCCGTAGCGCAGCGCCGCCGACAGATGGGCCCGCAACAGCGCCCTGGTCTCGTGCCGTACCGCGGTCGTCATCACACGCCACCTCCCGGCCCCACGCCCTGCCTCAGTGAGTACCCGCGGCAGGTGCTGTCGTCAAGACGGCCGAAGGGTCCGGTCCGCGTCGACCGGGGTCTTCGGGGCACCGCGCCCGCGGCCCGGCCACCGGGAACGCGACGGCCCGCACCGGGGAGCACCCGGTACGGGCCGAACACCACAACGGCCCGCACCGGTGAACGGTGCGGGCCGTGACATGCGGTCCTGACGGGATTTGAACCCGCGGCCTCCACCTTGACAGGGTGGCGAGCACTCCAAACTGCTCCACAGGACCTTGCTTTTCGCTTTCCGCTTGCGGCGGGCTGCGAAGCAAGACTGTACAGCAGGTCAGGGGGTGCGGTCGAACTCGGTCCCGGCCGTCGTCCCGCGGTGCGGTCCGGGCTACGGAACCGCGGCGTCCACCGCCTTCATGATCCGCTTGTCGGAGACCGGGTACGCGGTCCCCAGGGCGTGCGCGAAGTAGCTCACCCGGAGCTCCTCGATCATCCAGCGGATCTCCCGGGCCGCGGCCGGCACCGGGCGCCCCTGGGGGAACTGCTCCAGGAGCCAGGCGTATTCGTCCTGCATCTCCTTCACCTTCGCCATCCGGCTGCGGTCCCGTTCGGCGTTGGTGGGCAGTTGGGTCAGCCGGCGGTCGGCGGCGACCAGGTAGCGCATCAGGTCCGGCAGCCGCTTGGCGCCGTGCGCGGTCACGAAGCCCGGTTTGATCAGCGCCGCCAACTGCTCCTTGACGTCGGTCAGCGACGGCAGCAGCGAGGGGAACGCGGTCGCCTTCAGCCGGCGCTCGCACGCCTGCCAGGCGGCCAGCACCTCCTGGACCTGCTGGATGGTCTTCAGCGTCGCGTCGACCAGATCGGTCCGGACCGCGTCGAACAGCTTGCGGAACGCCTCCTCGTCCCAGGCCGGGCCGCCCCGGGCCGCGATCAGCCGGTCCGCGGCGGCGGTCACGCAGTCGTCGAAGAGCGCCGCGATGGAGCCGTGCGGATTGCGGGAGAGGGCCAGCTTCTGCTGGTTGCTCAGCTTGTCCTGGGCGAACTTGGCGGGGTTGGTGGGGATGTTGAGCAGGATGAGGCGGCGGGTGCCGGCCCACATGGCGGCCAGCTGCTCGGCCTCGGTGTCGAACAGCCGCACCGCGACGCTGCTGCCCTCGTCGACCAGCGCCGGGTACGCCTTCACCGGCTGGCCGGCGCGGCGGGTCTCGAAGGTGCGCGGGAGCGTGCCGATCGTCCAGGACGTCAGGCCGGTGCGCTGCTCCGGGCCGGCCGGCGCGGCCTCGCCCCCGCCGCCCCTGCGGTCCTTGCCGGGCCGCTTCTCGGCCTGCTCGAAGGCCCGGGAGATGGCGGCCCGGGTCTTGGGCTTCAACTGGAGCCGCAGCGCCTCCAGATCCTTGGCCTCGGCCAGCTTGCGGCGCCGCTCGTCGACCACCCGGAAGGTGATCTTCAGGTGGTCGGGGACCTTGTCGAGGTCGAAGTCGGCGGCGTCCACCGGGACCCCCACCATCCGCTGGAGCCCGGCGGCCAGCGCCGACGGCAGGGCCCCCTGGAGCGGGACGGTGGAGTCCAGGAAACGGGCGGCGAAGTTCGGTGCCGGGACGTAGTTGCGGCGGATCGGCTTGGGCAGCGAACGGATCAGCTCGGTCACCAACTGCTCGCGCAGGCCCGGGATCTGCCAGTCGAAGCCCTCGGCGGAGACCTGGTTGAGCACCTGGAGCGGGATGTGGACGGTCACGCCGTCCGCGTCCGCGCCCGGCTCGAACTGGTAGGTGACCTTGAACTTCAGCTTCCCCTGCCGCCACGAGTCCGGGTAGTCGTCCTTGGTGACGGCCTCGGCGGACTCGTTGATGAGCATCGAGTGCTCGAAGTTGAGCAGGTCCGGCTCGTCGTGGCGCCGCTTCTTCCACCAGGAGTCGAAGTGCGCCCCGGAGACCACGTCCGCCGGGATCCGCTGGTCGTAGAAGTCGAAGAGGGTCTCGTCGTCGACGAGGATGTCGCGGCGTCGGGCGCGGTGCTCCAACTCCTCGACCTCGCCGAGGAGTTTGCGGTTGTCATGGAAGAACTGGTGGTGGGTGCGCCAGTCGCCCTCCACCAGGGCGTGTCGGATGAACAGCTCGCGCGAGACCTCGGCGTCGATCCGCCCGTAGTTGACCTTGCGCTGGGCGACGATCGGGACGCCGTAGAGGGTGACCCGCTCGTAGGCCATCACCGCGGCCATCTTCTGTTCCCAGTGCGGCTCGCTGTAGTTCCGCTTCACCAGGTGTCCGGCGAGCGGCTCGATCCACTCCGGCTCGATCCGGGCGTTCACCCGCGCCCACAGCCGGGAGGTCTCCACCAGCTCGGCGGACATCACCCAGCGCGGCGGCTTCTTGAAGAGCGCGGAGCCGGGGAAGACCGCGAACTTGGCGCTGCGGGCGCCCAGGTACTCGTTCTTGGCGTCCGCGTCCTTGAGTCCGATGTGCGAAAGCAAACCGGAGAGCAACGATGTGTGGATGTGCTCGGGCGCCGCGTCGGTGTCGTTGAGGTGGACGCCCATGCTCTTGGCGACCGTCCGCAGCTGCGAGTAGATGTCCTGCCACTCGCGTATCCGCAGGTAGTTCAGGAACTCCCCGCGGCACATCCGGCGGAACGCGGACGAGGACAGCGCCTTCTGCTGCTCGCGCACGTAACTCCAGAGGTTGAGGAACGCCAGGAAGTCCGACGTCTCGTCCTTGAAGCGGGCGTGCTGCTGGTCGGCCTGCTGCTGCTTGTCCGACGGGCGCTCGCGCGGGTCCTGGATGGACAGCGCGGCCGCGATCACCATGACCTCGCGGACGCAGCCGTTGCGGTCCGCCTCCAGCACCATCCGGGCCAGTCGCGGGTCCACCGGCAGTTGGGAGAGCTTGCGGCCGAGCGGGGTCAGCCGCTTGCGGGCGTCCTTCTGGGCGGTGTCCAGCGCGCCCAGCTCGCGCAGCAGGTCGACGCCGTCCTTGATGTTGCGGCGGTCCGGCGGGTCGATGAACGGGAACTTCTCGATGTCGCCGAGGCCGGCCGCGGTCATCTGGAGGATGACGGAGGCGAGGTTGGTCCGCAGGATCTCCGCGTCGGTGAACTCCGGCCGGGAGAGGAAGTCCTCCTCCGAGTACAGCCGGACGCAGATGCCGTCGCTGGTGCGGCCGCAGCGGCCCTTGCGCTGGTTGGCGCTGGCCTGCGAGACCGGCTCGATGGGCAGCCGCTGCACCTTCGTGCGGAAGCTGTAGCGGGAGATCCGCGCCATGCCCGGGTCGATCACGTACTTGATGCCGGGGACGGTCAGCGAGGTCTCGGCCACGTTGGTGGCCAGGACGATCCGCCGACCCGTATGACGCTGGAAGACCCGGTGCTGCTCGGCGTGCGACAGCCGCGCGTACAGCGGCAGCACCTCGGTGGCGACGAGGTTCTTCTTGTTGAGCGCGTCCGCGGTGTCGCGGATCTCCCGCTCGCCGGAGAGGAAGACCAGGATGTCGCCGGGGCCCTCGGCGCGGAGCTCGTCCACCGCGTCGCAGATCGCGGTGATCTGGTCGCGGTCGGGGTCCGCGCCGCCCTCCTCCAACAGCGGCCGGTAGCGCACCTCGACCGGGTAGGTGCGCCCGGAGACCTCGACGATCGGGGCGGTCGACTTCTCGTCGTCCGCCGTCGCGTCCACGGTGGCGAAGCGGCCGAAGTGCCGGGCGAACCGCTCGGGGTCGATCGTCGCGGAGGTGATGACGACCTTCAGGTCCGGGCGCTTGGGCAGCAACTGGGCGAGATAGCCCAGGATGAAGTCGATGTTGAGGCTGCGCTCGTGCGCCTCGTCGATGATGAGCGTGTCGTACTGGCGCAGCTCCCGGTCCGTCTGGATCTCGGCGAGCAGGATGCCGTCCGTCATCAGCTTGACGAGGGTGTCGTCGCCGACCTGGTCGGTGAACCGGACCTTCCAGCCGACCGCCTCGCCCAGCGGCGTCCGCAGCTCCTCGGCCACCCGCTCGGCGACCGTACGGGCCGCGATCCGCCGCGGCTGGGTGTGCCCGATCAGCCCCCGGACGCCGCGCCCCAGTTCCAGGCAGATCTTGGGGATCTGGGTGGTCTTGCCGGAGCCGGTCTCGCCCGCGACGATCACCACCTGGTGGTCGCGGATGGCCGCCAGGATCTCGTCCTTCTTCTGGCTGACCGGGAGTTCTTCGGGATAGCTCACCCGCGGCATCGCGGCGCGGCGCTGCGCCACCCGCAGCTCCGCCTCGTCGATGCCGGCGGCGATCTCGGCGAGCACCTCCGCCCGGGCCTCGGGCTTACGGATCCGGCGCGCGCCGTCGAGTCGGCGCCCCAACCGCTGCTGATCGCGCAGCATCAGCTCGGGAAGGCGCTTCAGCAGGGAGGGCAGCGCGGGCGCGGCGCTCTCGGACGGGGCGGGGGCAGGCTGACTGGACATACGTCCCCCAGGATCTCACCTCGCGGAAAAGACTGGCGAACCATTTCACGGCGGCACCCGGGCCGGTGACGCCCCACGGGCCGGCCGGGCGGCACCTGACCCCCGGGCGGTATGTCCGACATCATTGATTTAGCGTGGTTCCCATGGATGATCATGAACATGAAGGCGAGAACGCCCCGCACGGTGCGCACGCCCCGCACGGTGCGCACGGCCGGGCCCGGACCGCGGCGGAGCACTGGGCGGCCTTCAAGAACTCCCCGTTCCTCCCGGCGGTCGTCCTGACGGTCATCCTCGCCGCCGCGGCCGGCCTCTTCGCCGGCTCGTACACCTACGCCATGGCCAACCCGACGCCCCGGCACATCCCCACCGCCGTGGTCGCCGGCCCCGCCGCCCCGGAGCAGCGGGCCTTCGTCGTCGAACTGGAGAAGGCCCTCAACGCCTCACTCCAGCTGACCGAGTACGCCACCTACCCCGAGGCCCGGAACGCCGTCGAGGAGCAGCGCGAGTACGCGGTGCTGCGCGCCAGCGGCCGCGGGGTGGAGCTGGACGTGGCCGGCGCCTCGGGCGCCTCCGTGGCCCAACTCCTGTCCGAGGCCGCCGCCAAGGTCGGCCCGGCCACCGGCGTGCCCGTCACCGTCCGGGACGTCAAGCCGCTCCAGAAGGGCGATCCGCGCGGCCTGGCCCTCTTCTACGTCTCCCTCGCGGCCGTGATCATCGGCTTCGTCGGCGCCATCCAGCTCAGCGTGCACGCCCGCGGCCTCAACCCGGCCGAGCGGATCACCTTCACCGTCGCCTACGCCCTGCTCGGCGGCTTCGCCATCGTCGCGGTGGCCGACTGGTGGCTGGGCGCGCTCCGCCTGCCGTTCGTCGAGTCCTGGCTGATCCTCGCGCTGACGATGTTCACGTCCGGGATGGTCTTCACGATGTTCAACACCCTGATGGGCCGCTGGGCGATGATCCCCACCTGGGGCCTGATGGTCCTGCTCGGCAACCCCTCGTCCGGCGGTGCGGTCTCCTGGCCGCTGCTCCCGTCCGTCCTCGGCCTCATCGGCCGTTGGCTGCCGCCGGGCGCCTCGGTCAACGCCCAGCACGCCGCGGTCTACTTCCGCGGCCACCAGCACGCCTTCCCCTTCCTGGTGCTGGCCGGCTGGTCGTTGGTCTCCTGCACGGTCTTCTGGACCTGGCGGCACCGCCACCCGGGCGGCCGCGAACCGGCCCCCGCACCGGCGCACGCCGCCGGCGCCTGAACCACCCCGCGCTTCCGAACCCGACGGAACGCATCGACGGAACGTGCCGGGCACGCCGTCGACGAGCAGCAACGCCGAAGGGGGCCGTCCCCGGAAGAACTCCCGGGGACGGCCCCCTTCGGCGTTGCGGCAAGCCGGCAAGAAGACCCACCAACTCGTTCCTCCCCAAGTTCCCCACAGGGAACAGGGGTTGCGGAACAACGAAGAAGGTCCCGGTTCGAGAATCGAACCGGGACCTTCTCCCAATGGGTGTGGCTGGGGCCGGGGTCGAACCGGCGACCTTCCGCTTTTCAGGCGGACGCTCGTACCAACTGAGCTACCCAGCCGCAGCGGTCCTGACGGGATTTGAACCCGCGGCCTCCACCTTGACAGGGTGGCGAGCACTCCAAACTGCTCCACAGGACCTTGCATTGTGCGAGTGGCGTGAACCAGTCTCGCACACGGTTGGTGCGTGCCCCCAACGGGATTCGAACCCGTGCTACCGCCTTGAAAGGGCGGCGTCCTGGGCCACTAGACGATGAGGGCTGATGGCCCGCCTTGGCGCCGTTACCGGCTCCGTCGGGGACGTGAGAAGCATATGGGATGGGAGGACCGTTCGCCAAAACGGTTTACCCGGGCCCGTCGGAAGGCGTTGCGGACGGGTGGGCGGAGGGGGTGGTGCCGGGTGCCGCGGGCTGGTTCTCGCGGGGCAGGTGGCGGCTGACCTCGGCACGGGTGAGCCCCAGTCCGCCCAGGGTGATCTCGTCCCACGCCTGGAGCCGCTTGGTGGTGCGGTCCAGGTAGAGCACCGACGCCTGGACGGGCGCGGGCTGTGTGTTCTGGACGGCGCGCAGACCGCCGCCGCCCGTGGAGCCCTCGACCATCAGCAGGGTGCCCTGGGGGAGCGTGCTGATCTCGCGGTGGTGGAGGTGGCCGGCCAGCGCCAGGGGGACCAGGCCGTCGGCCTCGGTCACCGCGGTCGGGTTGTGGGCCAGTGCGAGGTCGACCGGGGTGCCGGCCAGCCGCTGGGTGCGCAACGCGTCGGCGAGCTTGCCGCCGGCGGTCCGCTCGGCCGCGTCGCCGGCCGCCGCCACCGAGCGGTCCGGGGTGAACTGCGGGTCGCCGACGCCCGCGATGCGCACCCCGGCGACCTGGGTGACCTGGCCGTCGTCGAGGACCGTGACGTGCCGGCGGGTGGCGAGGTAGCGCTGGGTGGTGCGGGAGTCGTGGTTGCCGCGGACCCAGACGTACGGGGCGCCGAGCGTGGCGACCGGGTCCAGGAAGTGGTTCTCGGCGGCCGAGCCGTGGTCCATGGTGTCGCCGGTGTCGACGATGACGTTGATCCGGTACTGCTGCACCAGCGAGGCGATGATGTGCCAGCTCGCCGGGTTGAGGTGGATGTCGGAGACGTGCAGGACGCGCAGGGTGGTGGGGTCCGGCTGGTAGGCGGGGAGCGTGGAGGCGGTGTCGTACAGCTTGCTGACGTTGGTGACCAGGCGCGCCAACTCCTTCTGGTAGACGTCGAATTCGCTGACGATGTTGCGGGCGGTGCCGACCACGGACGGGGCGGAGGAGAGCAGTCCGGAGAACCGCGGCTCCAGGACGGACTTCGGGTTCCAGGTGGCGTAGGCGGCGGCGCCGGAGGCGGCGAGCAGGGCGAGGGCGAGGCCGCCGGCGGCCAGGGCGCGGCGCGGGCGGCGGTAGACGACCAGGCCCAGCGCGGTCGCGCCGCCGACCACCGCGGCGCAGGAGGCGGCCACCAGGCCGGCGGCGCCGCGCAGCACGTCGTGGGTGACCTGCCTCTGGAGGCCGGCGAACCGCTCGGGGTGGTCGATCAGCGCGGCGGAGCGCGCCGGGTCCAGCCGGTCGACGTCGACGTCGAGCCGGACGGGGGCCCGGTGGCTGTCCAACTCCAGGTCGCCCAGGGGCGGGACGGTGATCCGGGTGCCGCCGGTCAGCGACGGCCGCAGCGCCATGCTGGTGTCCATCGGGCCGACCGGGGCGTCGACGCCTCCGAGGAGCAGCAGCCCCAGCCAGGCGCCGAGCAGGCTGACGACCACCAGGCCGGCGGCCCGGGCGTACGGGCGCGCGGGCGGCGCGAGCGTGGCGCCGGGGCGGGTGCGACGGCGGACGGCGGGCGGTCTCCGCGCCGTGCCGGGCCGCGGGAACGGGCGGCCGGCGCGGCGGGGGCCCGGCAGACGGAGGCGGGGGCGGCCTGGCGGGTCGGGATGCGGGGTCCGGGAGCGCGCGGCGCGGGCCATTGGTCCGGTATGCCCGGCTGCGCCGTCCGTCATGCGGGACGGAGCGCCTCCGGTTGGTGTCCGGGCGCGGACCACCGGCGCGCGGCCGTTGCCGGACAATGGAGGCGTGCTGGAAATGACGCGCGAGGAGTTCGAGGAACTGGTCGCCGAGGCGCTGGACCGGATCCCGCCGGAGCTGACCCGGCTCATGGACAACGTGGCGGTCTTCGTCGAGGACGAGCCCCCGGCCGACGACCCCGAGTTGCTCGGCCTCTACGAGGGGACCCCGCTCACCGACCGCGGCGAGTGGTACGCGGGCGTCCTGCCGGACCGGATCACCGTCTTCCGCGGACCGACCCTGCGGATGTGCGACACGAGGGAAGACGTGGTCGCGGAGACGGAGGTGACGGTCGTGCACGATATACCGACGCACACCACTCGTGTGGGTTAGCGGCGCGGATCAGCCCCAGCCCAGCTCATGGAGCCGCGCGTCCTCGATCCCGAAGTGGTGGGCCACCTCGTGGATCACGGTCACGGTGACCTCGTGCACCACGTCCTCCGGCGTATCGCACATCCGCAGCGTGGGGCCCATGTAGATCGACACTCGGTCGGGCAGAACCGCCGCGTACCACTCGCCACGCTCCGTGAGCGGAGTGCCCACGTACAGGCCCAGGAGTTCCGGGGCCGACGGGTCCGGTTCGTCCTCCACGAACACGGCCACGTTGTCCATGAGCCGGGTCAACTCCGGCGGAATCCGGTCCAGCGCGTCGCTGACCAGACCCTCGAACTCCTCGCGCGTCATCTCCAGCACGTGGCCATTGTCTGGCAACGGTCTGGCTTCTGTCGTCCGTGTGCAGCCCCGCCCGCAGGCCGCAGGCCAGGCGGGCGGGGCCGGATTTCGCGGTCAGTCCTCGTTGGGCGGGATGATGAAGCCCCGCATGGGGCCGGACCGGGGCTTTCCCGGAGGCTCGGGATTGGCCTCCCTGAACTTCGCCACAACGGCAGCCAGGGCGTCAGCGGTGGTGTCCTTACGGCGAGTCGGGTCGGCGCTGTCGTACACGCGCCAGTCGCCGGCCGCGTTCTCCGGGTCTTCCGGAGCGACGACTCCCGTGATGCCGAGCCGCCGGAGCGTGGCGTCCACCAGCCGGGCCTCTTCCGCGTTCATGGCCTCACCCTTCCGCCGTGCGTCCAGGGAGCCTAGTCACCATCACCGCCGTGCGTGGCGCAGTTGCCGGGGTTGATCGGCCCGCACCCTCCCGGCTGCGGCGTGTGGGAACAGTTCGCCGCCACGGCCACCAGGGCTTCGGTCGGGCCGGTCCACAGCTCGTGGTCCACCTGGTGCCCGGCTTCCTCGATCAGCGCCACCGTGCGCGTGAGCGCCTGCGGGTCGTGGCGTTGGGCGTCGGGCCGCTCCGGGTAGTGGTGCACGAAACGCCCCAGGCCCTCGCACAGCTTGGCGTAGGGCCCGGTGTGCAGGATCAGGGCGTGCCAGCCCTCGTCCACCACGTTCGACGGCGTGATCCTCACGGTGGGGAACGTGGCTGCCGTGTGGACGAACTTGAGCGCTTCCGTGCTGATCCGGACCGCCGTAGTCTCGTCCATGCCCGGGTTGTTGTCGCGAACCGTCGCGACGACACCCCCGGACGCGGCAGGGGTGAGTAACGCGCGTACGTCTTGCATGTGCGTGCCTCCTTGTTGTGGTTCACCGATAGCCCGTCCCGGCTGCTGACCTGCCAGGGTTTCCGGCAGCCGGGGCAGGCGTCTGGGTGCTTCGACTGCCCTGGGGTCGAAGCAGGTGCCCTCACCGCCCAGGACGGCACCCCGGTGAAGGGGCGGACCGGGGCCTCAAGCCGAGCCCGTCAGCTCGGACCGGGCACGTCTGCCCGTGCTCGACGGCTTGCCGGTCGGGGGACTTCCGGCCGTCTGCCGCAGGGAGCGGCGGGCCGGCGTATTCGGGTCGACGGGAGTGGCCGGCGGCGTTCACGACGGCTCGCCGTGCCCCCGGCGGTGGTTCCTGATCTCCCGAGCCGCAGCGCAGGCGGAGGCCCAATCGTTCCGCTTCCGGGCCTGGTTGCGCTGGAAGTCCAGAGCAGTGCACACCTTGCAGCCGGGCGCCGGGGTGCCGTCCAACAGCCATGCCTCCAACGGGAGTTCTACGGGCTGTTGGCTGTACCGAATCGGGTTGCTCATGGCTTCTCGCCGTCCCCTCGCGTGTCGGTGCAGGGAGCATCCCGTCGCCCAGCGGCGCGCCGTAGGGGCATTGCTAGGGGCAAGTGGGCTTCCAGTGGGGTTTGTTGATCGATCTAGTGGCATGTGTGGGGGCACTATGGGTTCATGGCCATCGGGGAACTGATCACGGACCTCCGGAAAGCGCGCGGCTGGTCGCAAGGGCGGCTCGCGTCGGCGATCAACGATGCCTTCGGCACGAATCTGGACCGGGAGTACGTCAGCCGCTGGGAGCGTTCCAGGGTGACGCCGGGGTCGTTCTACCTCCGGTGCCTCTCGGCCGTCCTCGACGTGCCCCTAGCCGTGCTGGAGGGTGAAGTGAAGCGACGCAAGTTCCTGTCCGATGCGGCGGCGACCGCCATAGCGCCTCTCGTGGCCTCTGATCTCCTGACCGCAGGGTTCAGCGCCCGACTCGCCGGCGGGCCTTCTGGAGACGACTGGGAAGGCAAACTGGCCACGTACGGAACCGAGTACATGAGCCTCGGCGCCGCCGACATTCAACGGCGGGTCTCCGGCGAACTGGTCGTCGTCCAGCAGCAATTGGACAACCCGCATCTCTGGTCCGTGGCCTCACGCCTCATGACCCTGTACGCCAAAACGTTTCCCGGCGCTGACGGCTCCAAGGCCGTGAGCTGGTACCGCATGGCCGCCAAGGCCGCCGACCAGTCCGGGGACGATCAGGCACGGGTGTGGGTCCGGGGCCGCGCGGCCATCGCACTCGGATACGAGGGAGCCTCCCTCGGTGTGGCCGACGTGCTTGCCGACCAGGCAATGGCCATCAGCGACAAGCCGTCGCTGGGGCTTCTCAACGCCATCATGGGCAAGGCCCACGCGGCGGCGATCCGGGGCGACGACGCGGCAGCCCGGAAGCTGATGGACCAGGGACGACGCGTCTTCGACAAAGCCGCGTCGTACGAACAGACCTCGGACTACGCCGTGCCCTGGTGGCGCATGAACGTCTTCGTCTCACTGTTGGCCGCACGGCTCGGAGACGAGGGCGCAGCGGTAGCGGCGCAGGATGCGGCCCGGCGTGAACTGCCCGCCACGTTGCCCCGGTTCGCGACGCATCTTGAGATGCACCGGGGATTGATGCTCGCCCAGTCAGGAGACAAGGCCGGAGGGGCTGCGTACGCGAGGGGCGCTTTGGATGCCTTGCCGCCCGAAAAGCACTCGCTGACGTTGAGGCTTCTCATGGCGGAGGTAGAGGCGGCCTAGGGGGTCCAGCCCCCTTGCAGTTGCTGCGGGTCCCGGGCTGAAACTCGCGTTAGGGGCCCTTAAGGCCGTTTCTTCAAGAGTCTCATTCGGCATGTTTATGCAGGTCAGGGGCTTACTGGATGTCTATGAGGTCGTTTTGACGGACCTTGAAACCCCGGGGGAATCAGAGCCGCTATCACGCTTCGGTGAGGGTCGAGACCCACAAGGGGTCCCGGCCAGGGGGTGTTCGGCCAGGGGGTGTTCGGCCTGCGCCCGCCCACATCTCCATGAACAGGGGCCTGTGAGACGCCAGGTCGCGCCCGCCGAGTGCCGTACCGTCAGCCGTCCCCTGGGCGCCGGCCCGTTGGGCCGCCCGGGCGAACACGCGGCATAGCCTCACCGGCACATCGTTGATGGGGCATGACCCCTCGTAGGACACTCACAGCCCTTGGCGTCACCGCTGCGGCGATCGGAGCGGGGCTAGCAACTGCCGCTCCAGCGTCAGCCGGCGGGATCATCGTCATCGCGTCGCCGTCCATGGACAACACCTGCGCCAACACCGGCACCGCAACGCAAAGTACAGGCGAAACGAAGCACGCAAGCGGAACCGTAGGGGGTCTGCTCACCGGGGTGCCGGTCGCTGCTCCGCTCAATCACTGCGGCGGGGCCGACTTGCCAGTGAGAACGAGGCACGTGACCCGTCATTGCCAAGCAAGTGGCCTGAACGGGGAAGACGCGGCGGCTGTCGCGGCGCCTAATCTGCTCTGCGGTGACAACATCGCTGTCTTGGGTGGTGCGACGCAGGTGAACAATTGACTACCATCACAGCTCCCCCGGATGCCGCTCCGCCGGCCTCCGCCTCGGCACCCGCCGTCGCCGAGCCGCCGCGCCCTCCGCGCTGGACTTCCGCGCGTGATGCCAACCGCACAACGCCTGAAGGTTCGCCGGGCCGTGATCGTCGCCCGGGGCGACGTGGTCTACGTCCGTGGCCGGCGCCGAACACCGCGCCCCCGTATCCCGCAGGACCGCCACGCACTGGAAGCCATCCCGCTTCAACACCGACAGGCGACGAACCGCCCAGTCCGCCGGGAGGCGGGAGCGCCGGTTGCTGCCGTGCCAGGCCAAGGCAACTCCTTCTTCGAGCCGTCAGTTAGCTGCGCAGCAAGGGGACTCGCAATGCCCGCCGGCCCGGGGTAGCGCGGGCACCCGGAGAAACTGCAAGGAGTGCAAAGGCTGCGGAGCATGCGGGATCACTTCCAGGGGTGGGGCTGCAGTCAAGAAGGCCGCCGTATACCCGGTATACGGATTAGCGCGCCGAAGGGGGTGTTGCGCCCGTCTTGGATCCTGTGAGCTAGGCCCCATGAACAAGAGCACAGGGGCTGAGTCGCGACGCCCCCACTTCGAACTCCGCTGGGGTGGCCTGCACTTAACCATTCAGCGCGTCCCCGCGCGGCTGATCACCTTGGTGGCAACGGCCGTTGGAGTCCTGCTGACATGGCTGGCCCGCCGTTGAGCGGTCAAGCCTCACGTGACCCCGGCCGGAATCGAACCGGCAACCGCCCGACAGAGGGTCAGACGCTCTCCCATTGAGCTACGGGGCCTGGGGCTCAACTCCCGCGCGGCATCCCGGACAACACCGGGGCGCGCGGGAGGAGCCAGGCGGGCGCGACGCTCACACCTCCACGTCGGACGCTGGAGCCCACGGCGGGGCCCACCTTCATTTACATGAACAGGGGCCCGTGACACCCACACCGCCAACGGGTTGGCCTCTCACACACCCGGGGGTCAAAAAGCTGCCCTAGTCCCCTTCTTTTTTCATGTGAGTCATAAGAAAGAAGGAACCAAGGGCAGCTTTTTGACCCTTAAACCCCTCCAGCCGCAACGCTCTGTGTGTTAACTGGCCACACAGAGCGAGGGAGCCGCGCCCCTGGCGGGGCCCGCCCTTCATCTGAATTGGATGGGAGTCGTGACTGGTCGCCGGGAGGTGTCGGCTCCGCGCTCTGGCCTTGGGGCAGAAAAGCTGCCCTACGGACCTACTTTCTTACGTACGGATATAAAAAAGAAGGACGCTAGGGTAGCTTTTCTGCCCCAGAGTCGACCCTTTGGTCACTCTCCGTTCGGCCTGGATAGCTCAACGCGAGAGGGAGCCGAACCCTTGGCGGGCTCGGCTCCCTCAAAGTGATCTGGCTCTCAGGTCTGCGCGTTAGGCGTGATCACGTCTGCCGCCAGGGCTTGGGCGGGGTCACGTCTTGCTGAGGGCGATTCGCTGGATCGCCGCCGGGTGCGGGAACGCGTGAGCTGCCCGGAGTGTGGCCTTGATGGCGACCTGGTCGCTGGTGAATCTGGCGTGCTTGGAGACGTCCAGGGTCACGTTCCGGCGCATGACGACCATGACCCGGTCGCGGGGGATGCCCCATATGGTGCCGGCGGTCACGGCGTTGGAGACGTACAGGGGGACTCCGAGGATGGTTCGCCGAGTTGGCGTGGTCGGGTCGGAGCCCAGCAGTGGGACGTTGCTGTCCTTGGCCTGCTTGAGCTTGGCGAGCGTCAGGGCGTCCGCCGGGTTCGCGGCGAACGCGGTGATGGCGGCGCCCACGTCTTCCGCGCGGTTGATGGCTTCCTGGAACGCGTCCAGGTTGGTGAACTTGGTACCAGCGTCCACGGTGCCCACGCCGTCCACGCTCTCCAGCCCCTTCGGGGCAGGAAAGGGCAGGCTGCTGAAAAACGACTGGTCCAGGACGCGGGCGATCGACCGGGCAAGGCCGTCGCCTACGAGCTTCTGGGCGTCCGGGTCGCTGTCCTCGGCCAGTTCGGAGGAGACGATGGACAGGCCCGCGCACTTGGCGGGCATGACTTCCAACTCTCCGAGACTGGCGTCCGTGGGAGCGATTTCCTCTCCCTCGGTCACGAAGGAGGCGCCCGCGTCGGTGTGAACGACGGGGATGTGCACCTTCGTGCTGCTCGTCTTGAGCGTGCCGGCTACCTGAAGCGCGATGCTCTGGCGCTCCACAGGTTCAATGATGAGCGGGCCGTAGTCGTCCGGGGTGATGCCGGAGATGCCGGCAGTGCTGGTGAAGAGAGGCAAAAAGGCTCCTTTGTTGGGGAGTTAGAGCGGTCAGAGGGTGGAGCGGAACAAGCCGTCCCAGGTGGCCCGGCGCTCCTCGGACGGGGTGAGCCCACCGCGCCCGATGGCCGGCGGGTTCATGGCTGCGTGCATGGCTTGGTTAATGGCAGCCGCCACGGCCTCCACGCGGTCCGCTGAGAGGTCTTCGGGGAGGGCCTGGACGATCTCCTCCGAGATGTAGTGGAAGCGGCGTACGACGGCCGCCAGGGCGTCAGTTCGCTCCCGTTCGGCTTTCTCCGCCTCCAACTCACGGAGGCGCATCTGGAGGGCTTCCACGTCAGGCTCTGCGTTGCCGCCTGCCGGGTCCGTGGCAGGCTCCGGCGCCTCCGGGGCTACCTCCGTCTCCGGGGGCGTCAGGGTGGCGTCTGTGGCCGCCTCGGTCTGCTCAGGCGCCATCGTGGTGCACCTCGTTCGCCGTGGAGTAGATCGGGCGCATGGCGGACTTGGCCTGAACCTCCGTGATGCCGCCGTTGCCGTGGGCATTGCGGACCATTTCGCCAAGGTCCCGAGACGCCGCGATGCGCAGCGCGCGGAACTCGGACACCTGGCCGGATGCTCCGGCCTCGTGCGCCAGGTACAGGGCGTCGCCAAAGGCGGCGATAAGGCGGCGCGTCAGATTGATGCGGTCAAGAATCACAGGTTCCTCCAAGGGGAGTTCTAGGCATGTGAAAACCCCGTGTCCCGGAGTGCCGGAGCGCGAGGTTTGATGGCCGGTTGGTTCGCGCGGAGCGCGCCCGGGCGCCGCCGGGTGGAGAACCCCTACGTAGCGCGGAGTTCCCCTCTACCTCCATTAGATGGGGGCCGTGACAAACAGTGCTTAGTTGAGCGGTCTGAGGAGGGGCAGCTTCCTTGCCCCTCGGCGCTTTCGTGTGTGTTCGTGCGCAGAGCGCCGGCGGTAGCGGGAGAACGCGCTGAGTGGTGAAGCGGCGCGAAATGTCGTCGCAAAGGCCCGTCCTTCCAGAAGGGAGAACGGGCCTGGTTGCGCGCTTACTTCTTTGCCTACGACTCTTCCGTCAGCGTCATGGGCACACCGATGTCCGTCGGCTCAGGGTCGCCAACCCACCAGAACCGGAAGCGGTCCATCGAGGGGCGGACACCAGAGGTCCGAGCCTTGAACAGCCAGGCCCGCTCCAGCACGAGGCCGAGAATTTCCCGGCGTTCGGAAAGTGGCCAGTCCTCCCAGGCTTCTTCCAACAGCACCGTGTCTCGCAGGAACGTGATGTCCAACGCCTGGCCACTCGGGATCTCCGCCAACTCCCGCTCGTACTGTTCCAGTCGGTCGTTGCTGGCGTCGTAACGGCTGCGGAACCGGGCCTCACCTCGGGTTCCCTTGAACAGGCCGTTCAGCTTCTCGTCCTCCAGCCGGTCGAGGAACTGTTCTTCCTCCTGGATGCGGGCTTCCAGTTCGCGCCGGCGGGTGACCCGTTCCGGGTGCTGCACGTCGGCCCAGCGCTCCGCTATGGAGAGCAAAGCCGGGTGGTCGTCGTCCAGGAGGGACAAGCGGGAGACCACGGCATGGGTGACGATCTCGTCCGCGTACGTGCCCTTCATGAGCGTTCCAGGGCATCGTCCGGCGAACTGGCGCCGGAGGCACCGGTATCGGGGCCACGGCTTCCCGTTGCGGATCCAGTAGGCGTCGTAGGACTCTCGGGCGCCGCACTCGCCGCAGTGGAGGAAGTCGGTCAGGAGGCCGGTGACGGCCCGCCCCGTCGCCTTGGAACGGGAACTGGGGATGGCGGAGCGGGTCCAGTGCACGGGGACCTTCTTGCCGAACATGGCACGGAGCCGGGTGGAGTCGGCCAGGGAGATGATCTCCGGGCCGACCCGGACCATCTCGCCGGTCAGGGAGTGCCGATATATCTCGCCCTTGTGCGGCAGGTATCCGGCCATCACGACCGAGGTGACGAGTTGGCGGACGACGGGCCAGGACCAGGAGTTGGGGGACTTGAGCGGCTTCTCGCGCAGCTTCTGCGCCTTCAGCGGCTCGCCCTTGGCCTCCAACCGGGCAATGCGGATCTTGCGGTGTGCCCAGCGTGGACAGTCGTACCCCTGCTCGTTCAGCCATCGGGCGATGGAACGCAGTGACGCCGGTGCTGCGGGGTCCAGGAGCTTCTTCACGATCTCCCGGATGATCTCCGTCTCCGCCTCGTTGTGGACCAGTTTGCGTTCCGGCGTGGCCAGGAAGCCGTACGGGCGTGAGCCCATCCACCGTCCCTCGTCCCGCTCGTCCGCCCGCAGGTCGGTTACGCGGATGGAGGTGTTCTTGGACTCCTTGTGGGCCTGGTGCGCCGCCAGGGTGAGCTGGATCTCCCAGCCCTCGTTGTTGGAGTCGATGCCGTCGGCGATCGAGATGAACCGGCAGCCGGTCTCGTAGACGACGCGGATGATCTCCGACGCCTGCGGAATGCCCTGGCGGGTGGCGCGGTCCACCTTGAAGACGATCAGGACGTCCGCCAGGCGGTCCCGGAGCATGTCCAGGGCGGCGTCCCAGTCGGGTCGTTCGACGTAGGCGTGGTAGCCGCTCTTGTCCTCGTCGGTGAAGACCTTCACGACCTCGCCGTCCAGGTCCTCGGTCTTCGCCCGGCCCGCCTTCTCCTGCCGGGGGATGGACGTGGACGTGTCCGTCAGGTCCGAGATCCGGCAATAGAGGATGACGCGGAGCATCGCGTCCATAACTTCTCGCGGTGACACTTTCTCTCCCATGGATACCCAAAGCAGACTAAGCCCGGCCTTCGGGCCCGTGTTCGGTGGGTATCCGTGAGTGCACGAGATCGCCCATCACTTCGGGATCGACGACGCGCGGCTGCACGCGCTCGGGTACGGCTGACCGGCCCGGGCGGGGCGCGGTGGAGCGCCGGGGCGGCTGTGACGGTCGTGGCGTGTCCTCAGGCGGGGGGCGGGAGTTGGGCAGGGCGTCCGACGCCGTCCCTGCGCTCCGGATCCGGAGGTCCCCGCCCGTGCACCCGATGCCCCCTCGCCCGCCGTCCGCCACCGATCCGTCGACGGTCGGGGGCGCCGCCTCCGGCGCGCCCGGCGCCCGGGCGGCCGCTCCCGTCCGCGGAACGTCCGCGTCCGCAACGCCCGTTGGCGCGCTACCCGGTGACGCGACGTCCGCCTCCGGAACGGGCGCGCGCTCGATGAAGCGGGTCGCCGCCGCGGCACTGACCGTCTCCGCGCTGGCCGCCTCGCTGGCCGGCTGCATGAGCGTCAGCGATCCCGGTCACCCGGCGCCGTCGGGCAGCGCCGCCCGGCCCGGCGACGGCAAGGGCAAGCACTCCGCCCCCGGTGGGCTGACCGCCGACGGCCGCGGCGACGGGCCGCGGCGGACGGGCCACGGCGGCCCGCGGCGGCCGGCCCGCGGGGGCGCCGGGGACGCCGGCCGGGTGGAGGACGCCGGGCCGTCGCCGAGCGCGGGGCCGTCCTCGCCGCCGGCGGGGCCGGGGAAGCCCGCGCAGCCGGCCAAGCCCTCCGGGCCGGAGCCCGGTGCGGCGCCGGGCCGCGGCGGAACCGCCGGCCCGGGACACCCCTCGCGCCCCGCGCAGCCCTCGCCCTCCGCTCCCGGCCGGCCGTCGTCCCCGCCCGGTGCGCCGACCCCGGGCTCGCCGAGCGCGCCGCCGAGCGGCCCCTCGGGCGGGCCGTCGGGCGGGGGCGCGCAGGGGTCCGGCCCGCCACCGTCCGACGCGAAGCCGCCGCCCGACGCGCCGTCGTCGTCCGTCGCGCACCCCTCCTCGCCGGGGGCCGGGTCCTCCGCGCTGTCCTCGCCGATGACGCCCCAGGTGGAGTGGGACGTCTGACCGTGCCGGGGCGCGGTCCGCGGAGGGCCGCGAGGAGGCCATTTGCATTGCAGGGGGAAGGGTGCGTATGGTGGTAGATCGTTTGATCCCATTTGCCCGGCGCCCTGAAAACAGCGCGCCGTGTGGCGCGTTCTCTCCCTTGCCGTGGCTGACCGCATTGAGGCGGTCTTTGTGAAATCACACGGAGTTGTGGGCGCGTGCCGAGACTCCGGAAGGTTTCGCATTTCGCATGTCCGTTTCCACTGACCAGTCCGCCCTGCCCGCAAACGGCGAGGCCCCCGAAGACCAGACCGTCCAGCCGGCCCCCGAGGCCGTCGAGGAGACCGCCGCGCAGGACGCCGGCACCGAGGCCGTCGAGCCCGCCGAGGGCGACGACGCCGGGACCGTGACCTTCGCGGACCTCGGCCTGCCCGAGGGCGTCGTCCGCAAGCTGGCCCAGAACGGCGTCACCACCCCGTTCCCGATCCAGGCCGCGACCATCCCGGACGCGCTGGCCGGCAAGGACATCCTCGGCCGCGGCCGCACCGGCTCCGGCAAGACGCTCTCCTTCGGTCTACCGACCCTGGCCCGCCTGGCCGACGGCCGCACCGAGAAGAAGAAGCCGCGCGCGGTCATCCTCACCCCGACCCGTGAGCTCGCGATGCAGGTCGCGGACGCCCTCCAGCCGTACGGCGACGTGCTCGGCCTGAAGATGAAGGTCGTCTGCGGCGGTACGTCCATGGGCAACCAGATCTACGCGCTGGAGCGCGGCGTCGACATCCTCGTCGCCACCCCGGGCCGACTGCGCGACATCATCAACCGCGGCGCGTGCTCCCTGCAGGACGTCCAGGTCGCCGTCCTCGACGAGGCCGACCAGATGTCCGACCTGGGCTTCCTGCCCGAGGTCACCGAGCTGCTGGACCAGGTGCCCGAGGGCGGCCAGCGGATGCTGTTCTCGGCCACGATGGAGAACGAGATCTCGACGCTGGTCAAGCGTTACCTGACCAACCCGGTCAGTCACGAGGTCGACAGCGCCCAGGGCAATGTCACGACCATGACCCACCACGTCCTCGTCGTGAAGCCGAAGGACAAGGCGCCGGTCACCGCCGCCATCGCCGCCCGCAAGGGCCGCACCATCATCTTCGTCCGCACCCAGCTGGGCGCCGAGCGGGTCGCCGAGCAGCTCATCGAGGCGGGCGTGACGGCGGACGCGCTGCACGGCGGGATGACCCAGGGCGCGCGCACCCGCGTCCTCGCCGACTTCAAGGACGGCTACGTCAACGCGCTGGTCGCCACCGACGTCGCCGCCCGCGGCATCCACGTCGACGGCATCGACCTGGTCCTGAACGTCGACCCGGCCGGCGACCACAAGGACTACCTGCACCGCGCCGGCCGCACCGCCCGCGCCGGCCAGGAAGGCACCGTGGTCTCGCTGTCCCTGCCGCACCAGCGCCGCCAGATCTTCCGGCTGATGGAGGACGCGGGCGTGGACGCCTCGCGGCACATCGTCGGCGGCGCCGGCGCGTTCGACGAGGATCTGGCCAAGATCACCGGCGCCCGTTCGCTCACCGAGGTCCAGGCCGAGTCGGCGAACAACGTCGCCAAGCAGGCCGAGCGCGAGGTCGGCTCCATGACCCGCGAGTTGGAGCGGCTCCAGGCCCGCGCCACCGAGCTGCGCGAGGAGGCCGACCGGCTGACCGCGCGCGCCGCCCGCGAGCGCGGCGAGGACCCGGCGGAGGCGCTGGCGGCCAACGCCCAGGCGGCCGCTGAGGCGGTGGCCGAGGCCGCGCTGCCGACCCAGTCCGGCTCCGGCGAGCGCCGTCGTGACGAGCGCCGTGACGACCGTCGGGACGAGCGGCCGCACCGCCGTGACGAGCGCGGCAACTTCGAGCGCCGCGACCGGGACCGTCGGGACGACCGCTCCGGTGGTGGCCGTTCCTTCGAGCGCCGGGACGACCGTCGGGACGAGCGCGGCGGCTTCGGCGGCCGTGACCGTGACCGTCGTGACGACCGCGGTGGCTTCGGCCGTGACCGTCGTGATGACCGTGGTGGCTTCGGCCGTGACCGGGATCGTGACCGTGAGCGTCGTGATGACCGGGGCGGCTTCGGCCGTGACCGTGACCGTGACCGTCGCGATGACCGTGGTGGCTTCGGCCGTGACCGTGACCGTGACCGTCGTGACGACCGTGGTGGCTTCGGCGGCGGCCGCTCGTTCGACCGTCGTGACGACCGCGGCGGCTTCCACCGTGGCGACCATGGCGACCGCCCGAACCGTCCGTTCAACCGCGACGACCGCGGTGGGCGTCCCTTCCGCTCCGGTGGCGGCGACCGTCCGTTCAACCGTGACGACCGCTCCGGCGGCCGGCCGTCCTCCGGTTTCCGTTCCGGCGGCGACCGCCCCTACGGCCGGCGCGACGACCACCGCGGCTCCGGTAGCACCTCCGGCTTCGGCCGGCGCGAGGACAAGCCGCGCTGGAAGCGCAACGGCTGATCCGACCGTGGCCGATACAGGCCGGTAGCCCACACGGCTCGCGCAGGGCCCGTACGCACGCAAGTGCCGTACGGGCCCTGTGTGTTGGCGGACCGAGGGGCGCGGGCCGCACCCGGCGCGCGGCGGCCCCGGAGCGCCGCGTACGGGCGTGGTGGAGGCCCGTATCCGGGGTGGGCGCGGCCGGCGGAGCGCCGTCGTGGCACGCTGGGGATTGGCCGGATCCGCCATGCCTTCGGGCTGTGGCAGGACCTCGGGCTATGCTGCTCGGTGCGGGCCATTAGCTCAATTGGCAGAGCAGTGGACTTTTAATCCATTGGTTCAGGGTTCGAGCCCCTGATGGCCCACCGAATCCATCGCAGGACAGGGACCATGACCTGCGGTTCGGCGCCCCGATCGGAAGATTCCGGTCGGGGCGTTTCGCATGGCCCCGGCTGCGGGGCGGGGAGCCAGGGCCCGGGCCGTCGGGTGGGGCGGGTCTGCGGCGGCTCTCAGGAGCGGCGTGGAGGCGCCGATCGCGTCGGTCTCCGGCTCGGATGCCGCGGGGTGCCGGGCCCCGAGGCGGTCCGAGCGCCGGTCGAGCGCCCAAGCGGTGGGCGGTGCCGGGGCGTTGAGGACCGGGCGGGCGCGCACCGCGGGCGGGCTCGCCAGACGGTGCCGAGGCCGTCGTGGGGCGTCGCCGGCGACCGGGTAGCCACGCGGGTGGCATCGTGCCCCGCCTGCCCCACGCCCGTCGCGTCGTCACATCGCGGAGCGACGGGGGCGGTAGCTCGGCACGAGCGGTGCCGGGCGATGCCGGACCGGCTCGTCCGGCCGGTCGCCGCCGGGCGCTCGGGCGCGATCGGCTCGGTTTCGGCCATGTTGACCGTGACCGAGGAGGCAGAGCGTGTCCGCCCCGCCCGTTGGAGGATCCACGCGCACCGCCTCGCCTTGTGGAGCTGCCTCTTGGGGACGGCGGCGCCGACGTTGACCCACTACGGCTCGCGCCGGGCGGGGCCGGGGCGGGCAGGGCGGACGTCCGTCGATTCATTCGCGGTGCGTATAGGCCGGACGGAAAGGCTATTTGTCGGGGCGGGGTGCCGTATTTAGCGTCGTCGGGGAATGCCGGCGGAGCGGCAGGGCGCCGTTCGCCGGCCCGGAGGCGGGAATCGTGACTGAGTGCGTGAAGGCGGCGGATCGGGGAGAAGGCGGGAGCGGCGCGTCCGGGGAATCCGAGGTGTCCGGGGCGTCCGTTGGTGAATCCGTACGGTCCGTCGAGAGGAGGGGGAGTGCCGGGCGTCGGTGGTGGGCATTCGCCGGGCTGAGCCTCATCAGTTTCCTCGGCTGTATCGACCTCACCATCGTCAATACCGCGGCTCCCGCCATCCAGCGGGATATGGGGGCCACGGTCACCGAACTCCAGCTGATCGTCAACGTATTCATCGTTGCGTTATCGATGTTCATGGTGACGATGGGGCGGCTGGCCGACAGCCACGGCCGACGTCGGGTGCTCTACACCGGGACCGCGGTGTTCGGCCTCGCCTCCCTGGCGGCCGGGTGCGCGGCGGACGTCCGGATGCTGATCGTCTGCCGCTTCGTCCAAGGGGCCGCCTGCGCCGTGCTCTACACCAGTACGGGCGCGCTGGTCTCCGACACCTTCCCGCCGGAGCGGCGCGGTCGGGCCATCGGGGCGCTCTACGGCGTCAACGGGCTCGGGTTGGCGATCGGGCCGATGCTGGGCGGGTTCATCGTCGGGCAGTTGAGCTGGCGCTGGGTTTTCTGGATAAACGTGCCGCTGACGGCCGTCGGGTTGGCCGTGTGCTGCTTCTCGATACGCGTGTCAGGGCAGCGCGTCGCCGGGACAGGAAAGCCGGACCGGCCCGGGTTGGTGCTGATCAGCATCGCGCTGCCCGCGGTGGTTCTCGGCCTGACATTGGGCGATGCCTGGGGCTGGACATCGGTCCGCGTTCTCGGGCTGCTCGCAGTGGGAATCGTCGGTGTGCTCGCCTTCTGCGTGGTGGAACGCAAAGTGGCGGCGCCCCTCGTCGATTTCCAACTGTTCGGGAACCGCACCTTCCTGGGCGCGCTCACCGCCGATTTCTCCCTGGCGTTCTTCTATTGCCTGGCGTTCTTCCTGATGCCGCTGTACCTGGTCTCCGTACGGCACGACGGGGGCACCGCGAGTGGACTGATGTTGCTGCCGTGCACGGCGGTGATGGCGGTACTGTCGCCCGTCGTGGGACGGCTGGTGGACCGCTTCCCGCCGCGGCTGCTGCTGTGCGGCGGGTTCGTGGCGTTCGCCCTGTCGGCGGCGCTCCAGGCGCAGTTCAGCACGGAGAGCGGGGTCGTCCTCGTGATGGCGGCGTTCGCGCTGATGGGGATCGGCTGGGCCCTCGTCCTCGGCCCGGCCACCCGTCGCCGCGCTGTCCGCCGTGCCGGAGCGGCTGGCGGGGACCGCGGTGGGTTCGTCGTGGACCTTCCACAACCTGGGCGGGGCGATCGGGCTGGCGGTCGGGATGGCGGTCTACCGCTGGTCGGCGCGGGACGCGTTGGACGGGGCGCTGGCCGCGCGCCGGCTGCCGGGCGGGGAGTGGGTGTCGCGGGCGGTGGCCGACCCGGGAGTGGGGAAGGGGCTGTTGCGCGCGCACACCGGGCTGGACGGGCGCGGCGCCGAGGCGCTCTCCGAGGAGTTGTTCGTCCGGGGGAACCAGGCGGCGATGTGGCTGCTGTGCGGGGTGGCCGCCGTCGCGTTCCTGGTGATCTGGGTCGGGATGCGGGGGCATGGTGGGACGTCGGGTGGGGTGGAAGAGGCGGGCGTGGAGGGTGAGTTGGAGGAGGTGGGAGGCAGGGGGGCGAGGTGAGTGGGGGAGCGGTGGCCCGGGACGAGGTCGGCTGGCGGGAGTTGGCCCGTATGCCGCTGGTGCTGAACGAGGCCGGTGGGACGACGGACGCGTCGGACTGGCCGCCGGAGGAGCGGCCGGAAATCGCCGTCCGGTGCGGGAACTTCGACGAGTGGCTGGAGGCGGTGGCCGGTAACCGGGGCGTCGGCGTCGTACCGGAGTCCATCGGCCGCCAACGGGTGCACCCGTTCATCTCCTTCGTGGCGATCCCCGACGCGCCCCTGATGCCGCTGCACATCGTCTTCCCGCGGCACGACGGGCATCCGCTGACCCGGCGCTTCCTCGCCCATGCGCGGGCCACGGTCAACCAGTGCGAGGGCGGCGGCGCCGGGACCGGGATCGTGCCGGAGCCCGGAGGGGAAAGCCCGGAGGCGTAGTGGGGGAGCGGGGGCGGGGTGGCGGGTGGTTGCCGTAAGGGGGTGAGGGGGTGGGCCCTTAGGGGGCGGGGTGGCCCCAGCCTGTGCCTACCCCGTTCGGCTCAGGAGGACTCGCCACCCGGCGGAGCGGCAGCAAGCCTTGAGGGCAGCAGGCAGCAGGCAGCAGGCAGCAGGCAGCAGGCCAGCGGGGGGAGGAGGGCGCGGCGCACGGCAGGCGACGTGGGCGGCGCAGGCGGGACGGCCGGGGACGGTGCGGGGGCCGAGGGCGGCGCAACGGACCAGGGCGGCACGACGGGTGGGGGCGGAACGAGCGCGCCACCGGGCGGGCGGAGTGGGAAGAGGCCGGTGCGGATGCGTCGACGCGGCAGGAACCGCACGGGCGGCGGGGAACGGCGCGCTCGCGGCGACCAGATGTCCCCGCTCGGCCGCCGATTGGCCCGTTGGCTGCCCACCGCCCTGATCGTCATCGGGGTGCTCTTCGACCTCGTCACGCCGCCCCAGTACACCGCGGCCCCGTTCCTCGCCGCCGCCCCGTTGGTCGCGGCTCCCCTCTTCTCCCTACGGGCGACCGGCGTCACGGCGTTGGCCGCCATCGTCAGCGAGCTCCTGGTCGCCACGTACCACGGCGTCGAGGACTACTACGAGTCGGTGACCGAGGCGATCACGGTGGTGGTCGTCGCCCTGCTGGCGCTCGGCATCAACCGGGTGGTGCGGATCAGCGACGCCCGGCTGGCCTCCGTGCGGGACGTCTCGGAGGCCGCCCAACGGGCCGTACTGCCGGCCCCGCCCGATCGGTTGGCCGGGCTCGCGGTCTCCGCCCGTTACGTCGGCGCCCGGGCCGGCGCCCGCATCGGCGGCGACCTCCACGCCATCCAGGACACCCCGCACGGCGTGCGGATGATCGTCGGCGATGTGCGGGGCAAGGGGCTGGAGGCGGTGGAGGCCGCGGTGGTCGTCGTCGGCGCCTTCCGGGAGGCGGCGGATCAGGAGTCCACCCTGGAGGCGGTGGCGCACCGGCTGGAGCGGGCGCTCAAACGGGAGGGCGGGCGCCGCGCGGGCCTCGACGAGTACGAGGGCTTCACCACGGCCGTACTGGCGGAGGTCCCCGCCGGGGACCAGTCCGTCCTGCGCGTCCTCAACCGAGGCCACCCGTCCCCTCTGCTGCTCACCCCGGACGGCGGCCTACGGGAACTGCCCCCGGCCGCCGCCGCGTTGCCGCTGGGCCTGACCGACGTGGCGGGTTTTCCGGACCGCTCGGACGTGGTCTTCTTCCCGGCCGGGGGGATGCTGCTCCTGTTCACCGACGGGGTGACCGAGGCCCGCAACCGGGCCGGCGCGTTCTACGACCCCTGCGCCCGGTTGCGCGGCAGCCACTTCGAGGGCCCCGACGACCTGTTGGACGTGGTGATCGAGGACGTCGCCCGGTACACGGGCGAGGCGCCCGCGGACGACATGGCGCTGCTGGCGGTCCAGCGCCCCTTGGGGACGTAGGGCGCGGGCCGTCCCCGTAAGGCCGTTGGGAGGGTCCGGCGTCCCCTACGGGTGCGCGGATCGGAGCCAGTGCACGCTCTGGCCGTGCGGGTCCGTGAGCGCGACCGGGCGCTCGTCCACCGCGAGGGTCAGCAGCATGCCGTCCTCGGGCCGCAGGGAACGGTGTTCCGGCGCGGTGATCCACGGCAGCACGCTGTGGTGCTCCTGGGAGATCCAGTGCCCGCCGCCCTCCCGTTCGGCGAGCAGCGTCCGCACGCGGTGCGCGAACTCCTCGCGCCGGGCGGGCGGAAGGTAGTTCAGCACCGAGCTGTGGAAGACCACCAGCGTCGCCCCTGCCGGCGCCCGGGCGGCCAGTGCCGGCAACTCGTCGACCAGGTCGCCGCGGACCAGCACGGGGCGCGGCGCGGGCCGCACCGCCTCGACGGCGGCCGTGAGGCGCGCGCTGCGGGCCTCGTCGCCGGGCCAGAGAAGCGCCCGCAGCCAGCGGAGGTCGTCCGCGTTCCCGGCCGGGTCCAGCGGGTTCAGGTCGATGCCGCCGCGCCAGACGATGTCGGGGAGGAGCCCGCCGGGCGGCGTTGCCGCGTCGCCGTCGTCGAACGGGGCCGGCCCGCTGGTGCGGCAGGTGAACGTGACCGGGGAATCCGGGGCGCCGTACGCGGAGTCGCGCCCCTCGTGGACGTAGCGGTAGCGGTACCGGTCCGGGTGCAGGCACAGTCCGGCCGACGTCCCGACCTCCAGGAGGGCCAGGGGCTGCGGCAGACGGGCCAGCAGCGGCAACAGTGCGGCACAGCGGGCCGGTTCGTTGGTCTGGGTGGCGCGCCGCATGATCACCTGGCGGACCTCGTCCCAGTGCCGGATCGTCCACTCGCGCCAGCGCCCGTACGCCGCCGCGCCGCGCGGCCCCAACTCCGCGTGCGGGCCGTCCAGATAGCGCACCGCGGCGAGCAGGAGGTTCGGCTGCTGCTTGGCGCCGGCCGGCAGCGAACCCGCCAGCAGTTCGCAGAACTCGTCGTCCTGGCCGATCCGGGCGGTCAGCTCCTCGTGCGCCTCGGACCGCCCGCGCGCCTGCTGCCAGGAGAACTCCCGGTACCGTTCCGCCACTTCCCGCGGGGTGTTGACGACGTTTCCGGTGTTCGCAACGTTGACGACCATGGGGCGACGTTATCGCCCTCACCCTCCGTGACCGCGAGGCGTCCCTCTGCATAACAAGTCGCGCACAATCGTCGCGAGATCGTTTGGCGCGATGGCGCCAACTCACCCTGGTTCGGGATGGCTTGAGGGGAAACGTTCCCGCCGGGGTCGCTGTGAAGGCCGGGCGGAACCCTTGTGGATTCATGGGAACGCTTGGATTTCCGTCGTCGTCTCTATTACTGTCCGATAACGGAGCGCGGTCGTCCCAGCCGTCGCAAGTGGCGGCACCGTGCGCCGACGCCGAATCCCGTACGCGCTTTTTCCGCACGCCCAGAACGACCCCGACCCGTCCCGCACGAGCCGGCCGCCGCCCTGCTCGACCGTGTCCCCGACCCGCGTCGCGCCGCCCGGATCGACCGGTTTGGTGGATGCCCGTCGGATCCGCCTGGAATTGCTGGGAATTGAGCGGAGGGAACCGGGGAACCACCCTCTTGGGGTGAATCGGGCGCTTCCCGCCAGGAGGCGTTCGTAGGAGACCTTCCTGCTCCGAACCCGTCAGCTAACCCGGTAGGCGAGAAGGAAGGAAAGGAGAGCGCCCCCGTGGCGTCCAACAGGCCCGCCCCTCACGCTCCATCCGGCTATGGCCTCGGTGGCCCCGCCGACTTCAGCGGCACGATCGGCTTCGGCCTCGGCCTCGGCGGCCCCGCCGGGCACGTTGCCTCCGGTGGTGTTGGTGTGGATGTTCCGGGTGGGGGTGGCGATTTCGTTGATGCCGCCGCTTCGCCCGCTTCCCCTGCTACCACCGTTTCCGCTGCTTCCGTTGCTTCTTCCGCCTACGAGGCGATGCCCCAGCAGGGAATGCCCCACCAGGGGCCGACCCCCGAGTGGCCGGCCCATGAGGACGTCGGCCAGGGCGGGTTGGCCGGTGGTGAGTCGGTGCACGGTCTCCAAGGGGGCGGTACCGGGGGCGCGTGGGGCACGGGTGACGAGAGGGGCGTCGATGAGGCGGATCTCGACGGAGCCGGCGCCGACGACGAGGACCTCCGTTCGATGCGCGGCAAGCACCGGGTGGCCAGGCAGCGCAGCGTCGGTCTGGCGCGCGGCGGTACGGCCCTGGGCGTCGGCGTGATCGCGGCGGTCGGAGCGAGCGGGGTGGCCGCGGCCGAGGGCCGGCCGCCGGCGCCGATCTCGATGCCCGATCCCGGTGGGACGGCCGAGGACGCCGCCGTGGACGCCCCGAAGGCCCCGGTGGCCGCCGCCGCGACCACCGCCACGGACGCCTTCGCTTCCGCCGCTCACGGCGCGCGGGCCGGCGGCGCCCCGGCGGAAGCCGCCCAGGGCGCGGGCGCGGCCGAGGCGCTGCGCAACCGCATCCTCCAGCAGGGCGGCGTCCGCCCGGCAGACGCCCAGGCCGACGCCCGAGCCGGTGCCCAACAGGGCGGCCCCGAGGGGCCGGAGGCCGCGGGAACGGCCGCGCCCCCGGAGGGCGCGCCGCAGACGTCAGAGGCGCCGCAGAAGCCCGGGGCGGAGGAGACGCCCGGGACTGAGGAGACGGCGGGGACGGAGTCGGAGGAGGCACCGGCCGCCGCACAGGCGCCGGAGGCGGACGCGAAGACCACCCAGGCCACGGAGGCTCCCCAAGCCGCCGAGACCGCGGAGGCCCACCAGGCCACTCGGACCTCTCAGGAACCGGCGGCCCCGGCCGCCCCGGACGCCAAGCCCGCCACCCCGGAAGCCGACCAACCCGCCCGCCCCGCCCCGGACTTCGTCGCCCCGGTTTCCTCGCACACCCTGGCCACCGGCTTCGGGCAGGCCGGCGACCGCTGGGCCGCGGACCACACCGGGCAGGACTTCGCGGCCCCAACGGGCACGCTGGTCAAGGCGGTTCACGACGGGACCATCACCCAGGCGGGCTGGGCCGGAGCGTACGGCTACCGGATCGTCGTCACGCTCGACGACGGCACGGAGCTCTGGTTCTGCCACCTGTCGTCCATGGTCAAGACGTCGGGCAGGGTCCATACGGGAGAGGTGATCGGCCGCGTCGGCGCCACCGGCAACGCCACCACCCCGCACCTCCACCTGGAGGTCCGCCCGCACGGCGGCGCCCCGGTCGACCCGGTGTCGTGGCTGCGCGACCACGGGGTCACCGTCTGACGCCCCGCCCCGGCCGCCCACACCCCGTGGGCGGCCACCCACGCGCCCTCCCGGGCCCGGCAACGGCGTCAACTCCCCACCCGGAGCGGGGCGCAACTCCCGCGGCGCGAGGAACAATTCCCCGCGCTCCCGCGTTGTAGCAGGGCATGACCGCGACACACGCCCACAGCTCCGTTCCCGACCGCGAGCCGCTCGGTTCGCTGTCCGTCTCCCGGCTCTGCCTCGGGGGCAACGTCTTCGGCTGGACCGCTGACGAGGCCGAGTCCTTCGCCGTACTCGACGCCTACGTGGCCGGCGGTGGGAACTTCGTCGACACCGCCGACACGTACTCGTCCTGGGTGCCGGGCAACAAGGGCGGTGAGTCCGAGACCGTCATCGGCAACTGGCTCGCGGCCCGCGGCAACCGCGACCAGGTCGTGATCGCCACCAAGGTCGGCGCCCACCCCGAGTACAAGGGCCTGTCCGCGGCCACCATCAAGGCCGGCGTCGAGCAGTCCCTGACCCGTCTCCGCACGGACCACATCGACCTCTACTACACCCACTTCGACGACGAGTCCGTCGAGGTGGGCGAGTTCCTCACCGCCCTGGACGACCTCGTCAAGGCCGGCAAGGTCCGCGAGATCGCCGCGTCCAACATCTCCGCGCAGCGCCTCCAGGAGTCGCTGGACTTCTCCGCCCGCGAGGGCGTGGCCCGTTACGTGGCCCTCCAGCCGCACTACAACCTGGTCTCCCGCGACACCTACGAGGGCGAACTCGCCGACGTGGCCGCCCGCAACGGCCTGGCCGCCGTCCCGTACTTCGCGCTCGCCTCCGGCTTCCTGACGGGCAAGTACCGCCCGGGCACCAGCGTGGACAGCGCCCGCGCCGGGACGGCCGCCGCGCATCTGGAGACCGACCGCGGCCGCCGCGTCCTCACCGCGCTCGACACCGTCGCCGCGACCCACGGCACCGAGCCGACCACCGTCGCGCTCGCCTGGCTCGCCGCCCAGCCCACCGTCGTGGCCCCCATCGCCAGCGCCCGCAACGTCACCCAGCTCCCGGCCCTCCTGGCCGTCACCGAGCTCACCCTCACCGACGCCGAGGTCGCCCTCCTCACGGAGGCGTCGGCCTGAGAGCGGCAGCAGGCCGAACGACGCAGCCAAGGGGCCGGCCCTACGGGCCGGCCCCTTGGCTGTCTGTTCCTGGCGACCGGCCCCGGAGCGGGCCGCCGGCGTCAGCCGCGCCGGTCCGCCACCGCCCATGAGGCCAGCGCGACGCCGCCGGCCACCGCGAACACCGAGGGCCACGCCCCGATCTTCTTGGCCAGCGGGTGGGACCCCGCGAACGCCGCCACATAGGCGCCGCTCAGCGCGGCGGCCGCCTTCGTGCCGGCCTTCTGCTGCCAGCCGCGGGCCGCCACCGCGCCGGCCGCCGCGAGCGCCACCCCGCCCAGGGGCCGCTTCTTGGTCCACCGGGCCACGCCGTAACCGCCCACCAGCCCGGTGGCCGCCACCACGCTCGTCGGTATCCCCGCCATCGCAGAATCCTCCCTTTCGCGGACAACTCCCACGAGCCTACGCGCGGCCCCCGCACCGCAGGGCGGCACGGTCGAGCGGGGCGGGCGGCCGGCGCCGATCGCGCGACCGCGGCCCCTTACGGGGCGGGGCGCCGGCCCGTTGCCGCGTCGGAATCGGGCGCTCCCCCGGGCCGGTCCGGCACCGCTTCCGGCGTCGCCGTCCGGCCCGCCCACGCCTGGAGCAGCGCCGGGCCCGCCCACGACCGGTAGTGCCACAGGCCGTCCAGGAGTTCCCGCTCCCGGGCGGCGAAGTCCGCGGTCGGGCCCGTCAGATGGGCGCGGCGCCGGTGGAAGGAGAGCGCGGTGGCCAGCGCGCCGTAGGCGGTGACGGCGCGGGCGGCGGCCGGGCCGTGGGTGCGGCGGGCTATGTCGCGGGCCAGCGCGCGGGTCTTCAGGGAGGCGAGGGCGGTGGGCTCGGGCGCGGCCAGCCAACCGGCGGCGGTGTACGGGGCGAGGTACTCGCGGACCGAGAGCAGCTCCTGGCGGCGGGCCCAGAGCGCCAGCCACGTCAGGGCCAGCAGGACCGGGACCATGAAGACGCCGTAGACGGTGAGGAAGCCGGCGTCACCGAGGGCGGAGGCGGCGTTCCACACGCCGTGCAGCAGGATCGCGGTGGTCAGACCGAGGAGCACGAGCCCGGTCCGGGCACCGCGGCGGCGCGGGTAACGGGTCGCGGCCACGCCGAACGCCAGGCCAGTGAGGATCGTGAACAACGGGTGGGCGAACGGGGAGACCACGATCCGCACGAAGAAGGTGCCGGCCGTGAGGGAGTTCAGACCGGTGTGCCCCATGGACTGGTCCTCGCCGAAGGCGCTGCCCAGGTAGAGGACGTTCTCGGTGAACGCGAAGCCGGTGGCGGTGATGCCGGCGATCACGATGCCGTCCGTGATCCCGTCGAAGTCGCGGCGGCGGAAGCGGTAGAGGAGGGCGATGGCGGCGGCCTTCACCACCTCCTCGACAATCGGGGCGACCACCGTCGAGCCCCATGCCTCGGCCTCGGTCGGGGACGCGGTGGCGATGTTGCTGGCCAGCCAGTCGGTGGCGAAGCCGTTGGCCAGTACGGCGACGAGGGTGGCGGCGCACGCCCCCCAGGCGAAGGCGAACGCGAGGTTCCGCCAGGGCTCGGGCTCGATGCGGTCCAGCCAGCAGAACGCCGCGATCAGCAGCGGGACGGGGAAGACGGCCAGCCCGAGGCCGACCAGGAAGCCCTCGGTGCCAGTCTGGCGCCGGACGATGCCGAGGATGAGCACGCCGGAGAGCGCGAGCAGCGCGGCCAACGCGATGGCTCGGACGGTCCGGCTGCGCCAGGGCGCGAACCGGCGCCGGGGCCCGGGGTGGGCCTCGGCGGGTGTGTACGGCGGCGGGCCGGCTGAGCGCTCGGGGAGCGGCGGCGGTGACGGGTACACCCATCGACCCTAACGAGGGTGGAGCGGCGCGGGCAGGCGAGTTTGCCGCCAGCGAGGACACGGTGGCGCCGGGTCGCGGCCCCTGGGGGCCGCGGCCCTCAGGCCCGGCGGCGGAACAGCAGGTCGTTGACGACGTGGCCCTTCTCCAGGCCCTGGCCCTCGAACTTCGTCAGCGGCCGGAAGTCCGGTCGCGGCGCGTAGTCCTGGTAGAGGTTCTCCAGCGCCGGCTCCGCGGAGAGGACCTCCAGCATCTGCTCGGCGTACGGCTCCCAGTCGGTCGCGCAGTGCACCAGGGCGCCGGGCGCGAGCCGGGTGGCGGCCAGCGCCACGAACTCCGGCTGGATCAGGCGGCGCTTGTGGTGGCGCTTCTTGGGCCAGGGGTCCGGGAAGTAGACGCGCAGGCCGGCCAGGGACGCCGGGGGGAGCATCTCGCGCAGCAGGATGATCGCGTCGCCGTTGGCCACCCGGATGTTGGACAGGCCGTTCCGCTCCGCGAGACCGAGCAGATGGCCCTGGCCAGGGGTGTGCACATCGCAGCCGAGGATGCCGGTCTCCGGGGCGGCGGCGGCCATCTGCGCGGTGGCCTCGCCCATCCCGAAACCGATCTCCAGGACGACCGGCAGCCCGTCGAAGAACGCGTCGAGATCGAGGGGGGAGAGTCCGTCGATGTCCACGCCCCACTTCGGCCAGAGCCGGCGCAGCGCCTCGCCCTGCGAGGCCGTGACGCGGCTGCGGCGGGGCTGGAAGGACCGGATCCGCCGCTCGTGGTGCGAGCCGGCGGGGTCGGCCGCCGGCCCCGTGCCGTCGGGGAACATCGGCTTGCCGCGCCGGGGCACGGAGGCCGGAGTGGCGGTCGCGACGGTGGTCACCGCGGCGTCCGCGCTCATGGCGTCGGCAGCGGCGGCGAGGGTCTCGGGGGTGGCGGGGTTCTCGGACACAGTGCGTCGATTCTACGGATGGCGCCGGGGCGGACGGGACCGTCGAGGGCGGGGTCGCCGGGCGCGGTGATCGGGGAGAACGCCGGTCGACGCCCCGGTCCCGATGGGCCCGCGCCCCTGCCCGTCCATAGAGGCGCAGGTGGGGCCCGGTGGCCTACGGGCGGCGCGGCGCTGGCGGGACGGGTGGCGTCGGCCTCCCGGGGAGCGGCGCGGTGTGGGCGAGGTAACGGGGGAGCGCCTCAGCTCCTCGCCCCGGGGCCGACGTCCCGCACCGCGCCCGCCGGTATGCCCAGCAGCCGGGCGACCCGCCGGGCCACCTCGCGGCCGATCGGGAGGGAGGCCGTGGCGGCCGGCGACGGGGCGTTGAGGACGTGGACCATGCCGGGGGACTCGGCGAAGAGGAAGTCGTCGACGAGGGTGCCGTCGGGGAGGACGGCCTGGGCCCGGACGCCGGCGGGGCAGGGGAGCAGGTCCTCCTCCCGGGCGTCGGGCAGCAGCCGGCGGACCGCGTCCGCGAAGGCCCGGCGGGACAGTGAGCGGTGCAACTCGCCCGCGCCGTAGCGCCAGTGGCGGCGGGCTATCCGCCAGGAGCCGCGGAAGGCCAGCGTCCCGGCGAGCTCCGCGGGGCGGAGCGTGCGCCAGTCGTACCCCTCGCGGGCCAGTGCGGGGACGGCGTTCGGCCCGATGTGGACGGCGCCGTCGATGCCGCGGGTGAGGTGCACCCCCAGGAACGGGAACGCCGGGTCGGGCACCGGGTAGACCAGGCCGCGGACCAGGGCCGCGCGCTCCGGGGCGAGGGTGAAGTACTCACCGCGGAACGGCACGATCCGCATGCCCGGGGCGTCGCCGGCCAGCCGGGCGATCCGATCGCAGTGCAGCCCGGCGCAGTTGACCAGGGCGCGGGCGCGGTAGACCGTGCCGCCGGCGGTGCGGACCGCGACCCGGCCGGGGCGGCGCTCGATGGTGGTGACCTCCTCGCCGAGGACGACCCGCGCGCCGTCCTCCTGGGCGAGCCGGCCCAACTCCCGGGCGACCGCGCCGAAGTCGCAGACGCCGGTCGTGCCGACGTGGATCGCGGCCAGGCCGCGCACCTCCGGCTCGTACGCGGCGATCTGGGCCGGGCCCAGCTCCCGGACCGGCAGCCCGTGCTCCCGGCCGCGCTGGATGAGGCCGTGCAGCCGGGGCAGCTCGCCGCGGTCGGTGGCGACGATCAGCTTGCCGGTGACCTCGTGCGGAATGTCGTGTTCCGTGCAGAACTTGACCATTTCCGCCGCCCCTTGGAGGGCGAAGCGGGCCTTGAGCGAACCGGGTGGGTAGTAGATGCCGCTGTGGATGACCCCGCTGTTGCGCCCGGTCTGGTGGCGGGCCACACCGGGCTCCTTCTCCAGCACCACGACGCGTATGCCCGGCGCGGCGCGCGTGAGGGCATGGGCCGTGGAAAGCCCCACGATCCCGGCACCGATCACCAGCACATCGCAGTCGTACGCCGCCACTGCACCTCCCCAACCGCATGACCGCCGGCCCGCCCGTCGCCGCGGGCCCGAGCGTCATCGCCGACGCCGTAGTCCATCATGACGGGCGGCACCGACAATCCGCAGTGATCCAGCCTGACCTGCGAAGACGACCCGCAGCCGCGCACCCGCCCGGCGCAGGGCGCCCGATTTCGTTCCCCGGCCGCCGCCCGCGGCCGCCCTCCGCGCCCGCCGGCTACGCCGGCGCCGCCAGCAACGGCCGCGCCCGCTCCCGGAGTTCGACCACCCGGGGCTCGTCCCCGTACGGCTCCAGGCGGTGCAGCAGGTCCCGGACGTACTCCGTGGTGCGGGCGGACGAGATGCGGCCGGCGACCTCGACGGCCCGGGTGCCGGCGGCGCACGCCGCGTCCAGATTGCCGGACTCCAGTTCGGCGACGGCCGACACGACGAGGCGCAGCCCGTGCGAGCGGACGAACTCCTCCGTCGGCCGGGAGAGCGCCTGCTCGGTGAAGCGCCGCACCTGACGGGGCAGCCGCAGGTCCCGGTAGCACTCGGCGGCGTCGGCGGCGAACCGCTCGTAGGAGTAGAAGTCCAACCAGGACGGGTCCGGGTCGCCGCTGCGGGAGCGCTCCAGCCAGCCCTCGGACGCCTTCAGCGCCACCTCGCAGGCGCGCGCCTCGCCGGCCTTGGCCTGCGCCCGCGCCTCCACCAGGCGGAAGAAGCTCATGGTGCGCGCGGTGGCCAGCCCGCGGTTGCGCTCCAGGGCGGCCTGGGCCAGGTCGACGCCCTCGTCGGCGAAGCCCCGGTAGGTCGCCTGGAGGGACATCGACGCGAGCACGTACCCGCCCAGGGGGACGTCCGCGGCGGCGCGGGCCAGCCGCAGCGCCTGGATGTAGTACCGCTGGGCGGCCTCCTGTTGGCCGGTGTCGAAGGCCATCCAGCCCGCCAGGCGGGTGAGTTCGGACGTCGCCCCGAAGAGCGCGCGGCCCACCTCGTCGCTGTACGAGGCGAGCAGCAGCGGCGCCGCGTCCACCCGGAGGCACTCCGGCACCATGGACGAACGCCAGTCCCCGCCCCCGTACTTGGAGTCCCAGCGCCGGGCGTCCTTGGCCGCCTCACGCAGCTTGGTGACGTCGCTGTGGCCGACGTGCTGCGGGGTCCCGGCGTCACCGGCGGCCGCGGCGTCCTTCTCGCGCGCCTCGGCCGTCTCCCGCGCCACCGAACTGTCGGTCGGCGATATCAGCCAACGGGAGGTGGGGGTCGCATACGCGCTGACCGCGAAGGATCCGGCCAGGCTCTGCCAGATGCCGCCGCCGTTGCCCCGCCGGCCGGCGAGATCGAGACGGTACAACTCGGTCGCTGAGCGCACCGCCGCGCCCACGTCACGGGGGAAGGCCAGCCCGACTTCGGGCGCCGGATCGGCGTCGGCCAGGCCGATCTCGTGCAACGGCACCGGTCGCCCCAGCTTGCTGCCGATCGCGGACGCAATCAGATGGGGCGCGGCGCCCTGGGGCACCATGCCCTTGGAGACCCACCGGGCCACCGACGTCTTGTCGTAGCGAAGCGTCAGACCGCGTTGGGCACCCAGGTCGTTGACCCGGCGCGCCAGTCCGGCATTGCTGATCCCCGCGAGGGCGAGAACGGTGCCGAGCTTCTCGTTCGGCCCGCGTGTATCCCTGGACATGCGCACCCCTCGACACAGCGACAGCCGCCCCGTACCCCGGGGCATGCGTCCACCCAGAGTAGTTCGCCGGATCCCGACCGTTAAGGGTCGGTGTCTTGGATGGCGAGATTCGTGTTCAAACGGGGGTGCGGGAATTGGCATGTGCTCCGGGTACGTGTGCCCATGCGCCCGTCCGTGCGCGCTGGCCCCTCAACGCCCCCCACGCTTCGATGAGTTCTGCGTGGGTCGGCCCGCTGTACTGGATCCAGTGGGCTGGGGGACACCGCCACCTCATTCCCCGCGGGTGGCGGTCCGGTCCGGGAGGCGCAGCCCGCTTCCCGGACCGTCGCGGGGACCGGGCGCCCACCCGGCCGCCGCGTCGCACGGCGGTCGAGTCCGGGGTGCCGGCCGGGACCCAACTCGGCGGAGCGGCACGGACTTTGGCTGAAAATCGACGGGTGATGCTTTCACGCCGTCGACCGCTCCGGGGGCCACACGGGGGGCCACCCGGGGCCGTTTGCCGCGCACCGCGCCCGCCCGGCATCCGGCCACCGCCCCCCGACGCCGGCGCCGCGCGCCGACGGCCCCTCCCCGTCACCGGGGCGCCGCACCGCCCCTCGCCGGCCCCGTCGGCCGGGCGTCGCGCGCCCGTATACGGGCCGTCTCCGCAGCCGCCCGCAGGCCAGCGCCATGGCAGCATGGACCGCACGGCAGACTGGGGAATCCGCTGCGCGGGGCGGCCGCCGGCCACCCGGGCGGACGGGGAATCGGGTGGAGGCGGCGATGCGCTGGCTGGTGGGGTGGAGCAGTGCCGCGACCACCGACAAGGGGTGCCGCTCGCTGCTGCCCGTGGGCGCCCAACTCCTGTGGGGCGACCCCGATCCCCTCTGGGCGGTGGGCGATTGGCGGCCCCATGAGGTGCGCGTCGTGCAGGCCGACCCGGAGACCCGGCTCGCCGTCTTCGGGGTCTGCGGCGCCACCGACGACCAGTTGAAGGTCGGCCTGTTCGCCGCCCGCGGGGGCGCGCTGCGCCACCTCACCGCCTGGCCGGGCAGTTACACCGCCGTCGCCCAGGTGGGACGCCGGATCACCGTCACCGGGGATCTGGCCGGCGCCCGCCCCGTCTTCCACACCCGTTGGGCCGGCGGCACCGCGTACGCCACCGCCGCCCTGCCGCTCGCCGACCTCGTCGAGGCCAGCCTCGACGTCGGCCACCTGGCCGCGCTGCTGGCCTGCCCGGACGCCCCCGAGGCCCTCGGCACCGGCACCCCGTACGACGGCGTGCACCGCGTCCCACCCGGCCACGCCCTGGTGCTGCGCAACGGCACCAGCGAGCGCGCCTCCTACGAGCCGCCCGCCTCCCTCGCCGTCGCCACCCCCCAACTCGCCCCGGAGCAGGCCGTGGACGGCGTCCGCGAGGCCCTGGTGGAGGCCGTCCGCGCCCGCCTGGCGGCCCCCCGCTTCGCCCCCGACCCGGACGGCCTGGACCGGCTCGACCCCGGCCCGGTGCCCGGCATGGGCCCCGCGGAGCGGCGCGCGGCGCGCGGCGGCCCGGCCCCCGGCATCGGCGCCGACCTCTCCGGGGGCAGCGCCTCCGGAACGCTCGCCCTCCTGGCCGCCGGACTCCCCGGCCAGCCGGGCAGGATCAACGGCCACGGCGAGCGCCTGTTGGCGGTGACCTTCAACGACCGTGCCACCCGGGGCGGTCAGGACGACCACGAGGCAGAACTGGAGCGTGCCCGCGGGATCGCCGAGAACCCCCGGCTGCACCACGTCGTCGTCGCGGCCGGCGAGGAGGCGCTCCCGTACACCGGCCTCGACGCCCTCCCGCTCACCGACGAGCCCGGCCCCGCGCTGGTCGTCGCCGGCCGGCACCGCAGCCGGCTGGTGTCCGGCGGCGCCGACCACTTCGTCGGGAACGGCGCCCGTCAGGTCCTCGACGCCCACCCGGCCCGCCTCGCCGACCTCCTCATGGACCGCCGCCGGCGCCATCTGCTGCGCCCGGTCACCGCGTTGGCCAGGGCGGACGGCCCGTCCGCGCACTCCGTCCTGGTCCCGTTCACCGTCTACCGGGCCGCCCGGAGGCTCGCTCGCACCCCTTACGCCACCGGGATCGCCGAGGCCGCCCGCCGCCTACGGGAGCGGGAGTTCGCCGACGAGCCGGTGGCCGGCGGCGCGGTGGACGCCTCGCTGGCCGCGCTCACCTGGTGCCGCCCCGGGCCCGCGGCCCGCTGGCTCACGGGGGAGGCGCTGGCCGAGGTGGCGGCTCGCCTCGGGGACGCGGCCCGCCGCTCGCCCGCCGCCGGCCGTCCCGGCGAGTGGCGGGCCCGGGCCGCGCTGGCCCGCCAGGCCGCCGACCACCGGATCTTCGAACAGGCCGCCGAGGTCCGCAGTCAGCGGCTGCACGCCCCCTTCCTGGACAACCAGGTGGTGCTCGCCTGCCGCGCCCTGCCGGACACCCTCCGGGTGCAGCCCGGCGCCCGGGCGGCCGTCCTGCGGTCGGTCCTGACCGGCGCCGGCGTCCGGGACCTGCCGTCCGGTTGGGGTGCCGCCGCGCACCACCCGCACTCCGCCGCGGCCCGCGCCGGACTGCGCGCCGCCGCCGGCCCGTTGCTCCGGCTCTTCGAGGCGCCCCTGCTCGCCGACGCCGGACTGATCGAGGCACGGGTGGTCCGCAAGGCGCTCCGGGCGGCCGCCGAGGGCGCCCCGCTGCCCCTGGACGGGCTGGCCGACCTGGTCTCCACCGAGCTGTGGCTGCGCCGGCTGTTGGCCCGCCGCGGCTCCTGCTGGACGGGCGCGGAGGCGCCGCGCCAACGGGCTCTCGCCGGGGGCGTGGTGCCCCGCGCCCGGCTCGCCTGAGCTGCCCGGCCGCCCGGCGCGGGCGGCCCGTTGGGGACGGCCCCGCCGCCCGTGTTCCCGCAGGGGCGGACGACCGGAGCATGGCCCCGTCCCGGTGCTCCCGGCAGAACGGCGCACCAACCCGGCGCACGGCCTTCCCCGCGCGCCCAGGGCAGGGGCGTACACCGGCGCACATTCCGACGTGACTGCTGTTGCCGCGCCCCGTTACGGCGCGGTGGCCGGCTCGTCCGCCACCGCCCGTTCCCTCACCGGCAGTTGATCTGCGACCGCGCCCAGTCCCCCAGCGCCACCAGATCGCCCGCGCTCTCCGGCTCGACCACCAGGCGCAGCGTCTTGCGCCCGGCCAACGGGACGTGCACCGGCACCGCCGGCTGCCCGCCGTGCACCACGGCCGACCGCCACAGCCGGACCCCGTCCGCGTACACCGAGAAACGCAACGCGCCCAGCCCCAGGCTGAGGTCGTCGACGCCGGCCACCGCGTCGTACGCGGTGCACTGCCGGTTGAGGTCGATGACCACGGAGGACGACGCGTGCACGCTCACCCCGTGGGGATAGGTCGTGCCGCCGATGCTCGGGCGGTTCCGCTTCCACAGCCAACTGCTGTCGAAGGCGCGGACCTCCGGCTTGGTGCCGTCGCCCGCGAAGTCGTACTGCAACGCGTTGACCTGATACGGCGTCGGCGGCGGGGTGGGCGTGGGCGTCGGAGTCGGCGTCGGCGTGGGCTTTGGTGGAGTCGGCGTCGGCGTGGGCTTCGGCGGAGTCGGCATCGGCTTCGGGGGTGGCGTGGGGGTGGGCTTCGGCGGCGCCGGCGTGGGCCTGGGCGGCGCGGGCGTCGGGCTGGGCTTCGGGGCCGGGGCGCTCACCGGGGGCCGCGGCGTGTGCGACGGCGGGGGAGCGGGCACGGCCGGCACCGAGGGGGCCAGCGGCTGCGCCCGCGGCTTCGGGGCCGGCTGCGACGACCCGGACAGCGCGAACGCCAGCGCCGCGCCCGCCACGACCACCAACCCGGCCCCGACGGTGACCTTCACCGGCGCGGCCAACCCCTCGCCCGCGGCCGCCCCGCCGGAGCCCGCGGACGTACCGGACCCGGAGCCCGAGGCGGCCGCGGCCACCCCGGCGCTCGCCGCAGCCCCGGCCCCGGCGACGCCGGCCACCGCCGCGGCACCCTTGATCGCGTACCCGGCCGCGAACCAACCGATGACCGCGACCGGCAGCACCGCACCGATGCGCTGGTTGAGGTCCGCGACCTCCAGGGCCGCGCCGCGGCACCGGGCGCACGCGTCCAGGTGCTTGCGCAACCCCCGCTCGGCCCGCATCCGCAGCCCGCCCCGGGCGTACGCGCCGAGCCGGTCGGCGTAGCGCGCGCAGTCGCCGCCCGAGGTCAGCGACTGGCTCACATGGGCCTGCAGATACGCCTGCTTGAGCCCCTCCCGGGCCCGGTGCGCGAGGACGGCGGTGGCGTTGGCGGTCAGCCCGAGCAGCGGCGCGACCTCGCTCGGCGACTCGTCCTCGATGGTGGTGTGCCACAGCACCGTCTGATAGCGCTCCGGCAGGCTCTGGAACGCCCGCACCGCCATCGTCTGCTCGGCCTCGTGCATCGCCCGGACGTCGGCGCCGAGGTCCAGGGTGTCGTCGTCCAGGGACGAGCCGGCCGCGGTCACCGCGAACACCGCGAAGTCCTCGACCAGGTGCTCCCGCCGGGCGGTCTTCGCCCAGACCGCGGCGACCCGCCGGACGGTCGTCAACAGATAGGCGCGCACCGCCGAATCTGGCCCCGCCCCGCCGCGCACCGCCTGGAGGGTGCGCGCGAACACCTCGCCGGTCAGGTCCTCCGCGGTGTGGGCGTCCCGGCAGCAGCTGCGCGCGTACCGGCGCACCGCCTCGGCGTGCCGGCGGTAGAGCTCCTCGTAGGCGCTGTCGTCGCCGGCCCGCATGGCGGCCACCAACTGGGCGTCGGACGGCGGCAGTCCGGCGTCGACGCCCTCGGCGGTCGGCTCGCCCTCCGCCGGCCGGTCCCGCCGCCGGGAGTGCCGGCGCTGCGCCGGCACGCTGGGCCCGGCGCCCTCCGGACCGGCAGCCGGGGGCGTCGCCCCCAACGGCCCGGACTGGCCCGGCACCTGACCCGACGGTGCGCCCACGCCCTCGCCGCGCCGCTCGTCCCGCCCGTCAACACCCATCGCCGAGGCCCCCGAACCCACCGTCACACCGCAACACCGCGCAAGCGTGCCACACCCGGGGCCCGAGCCTCAGAGCCCGGGTGGGCAACCACTCCTCCGGGGCGCCCGCACTGACGTTCACCGGCAGCGGCCCTCCCGCCCCGGCCGCGGCGACCGCGCCACACCGGCCCCGGCCACCGCACCCGGAACGCCCGCCGCGGAAGCCCCGGCCCGCCCCTAGGGGCAGCCCCGGTAGGCCCGATACGCCCGGCGACGCGACGACCGCCCCCGCTGACACCCCCCGACGCCACGCCCCGCCCGCCCGCGCGCCTCCGTGCCCCGTGGGCACCGCGCCGCCGGGCCGGCCGCCCCGCATCAGGTGGTGGGACGTGACCGCAGCCCTTCCAGCAGGATCTCCAACAGCCGCGCGGAGGCGGCCTGTTGCTGTCCCGGATCCGGCAGCGCCGGCGCGCCCGTGGCGATCACCAGCAGCACGTCGGAGACCGTGACGCCGATCCGCAGCGCACCGGCCGCCCGGGCCCGCTCCACCAGCCGTCCGACGACCTCCAGCAGCGCCTGCCCGCCCGGCGTCTCCTCGGCCTCGGTGCCGGTGCGCGCCGCGTCCGCCTCGCCCGGCGCCGCCCGCTGCAACGGCACCCGCGCCTCGATCCCGCCCTCCGGCACCCGGACCTCGCCCAGGCCGTCGGGCACCCGCTCCTCGCCCGGGCCGACCCGCAGGATGCCCGGCGGCAGCAGCCGCCCCGCCCCCGAGGCCACCGACGTCCGCAGGAACCGCGCCAGCGCCGACCACGGATCGTCCTCCTGACCCAGCGCGGCCCGCGCCTGCTCGGTCAGCCGGGAGGTCTCCTCCTCGGCTATCCGCCGGACCAGGACGTCCTTGCTCGGGAAGCGGCGGTAGACCGTCCCGACCCCGACCCGGGCCCGCCGCGCCACGTCCTCCATCGGCGCGCCGTACCCCAGTTCGCCGAAGACCTCGCGCGCCGCGCGCAACACGTGCTCCAGATTGCGCTGGGCGTCGACCCGCAGCGGTGCGCTCCGACCGTTGGCGCCGGTCGCGGCGCCCGTTCCCTTGCTCCCGGCGCCGTTGGCACCGTCGGAAGCGGCGGTCACGGTGACCGCCGTCGGCCATTGAGAGCCCTGAATGTGCATAAGTGATCCCCCGGTAATGACGTCTCCCCCCGGAGACTCCCCGCCCTGACTGCCGGGGTGACCCGACGAAAGGGTGCACCCCAACGAGATACGAACATAGTTGAGCCCGCGTCAAGATTGAAGAGGGTCCTCCGCCTGCTACGCCCCCCGATCGGCCTAATGGGCCGGATCTGCTCGGGGCCCTCTTCCTCCCGCCTCGCGCCAATCTCCGCCTGACCAGCGTACTTCGCAACGGTGATGCGGAATGTCCCGCTCCGCACCACCGCTGGGTACCGGCCATACTTTTCGACCGACCTGTGGACAAAGCCGTTGCGGCAGTGCGTCATGGAACAGTGCTGTGCGCTCCGGGGGCACAGCGCCCGTAGGGGGTGGCCGCGCCGCCGGCCCGGCCGCCCGCTCGGTGGCGCCCCGGCCTGGTCGACACCGCGAGGAGAACCTCTGTGAAGACTGTGTCTTCGGAGTATTCGGACGCCGTGGCGCGCATTCTCGTGGTCGGTGGTGGCTACGTGGGGATGTACACCGCCCTGCGGCTGCAGCGCACGCTCAAGCAGGAACTGCGGCGGGGCACGGTCGAGATCGTCATCGTCGACCCCGACCCGTACATGACGTACCAGCCGTTCCTGCCGGAGGCCGCCGCCGGCTCCATCTCCCCGCGCCACGTCGTCGTCCCGCTGCGCCGCGTCCTGCCGCACTGCACCGTCGTCATCGGCGAGGTCACCGCCATCGACCACGACGAACGGAAGGCGACCCTCACCACCCTGGCCGCGCGGGAGACCGGCGACGGCGCCCACACCCTGGCCTACGACGAGCTGGTCCTCGCGCCCGGATCAATCTCACGCACCCTCCCCGTCCCCGGCCTCGCCGACGTCGGCATCGGCTTCAAGACCGTCGAGGAGGCCATCGGACTGCGCAACCACGTTCTCGAACAGCTCGACATCGCCTCCTCCACCCGCGATCCCGAGGTCCGCGACGCGGCGCTGACCTTCGTCTTCGTCGGCGGCGGCTACGCGGGCGTGGAGGCGCTGGCCGAACTGGAGGACATGGCCCGCTACGCCGCCCGCTACTACCACAACATCCAGCCCGAGGACATGAAGTGGATCCTGGTCGAGGCCACCGACCGGATCCTGCCCGAGGTCGGACCCGAGATGGGCCGCTACGCCGTCCGCGAGCTGCGCGCCCGCAACATCGACGTCCGGCTCACGACCCGCCTGGACTCCTGCGAGCGGCGCCTGATCCGGCTCAGCGACGGCTCCCGCTTCCCCGCCCGGACGCTGGTGTGGACCGCCGGCGTCAAGCCCCACCCCATCGTCGCCGCCAGCGGCCTGCCGTTGGCCGGCCACGGCCGCCTCAAGTGCACCGCCGCGCTCCAGGTGGACGGCGCGGAGCACGCCTGGTCGGCCGGGGACGCGGCGGCCGTACCGGACCTGACCGCGCCCCTGCCGGCCACCTCCGACGCCCCGCGCACCCTCTGCGCCCCCAACGCCCAACACGCCGTCCGCCAGTCCAAGACGCTCGCCGCGAACCTCACCGCCGCCCTGCGCGGCGGCGAGCTCCGCAACTACCGCCACAAATACGTCGGTTCGGTGGCCTCGCTCGGCCTGCACAAGGGCGTCGCGCACGTCTACGGACGCAAACTCAAGGGCTATCCCGCGTGGTTCATGCACCGCGCCTACCACCTCAGCCGGGTGCCCACCTTCAACCGCAAGGCCCGCATCCTCGCCGAGTGGATCCTGGCCGGACTGTTCAAGCGGGAGATCGTCTCCCTCGGCTCGCTGGAGAACCCGCGCGCCGAATTCGAGCTCGCCGCGGGCACCGGCCGGCACAACGAAGCCAGTTGACCGGCCGCCCCACCAGGGACGTTGACCGCCCGCCCGACCGACGCCGGCCGGCCACCGCGGTACCGGGAACTACCCTCGCGCGCCCGGCGTCTGACGGATGACCGTCCGGTCGGCCACACTGGACGTGTGACCATGGGTGGGCTCGTATCTGCGAAGAGTGACAATCACGAGGATTCAGGACGTTTGCTGCATTCCACCAGAGGGTGCCGACAGCGCCCCCAGCCACGCCACGGGGCGTTCCCCCACGCCGACGGCCCGACCCCGCGCGACGACGCGAAGTAAGAGGTATCCCTCCGTGATCTTCACGCGCTGGAGCGCCAAGTTCCCGGGCACGCAGCGGCGCACCGCCGCCCGGGCCGACCGCGCCGCCCCGTCGACCACCCCGCCCGCCGGGCCCACCGCACACTCGGCCACGCCCGCCCCCACCGGCGACGCACCCGCCGGCCCGCCCGGCACCGTCCCCGCGGCCCGCGCCGAGGGCGCCGCCGGCGAGGACGCCCCGCCGCACGCCACCCCGCCCACCGTCGACGCGCTCTCCGTCCACGACATCCTCGGCACCATCCCCGCCCTGGTCGCCGTCGTCTACGGCCCCGAGCACCGGATCGCCTACGTCAACGGCGCCTACGCTGGTGTCTTCGGCCCCCGCCCCGCCGGCCGCACCGCCCGCGAGGCCCTACCCGAACTCGGCGAACTGGGCCTGCTGCCCCTGATGGACCAGGTCCTGCGCAGCGGCAGGCCCCGCACCGTCAAGTCCCGCAAGGTCCCCGCCGGCGCCGGCGGGGACCGCACCCGCGACGGCTACTACACCTTCACCTGCACGCCCATCGAGGTCGCCGACAGCGGCCCGGCCCCCGACCCGGAGGTCGCCTGCGTCGCCCCGCACAAGGGCGTCCTGGTCTTCGGCGCCGAGGTCACCGACCAGATCGAGTCCGCCGAGCGCCTCCGCGCCAGCGAGGCCCGCCAGCGCGCCGCCGCCGTCACCCTCCAACGCTCCCTGCTCCCACAGGAACTGGAACAGCCCGACGACCTCCGCGTCGCCGCCACCTACCAACCCGGCGGCACCGACGCCGCGGTCGGCGGCGACTGGTACGACGTGATCACCCTCGGCGCCGGCCGCACCGCACTCGTCATCGGCGACGTCATGGGCCGCGGGGTGCGCGCCGCCGCCGTCATGGGCCAACTCCGCACCGCCGTCCGCGCCTACGCCCGCCTCGACCTCCCGCCCCACGAGGTGCTCCAGCTCCTCGACGGCCTGGCCGCCGAGATCGACGCCAGCCAGATCGCCACCTGCGTCTACGCCGTCCACGACCCCAACGAAGGCCGCCTGGTCTACGCCTCGGCCGGCCACCTGCCGATGCTCGTCCGCGACGCCGACGGCACCGTCCGCCGCGCCGCCGAACCGACCGGCCCGCCCCTGGGCACCGGCGGCTGGCTGCACACCTCCGGCACCGTCCCGCTCGGCCCCGGCAGCAGCGCCGTCCTCTATACGGACGGCCTCGTCGAGCGCCGCGACAAGGACATCGACGAGGGCGTCGCCGGCCTGGAGCGCGCCTTCGCCGGCGCCACCGGCGCCCCCGACATCGTCTGCGACCGGCTGCTGCGCTCCCTGGGCATCACCGCCACGCACGACGACGACGTCGCCATCCTCGTCATCCAGAACCCGGTCCGCACCGGCCACGACGCCGAGCTGTTCCACAACGCCGCGCTCGAACTCCACGGCGGCACCGAGGCCGCGCCCCGGGCCCGCGCCTTCGCCTCCGGCGTCCTCGCCTCCTGGCGCTTCTCCCCCGAACTCCACGACCTCGGCGTGCTGGCCGCCAGCGAACTCGTCGCCAACTCCCTGCAGCACGGCACCCCGCCGATGCGCCTACGCCTGCGCCGCACCGACCGCCGCCTGATCATCGAGGTCACCGACGGCGACGACCACCTGCCCCGCCGCCGTCGGGCCGAGCCCGTCGACGAGACCGGCCGCGGCATCTCCATCGTCGCCACCATCGCCTCGTCCTGGGGCTCCCGCCGGACCCCGGGCGGCGGCAAGGCGGTCTGGTGCGAATTCGCCCTTCCCAAAAGCTGATCCCCGGCCCGCGGCCCCCTGTCGGGGCCGCGGGCCGGGGCCGGGCCGCGCCACCCGCGGCCTCCCGGAACGCGTCTCAGACGGCGGCGGCCACCGGCTCGGCCTCCACCCGCTGCGCCGGCACGGCCGCCCGGTGCGGCTGGTCCTGCGCCGGGGTGAGCATCCGCCCCAGCCGCAGCGCCAGCACCGTGATCCCCACCGCGCACGCCGTCAGCATCGCGATGTACGCGACATACATCCCGTGCCCGACCATCAGCGCCCCGACGGCCGGCCCGACCGCCAACGCCAACTGCTTGACCAGCGCGAACGCCGAGTTGTACTGACCGATCAGCGAGGCCGGCGCCAGATCCGCCACCAGCGGCGACACCGTCGGCGACAGCAGCGACTCCCCGACGCCGAACAGCGCGTACGTGGAGATCAGCAGCACCGTCGCCACCACCTGCGCCCCGTGCACCAGCCCGGACAGCCCGGCGGCGATCCACGCCACCGTCCATATCAGCCCCACCAGCGCCATCACCCGGCTCCGGCGCCGCCGCTCGACCAGCCTCAGCACCACGAACTGCGCCGCCACGATCGCCGCGGTGTTGGCCGCCAGGGCGATGCCCAAGGTGGCCGGCTCGATCCGGGTGACCTCCGTGGCGTACGCCGCCAGCCCCGACTCGAACTGCCCGTAGCAGGCGAAGAACAGCACGAAGCCCAGCACGCACAGCCACACCATCCGCCGGTCGCCGAACAGTACCCGCCAGGCGCCCGCGGCCCGCTCCTCGGACGGCACCGCGTCCTCGACCTTCGGCGCCCGCGGCAGCCGCACGGTCGCGATCGCCGCACCCAGCACCAGGAACATCACGGCCTCGATGGCGAACAGCCGCACAAAGCTGGACGCGTGCGCCTCGTCCACCAACTGACCGCCGACCAGGCCGCCGATCCCCAGCCCCAGGTTGTTCAGGAAGAACTGGGTGGCGAACGCCCGCGAGCGGGTCACCGTCGTCGAGCACCACACGATCATCGTGGCGAGCGCGGGCTGGATCACCGCTATACCGGCACCGAGCGCCGCCGCCGACGCGATCACCATCGGCTCGCTCGCCGACAGCCCGATCCCCAGCGAACCGACGGCCGCCGAGACCGTACCGACGACGGCCACCGGCAGCGGACCCCGCCGGTCGATGGCCCGACCCGTCAGCGGCAGCACGACCAGCGCGGAGACCGCCAGCATCGCCAGCACCACACCAGCCGTACTCGCACCGAGATGTCGCACGTTCGCCACGTAGACGTACAGATACGGCACGGTGAAGCCGTTGCCGAACGCGCTCAGCGCGTTCCCCAGCTGGATCCGGCGCAGCGCGGCGCCCATCGCGGTGGTCACACTCACCTACCTAGGTCAAGTCGCAAAGACGGATAACGAGTAAGGAACCCCCCGGGTCAAGCCGAGGCACGGTGCGGGACGTCCAAGACCGGACAGTCACACCCTCAAGACTTCGACCCTAAAGTTCGAAGCTAAAGACTACATGACGAAGAACTTCAACGCCAATGACTTTCGTGTCATACTTCGCCGCATGCCAGAGCCCGCAGAACCGGCCGCCGGCACCGCCGAGCCGAGCGCCGAGCCGAGCCTTGAGGAACAGATCGCGGCCTACCAGCGCGAGTTCCAGGACCTCGACCCCCAGGTCGAGAAGGTCGTCTCCGCACTCCAGCGCCTCAACCGACGGATGAACGTCGCCTACGGACGCCAGACCGCCACGCTCGGCATGAGCAACGCCGAATGGGAGGTCCTCAAGGCCCTCGTCGTCTCCGGGGCGCCCTACCGCATGGGCCCCGGCGAACTGGCCAAGCACCTCGGCCTCACCCCGGCCGCCATGACCCACCGCATCGACCGGATGGCGAACGAGGGCCTGGTGACCCGCGAGCGCGACGAGACCAACCGCGTGCGCGTCATCGTCGAGCTGACCCACGAGGGCCGCGAGAAGTGGCTGGAGGCGATGCGCCTGGCCACGGTCTTCGAGGAGGAACTCCTCCAGGACTTCTCCGGCGACGAACGCCGGCTCCTCGGCGACGCGTTGACCCGCCTGCTGCGCCGGGTCGAGGCCGCCCAGCCGGACGCCGAAGGCCGCCTCAGCGACCTCGACTGACCCAGGTTGACACACCCTCCCCGGATCCGTAGTGTTCTCCGAGTTGCCAAAGAGCCGGAACGGTTCTGCGGCGACCATCCCGCCGCTTCGCGGCATCTCACTACTGCACGGCTCCTCAACGGGATTGAATTCCGCGTGTCGAAATTCGTTCCGGGCGTCTGATTAGGCGTCACCGGGGAATTCCGCTAACGTAGTGATCACCCCGCCGACGGGGAATCGGAACGAAATTCG
>NZ_JBIVXW010000036.1:0-99890 GCF_044769405.1 Streptomyces sp. NPDC090442
AAGGCCGCCGCGTCGTCTACTTCGTCGACGACCCCGAAACCGTCGCCGTGATGCGCACCCTCGTCACCCAACTCGCCGCCCGCAACGCACCCCCGACCCCGGCACCGGCCCGCCTGCGCCGGCTCGGTGCCTGAGACCACCGCCGTGTCGGGGGCGAACCCGGTGCCCCCGGATGCGGAGGCGGTGTGCGCGGGCCCGGTGGGGCCGCCGGGCGGTGCCGGGACGGAGGAGTCGGCGGCGCTGACGTCCTTGCAGCTCATGCGGCGGCTGGACAGCGGGCCGCGCGGGCTGACCGAGGCCGAGGCCGAGGAGCGGCTGGCGCGCCACGGGGAGAACACCGTGCCGTCGTGGCGGCCGGTGTCCTGGCCGCGGCGGTTCCTGGGGGCGCTGCGCGATCCGTTCACCACGGTGCTGCTGTGCCTGGCGCTGGTCTCGGCGGCCGTCGCCTCGTGGGGCACCGCCTGCGTGATCATGACGCTGGTGGTGGTCAGTTGCGCGCTGCGGTCCGGCGGCGAGCACCAGGCGGGTCGGGCGATGGCGGCGCTGCGGGAGATGGTCGCCACCACCTCGTCGGTGCAGCGCCGGGCCGATGCCGAGGCGCCGCCGCAGGTGCGGGAGGTCCCGGTCGACCAGTTGGTGGTCGGGGACGTGGTGCGGCTGGGGCCGGGCGATCTGGTCCCGGCGGACGTGCGGTTGCTGCGCGCCAACGGGCTGACGGTGCATCAGGCGGCGTTGACCGGGGAGTCCGCGCCGGTGCCGAAGCGGGCCCTGGACGCCCCGCCCGCAGCGGAGCGGGACGGGGAGGAGCCGCCGCACCTGTGCTTCCAGGGCAGCAGCGTGGCGACCGGGAGCGGCACCGGCCTGGTGGTGGCGACCGGTCGGGACACCCGGTTCGCCGCGGCCTACCGCGAGCGGGCCCGGCGGCGCGGCGAGACCGCCTTCGACCGGTCGGTGCACGGCATCGCCTGGACCCTGATCCGCTTCATGCTGCTGACCCCGCCGCTGGTGCTGATGGCCAACGCGGCACTGCGCGGGCGGGGGTTGGAGACGCTGCCGTTCGCGGTGGCGGTCGCGGTCGGGCTGACGCCGGAGATGCTGCCGGTGATCGTGACCACCGCGCTGGCCCGCGGTGCCGCGCTGCTGGCCCGGACCAGCGGGGTGATCGTCAAGCGGCTGCCGGCGCTGCACGACCTGGGCGCGATCGACGTGCTGTGCCTGGACAAGACCGGCACCCTCACCCAGGACCGGCCGGTCGTGGTGCGGTCGGTGGACCCGGACGGCGCGCCCGATCCGGAGGTGCTGCGCCTGGCGGCGGTCAACAGCTTCTGGACCATCGAGCTGGCCGAACTGCCGGTCCCGGACGCGTTGGACGAGGCGGTGTTGACCGCCGCCGACGAAAGGGGCGCGGATCCGCTGGAGTTCGACGGGATCGCGGCGCTGCCGTTCGACCCGGCGGTGCGGACGTCCACGGCGGTGGTCCGCCGCCCGGGGCAGCACGGCTCGCACACCCTGGTCGTCAAGGGCGCGGTGGAGGACGTCCTGGCCCGGTGCGGGCGGCTGCGGACCGGCGGGCGGGAGGTGGCGCTGGACGCGGCGGCCCGGGAGCGGCTGTTGCGGAGCGCCGCCGCGGAGGCGGACGGTGGCCTGCGGCTGCTGGCCGTGGCCCGCGGCGACCGCCGCCCCCGGCTCGGCACGTACTCCGACGCGGACGTGCGGGGGCTGACCTTCCTCGGCTTCGTGGCGCTGAGCGATGCGCTGGCGCCGTCGGCGGCGGACGCGCTGCGGGTGTTGGCCGAGCGCGGGGTGGCGGTGAAGGTGCTCACCGGCGACCATCCCGGTACCGCGGCCCGGGCCTGCCGGGATCTGGGGCTGGAGCCGGGCGAGGTGCTCATCGCCGGCCGGCTGGCCGGGCTGGACGGTCCGGCGCTGGCCGAGGCGGTCGGGCGGGCCACGGTCGTCGCGCGCTGCACGGCCCAGGACAAGGCCCGGATCGTCGCGGCGCTGCGCGCGGCCGGGCACACCACCGGGTTCCTCGGCGACGGGGTCAACGACCTGCCGGCGCTGCACGCGGCCGACGTCGGGATCTGCCCGCGCGATGCGGTGCCGGTGGCGCGGGAGGGCGCCGATGTGGTGCTGGCCGAGAAGGACCTGACCGCGATCGAGCGGGCGATCACCACCGGCCGGCTGGCCAGCGGCAACATCTCGGCCTATCTGCGGATCACGCTGTCGTCCAACCTCGGCAACGTGATCGCGATGCTGGCGGCGGGGCTGCTGCTGCCGTTCCTGCCGATGCTGCCGGCGCAGGTGCTGGTGCAGAACCTCTGCTTCGACGCGGCGCAGCTCTCGCTCGCCTTCGACCGGCCGGCGGCGGGCGCGGCGCGGCGGCCCGCGGTGCTGCGGCCGCGGGTGTTCCTGCGCTTCATCACCGCGTTCGGCGTGATCAACGCCACCGCCGACCTGGCGACGTTCGCGGCGCTGGCGCTCGCCGCGCGGGCCACCGCGGGGGTGGACAGCCCGACGATGTTCCACGCCGGGTGGTTCACCGAGAACCTGCTCACCCAGGGGATGGTGATGCTGCTGTTGCGCACCGGGCGACGGGCCGCGGAGGGGCGGACGGTGGGTCCGGTCCATCTGGCGGTGACCGCGCTGGCGGTGGTCGGGCTGCTGCTGCCGGTCTCCCCGTTGGCCCCGGTGCTGGGCATGTCGGCGCCGCCGCCGCTGTACTACCTGCTGCTCTCGGTGGTGTTGACGCTCTACGGGGCGGCGCTGGCGTTCGCGCGCACCCGGTACGCGCGCCGGGAACGCGGCGCGGAAGCGCCCGAGGGCGCGCCCGACGGATCACAGCTCTGATCCGCGGGCCCGCCCTCGTGGGAAACGGCTAACAGGTCGGTCGGCTCACCAGTCGCCGCCGCCGAACCCCCCGCCGTCGAAGCCGCCGCCGTCGCCGCCACCGAAACCACCCGCGAAGTCCCCGGGGTTGAAGTCGGCGCCGGACTCGGTGCCGCCCTCGGGGCCGCTCAGGAACGACGGGGAGTCGGCGTACGCGGTCGGGGCGCTGAGCACCGAGCCGAGCACGGTGCCGGCGACCATCGCGGTGAGCACGCTGCCGCCGCCGAAGTAGCCACCGGCCCACGGGGAGTAGGTCGGTCCGGCGTCCCAGTAGGGCTGCCGACCGCCCGGGGTCTGGACGGTGCGGGACATCGGCTCCAGGCCGTCGGCCAGGCGGGTCGCGTCGGCGGCGCAGGCCGGGACCGGGCGCGGGGCGCCGCCGGGCGGGGCCCACGCGACGTCGACGGTGGAGGGGCCGTGCCGCGGGTCGAAGAAGCAGGGCAGCCGGCGCTCGGGCAGCGGGGCGCCGGTGCGGCGGGCCGCCAGGGTCGCCAGCGCGAACCGGCCGTCCTCCAGGGCCTCGGTCACCGGGCGGACGTCGTCGGGGCGTCGGGCCTCGGCCATCTTCGTCTTGGCGCGGTCGTAGGCGTCCAGGGCGGCGCTGTAGTCCGCGCGCATCGCGTCGGTGGCACCGGGCTCGGACGGGGTGAAGTCCAGCCGCTCCAACTCCTCGCCGAAGGCGGTGATGTCCTCGTCGACGACCACCCGCAGCGTCTCCAGTTCGGCGCGCTCGCGCTCCTCCCGCTGCTTCTTGGCCCGACGGAAGAGGGCGTAGCCGCCGACGCCGCCGGCGACCACCACCGCGCCGCCGACCAGCAGCCCGGCGCTCGAACCGCCGCCGCCCGCGCCCTCGTTCCACGAGGTGGGCGCCTCGCCGCGGGCCTGGGCGGCGGCCTGCTGGGCGAACTCGGTGACCATGGCCTTGGTGTCGCCCTTGTGGGAGTCGCGCGCCGCGTCCTTGAGGTTGTGCACCGCGTTGCGGGGCAGGACCTGGCCGTCGGCGCCGGCGTTGAAGCCGTTGGCGCCGAGGTGGACGGCGTAGACGCCGGTGATCCCGACCTTGGTGCGCAGGTCCTGCAGCAGGGTCTTCTGGGGGAACTCGGGGGCCTCGGGCAGGACGGCGACGAAGACCGGCTTGTCGGCGTCGAGTATCTTCTGCGCGAGGGCCTTCCGGTCGGCGTCCGGGAGCTGGTCGCGGACCCGCGGATCGACGTACACCGGGCTCTTCTTGAGGGCCTCGGCGACGGCGTCCAGGCCGCCGCCCGCGGCATGCGCCGGCTGCGGAACGGCCACCGCCGCGCCGAGCAGCGCCAGGGCCGCGAGCAGGAGTCCGGCCAGGACTCTGGGCAGGGCGCCGGGAACGGCTCTGAGCATCGCGCCGGGCGAGGGCCGGCTAAGGATTGACATGAGCTGATCTTCTCCTCAACATCGTGGCGACATAGGGGACATGGGTGACAAGTGGCGTACCGGTGCTGGCGCTAACCGTACGAGAGATCGGCGCACGGGTCGTCCGCTGCGGAGCGCGCCGCGCCGCCGAGGTGTGCCGGCGGGGTGGCGGGGCCGTCGGCGTAGTCCCGGCCGAGGGTGACGCTGATGCCGGGCGCGGTGGCCTGCCGGAGGACCGCGCCGGCGAACTGCCGGACGACGCCCCGCGCCTGGTCCTGCTGGCCGGGACCGTAGGCGACGACGGTGGTGGTGTACTGCTGGGCCGTGGCGGTGCCGGTGTGGGTCACGGTGAAGCCGGCCGTCCGGAGTTGGGCGGCGGCGTGCGCGGCGAGCCCGGGGACGGGGGTGCCGTTGTAGACCGCGACGGCGGCGCCGGCCGCGGTCGGTGCGGCGCCGGGCGTCGGGACGGCGGCCTTGTGGTCCTCCTGCGCACCGTGGTGCGGGCCGGCCCCGGCGTCCTGGCCGTCGACGGTGCGGTCGGCGCGCAGGTCGGCCCAGAGCCGGTCGGCGTCCGGGTGCACCACCGCGACCCGGGCGCCCTGGTAACGCCAGGGCACGGTCAGGAACTTGGTGTCGTGCAGGTCGACGTCCTTCATCGACAGCGCGAAGGCGAGGAGCCGGTCCGCGGAGCCCAGCCCGGGATCGACGGTGAGGGCCGCGGTGGCCGCCCGGGCCAGCGGGAGCAGCGTGGAGGGGTTCATGCCGCGGGACTTGACCTTCCTGATCAGCGCGGCGGTGAACGCCTGTTGGCGCTTGATCCGGCCGATGTCGGAGCCGTCCCCGAGGCCGTGCCGCAGGCGGACGTAGTCCAACGCCCGCTGCCCGGAGACGGATTGCGGCCCCCGGGGGAAGAGCAGGCTGCCGCGGGCCCCCCGGTGCGGGTTGAGGTCGCCCTCGTAGACGTCCTGCGGCACGCAGACCGGCACCCCACCGACGGCCGTGGTCAGCGCGGCGAAGCCGGCGAAGTCGACGACGACGGTGTGGTCCACCCGTACTCCGGTCAGTTGCTCGACGGTGTTCTGGGTGCAGGCCGGGTTCCCCTTGGCCGTGCCGCCCACCGTGAACGCGGAGTTGAACATCGCGGCCGACCTGGCCGGCGTCCACGTCCCGTCGGGCATCCGGCAGGGCGGGATCCCGACCAGCGCGTCCCGGGGGAAGGAGACCGCGAGCGCGTGCCGGCCGTCGCCGTAGACGTGCAGCAGGAACGCGGTGTCGGAGCGCCCCACGTCGCCGGTGCCGCCGCCCAGCTTGCGGTTCTCGCCGGACCGCGAGTCGGAGCCGATGACCAGGACGTTGTTGCCGCCGGCGCCGGCGGCGGGCCGGTCCCGACTGAGGCCGTCCGCGCCGAAGGTGGTGATGTCCCCGTTGAGCTGGAGGTAGAGCCAGCCGGCACCGGCGACCAGCAGCACCAGGAGCGAGAGGGTCGCCGCGGCCGCCGTGCGGACCGCGCCCGGCCCGCGGCCGGACCCGCCCCCGTCCCCGTCCCCGCGTGCGCCTCCTGCCCTGTGGCTGCGTGTCACGTGTGCACCCTCGTCCGTGCGATTTCCCGACGGCAGACGGATCCCCCCTGCCCAGGGTTATACAGTTGCGCAATGTAGCAAGTGAAGTGTGCGCCCGGTCCCCGCGAGACCGGTCGCGCACACCGACCGTGGTGACAACGAGAGAAGGGTGGCAGCGATGCTGCGCAACGGACTGGAACCTTGGCATCTACTGATCGTGGCGCTCGTGGTGATCCTCCTCTTCGGTTCCAAGAAGCTGCCGGACACCGCCCGCGCGCTGGGCAAGTCGCTGCGCATCCTCAAGAGCGAGACCAAGGCGATGCGGGAGGACGACGGGACGCCGCCCACCGCGAGCTACGCCCCCGGTCCGCAGGAGTCGGCGGAGGCACCGCGGACGATCCACGCGGCACCCGGCGCCGCGACCGGCACCCCGACCGCCGGCACCACCTCCGGTGCCACCCCCGGCACCGCCGAGCGACCGGCCGCCGCCCCCACGAGCCAGGAGGCCGGCCCGAACCCCGCGCACTGAGGTCGGGCCGCCACCGGCACGCCTACCCCCGCACCGGCCTCACGGGCTCACCCCGTCGAAGCCGTAGCGCAGGGGCTCGCTCTTCACCTTGAGGTCGCGGCGGTAGATGTGCAGCGCCGCGATCTGCATGCCCTCCGGGGCGCTCTCCACCCGGCAGGGGTGGCTCACCTGGAGCACGCTCGGCCGGCCGGTCAGTTGCAGCCGCACCCCGTCGGCGGGCCCCCCGTTCAGCACGGCCGTCTCCCAGCGCACCGCGTCCGTCATCGCGCCCTGTACCAACTTCGTTTCGTCCATGAGCAACACTTTAGGGATTGCGCAAGCAGGGAACCATCAAGGAGCGCGCCGCGTTGTCTGAGCGGTGGCCGCCCCCGTTCACCGTCCGGGCGACGCGGCCGGCAAGCGGGCCGGGCCGCCGGGCAACTGACCCTCAACCCATCGGGGATGACACGTGCACCACAACGACCGCTTAACGGCCCAGGACGCTCTCGCCTTCGAGCGCACCCTGGACCAGGCCCTCAACTCCCCGGACCTCAGAGCCGCGTTGTCCCGCACCGCCGGTTCGGTCAACGCCGAGCAGTTGCGCAGCGCGGCGCTGCAGTCCCGCGACACCCTGGCCGCCACGGCGGCCGCGGAATACCGCGAACTGCTCCGGCTGCGCACCGCCTCGGCCGACGCACCGGCCAGCGTCGTCCCCTCGCCGTCCGGCGTCGGCACGACCTCCCGGAGCGGTGGACTGCTGCCCGCGCTGGGGGTGTTGATACCGGGGCTGGCCACCACCGCCGCGGCCGTCTTCCTGCTGTTCGGCTTCGGGCTGCGCGCCGTGGCCCCGTCCTCCCTCGCCGACAACCTGATCACGGCGGGCTGGACGTCCGCCGGGGTCGCCGTCGTGGCGACCCTGGTCGGGCTGGTCTGGCTGCTGACGACGGCCGCCCGCAACCGCGCCGGCGACGCCTCCGCCGAGCCCGACCCGGCGGCCGCCCGGGCACACGAGGTCTGGCAACTGGCCCTGTTGGAGCGGGGGATCACGCCGTTCCTGCTCGGCCGGATCGACGCCGCGGCGAGCGGTGCGCGGGCCGTCGAGCGCCCCGCGCTGCCCCGCCCGGCCGCGGCCGGCGTGACCGGCGGCGCGGGCGAGGGACGTCCGGTGCCGGCCGACGGACCGGGCTTCAGCTCGCCCGACTTCGCCAGCCCGGATTTCGCCAGCCCCGACTTCGCCGGCCCGGACTACGGCCGACCGGGCTTCACCGGGCCGTCGGCGTCCGACTCCCCCTGATGCGCGCCGCCGGGAAACCCCCGGCGGCGACGCACCGTCCCGGCCGGGTGCCTCACAGATGCGCGGCGACAGCGGGCATCAGGTCCTCGAACGTCCGCCCCTGGGCGGGCGCGCCGATCGCGGCCATCTCCCAACCGCCGCCCGACCGGAAGACCTTGGCCATGATCTGGGCGGTGTGCGAGCCGCCGGCGGAGAGGGTGTAGCGGGCCAGCTCCTGACCGTTGGCCTCGTCGAGCAGACGACAGAAGGCGTTCTCCACCTCCTGGAAGGTCTGCCCGGTGAAGGAGTTGACGGTGAAGACGATCTGGTCGACGTGGGCCGGAACCCGCTGGAGGTCGACCAGGATCGACTCGTCGTCACCGCCCTGCCCGGCGCCGCCGACGAGGTTGTCGCCGGTGTGCCGCACCGAACCGTCGTCGCTCACCAGGTGGTTGAAGAAGACGACGTCGACGGGCTGCTGGCCGGCGAAGAGCACGGCCGAGGCGTCGAGGTCGATCTCGCGGGCGGTGAGCCGGGCGAGGAAGCCCTTGCGGCGGGCGGCCTGCCAGCCCAGGCCCATCCGGACCACGCTCAGCGAGCCACCGTCGGCCTTGCTCAGGCTGACCTTCTGGCCCTTGCTCAAGTTCACACTCATCTGATTCCCCATATGTCGGTCTCCCCGGGAAACGGACGCGCCGGCCCGGCAGTTCCGGATTCCGTCGACGAATCCGCGATCCCTGCCAGGCGCGAAACAGACATACCGGGACAGAGTTGGCCATTGACGGCCGGGCCGGCGCGCGCTCAGTCGCGGGAATTACCGAACAGCAGCCGGTAGATGATGAGCAGGACCAGGGCGCCGGCGATGGCCGCGACCCAGGTGGCGACGTCGAAGAAGTGGTGTGCGATCGGCCGGTGCAGGAACTTCGCCGACAGCCAACCGCCGATGAACGAACCGGCGATGCCGATGAGCGTGGTGCCCACCAACCCGCCGGGGTCGCGTCCAGGAAGCAGGAACTTGGCTATCGCCCCGGCCAGGAGCCCGAGCACGATCCAACTGATGATGCCCACGGGACATCCTCTCCTCGGTGGTGGGTACGCAGGTCGTTGCGTACCCGGTTCGTTGTGTACGGCGGTCGTCGGGTGAGCGGTCGTCGGGCGGGCGGTCGTCGGCCGCGGACGCCGTGGACAAGGACGCCGCCGGGTACCGGCACCGTTGCCTCGGGGACGCCCGGTGAACGGCCGTCGCCGTCGCACACTCGCGAAAATCTACATGACTGTAGAAGTTGGCCGCGCGCGATCCGGCCAGGACCTGCGGCACCGCGTTTGCCGGGGTGCCGGGCCGGCGGGAGGCTGGGGGTATGGCGGGCGCCGAGCGCCCGGAGACGTTGTCCGGGTGGGCCGTTGAGCGGCCGGGGCCGATGGCCTCGGGGCCGCTGACGGCGGTGCGCCGCCCCGTCCCGACGCCCGGTCCCGGGGAACTACTGGTGAGGGTGGAGGCTTGTGGTGTCTGTCGTACGGATCTGCATCTCGCTGAGGGTGATCTTCCGCCACACCGGCCGGGCACCATGCCGGGACACGAGATCGTGGGGCGGGTGGTGGCCGCGGGTCCGGCGGTGACGCGTTTCCGGGTCGGCGACCGGGCGGGCGGCGCCTGGCTCCGCGCCACCTGCGGCGAGTGCCGCTACTGCCGGTCCGGCGCCGAGAACCTCTGCCCCGCCTCCCGGTACACCGGATGGGACGCGGACGGCGGCTTCGCCGACCTGACCCTGCTCCCGGCCGACTACGCCTACCCGCTGCCGGAGTCCCAAGACGCCGAGGCGCTGGCCCCGTTGCTGTGCGCCGGGATCATCGGCTACCGGGCGCTGCGGCGATCCGCGCTGCCACCGGGCGGGCGGCTGGGCATCTACGGCTTCGGCGGCTCGGCCCACCTGGCGGCCCAGGTCGCGGTGGCCGAGGGGGCCCGGGTGCATGTGCTCACCCGGTCCCCGCAGGCGCGCGAACTGGCCCGCGCCCTGGGCGCGGTGTCGGTCGGCGACGCCTACGACCGGCCGCCCGAGCCGCTGGACTCGGCGATCCTCTTCGCACCGGTCGGCGAGCTGGTGCCGGTGGCGCTGGCGGCGCTGGACCGCTCCGGGACGCTCGCGATCGCCGGCATCCACCTCACCGACGTGCCCCCGCTCGACTATCAGGAGCACCTCTTCTACGAGCGGAACGTGCGCAGCGTGACCGCCAACACCCGGCGCGACGGGCGGGAGTTCCTGCAGACCGCCGCGCGCATCGGCATCCGGGTCAGCACCATGCGGTATCCGCTGGGCCGCGCCCCCGAGGCGCTCGCCGACCTCGCGGGCGACCGGGTGCAGGGGGCGGCGGTGCTGGTGCCGGACGGGGAGTTCAGCCCGTCGTGAGGTAGGCCGCGACGAGTTCGGCGGGGGCCGCCTGCTTCCAGGAGTCGACGAGGATGTCGCGCAGCTCGTCCCGGTCGTCGAGGGCGGCCAGCCGCACCCGGACCCAGTGCGAACCCGCCTCGTGCGGCGGCACCCAGAACTTCGCCGGCTCCGCCGCGATCAGCTCGCCGCGCTCGTGGATGGGGCACCGCACCGCGACCGAGGTCTCGTCGTCGGGCACGGTCAGGAACATCTTCCCGGCGACCCGGAAGGTGGGCATGCTCCACGCCTCCTTCTCCACGGTCTGCGGGAGGGCGAGCGCGATGCGGCGGACGTCGTGGGAGTCGAGCCCTGAGCCGGCGCCGGATGCGGTCGTGGTCACCTCACCAGGGTACGACCCGATGATCTCCGCCGGGGGCGGCGGAGCACCGCCCGGAGCCGCCTACCGCGGCCCCGGTGCGGCGGCCGCGCGGGCTCACCACGGGGACGGGGCGTAGTCCTTGAGGAAACAGCCGTGCAGGTCCTCGCCCTGCTCACCGCGGACGATCGGGTCGTAGACCCGGGCCGCGCCGTCCACCAGGTCCAGCGGGGCGTGGAAGCCCTCGTCGGCCAGGCGCATCTTCTCCGGGTGCGGGCGCTCGTCGGTGATCCAGCCGGTGTCGACCGCGGTCATCAGGATGCCGTCGGTCTCCAGCATCTCGCGGGCGCTGGTGCGGGTGAGCATGTTGAGCGCGGCCTTGGCCATGTTGGTGTGCGGGTGGCCGGCCCCCTTGTAGCCGCGGCTGAACTGGCCCTCCATCGCGGAGACGTTGACCACGTACTTGCGCCGGGCCGGGGAACTGGCCATAGCCGGACGCAACTTGCTGACCAGGAGGAACGGCGCGGTCATGTTGCAGAGCTGGACCTCCAGCAGCTCCACCGGGTCGACCTCGTCCACCTTGTGTATCCAGCTGTTGCGCGCGTGCAGGTCGGGCACCAGCCCGCCGGCGTCGATCGCGGTGCCCGCCTCGATCCGGGCCGGCGAGGCCGAACCGCTGGTCAGGGCAAGGGCGGTGAGGTGCTCGGCGGTCATCGAGTCGGGCTCGCCGGCCGTTATGGCCGGCAGCTCGGGGGCCCCGCTGCCGAAGCGGCCCAGGATGACCGGGGTGGGCAACTCCCCGGCGGGCAGCGGCGCGGACTCGGCCTCCACCAGCTTGCGGTACGCCTCGGGCGAACGGCGCACGGTCTGCGCGGCGTTGTTGATCAGGATGTCCAACGGGCCCTCGGCGCGCACCGACTCGGCGAGCGAGAGGACCTGCGACGGGTCGCGCAGATCGATCCCGACGATCTTCAGTCGGTGCAGCCACTCCGCACTGTCCGGCATCGCCGCGAAGCGCCGGATCGCGTCGTTGGGGAAGCGGGTGGTGATGGTGGTGTGCGCGCCGTCCCGCAGCAGACGGAGGGCGATGTACATGCCGATCTTGGCGCGGCCCCCGGTGAGCAGCGCGCGCCGCCCCGTGAGGTCCGTCCTGGCCTCCCGGCGGGCCCGGTTCTCCTCCGCACAGGACGGGCAGAGCTGGTGGTAGAACGCGTCGACCTCGACGTACCGGTCCTTGCAGACGTAGCAGGAGCGGGGCCGCTCCAGGATGCCGGCGAGCTCCGTGGTCACCGAACTGGCCAGGGCGCGGCCCATCGTCTCGTCGTCGATCCGGTCCGCGGCGCCGGTGGCGGTGGCCTCGGTGACGGCCTTGTCGTGGGCGGTCTTGGAGGCCCGGCGCTCCTGCCGGCGGCGCCGCTTGACCTCGCGGAAGACGCCGGCGGTGGCCCGTCGTATGGCGATCGCGTCGGGGTGGTCCAGCGGCAGGGTGTCGAGCTCCTCCAGCACGCTGAGGCAGATCGCCATCCGCTCCGCGTCGATGCCTACGCCCTCGGCCCGGCCTTCTTCGGTCACCGTCATCGCCGCTGCCGCTTTCCTGGGTTCGTACGGTCTCGCCAGGCCGGCCGCCTCCGGCCCTCAAACCCTGTTCGAGCTTCGGCGGAACTTTACGTAGCGGTGGGCACCTCCGCCAAACCGAGGGCGAGGAGGGGGCGGAGGCGCGGGGCGGGAGCGCGGGCCGGGCACGCACACACCCTCGCGGAACGTAGCGAACCTGCTACGTAGGGGAGTTGACGCACGACTCCGGTGTTCGGCCCGTTCGCCCCGCATGATCGCGGGCGATCGGCACAATGGGGACCGTGCCGAATCACGCTGAACTCACGCTCGCCGATGGGACATCCATCCGCCTGGAGCTCGCGCCGGCGCAGGGTGCGCCCGGCCCGCCCGGTCCCCCCGAGACCACGGAGGCCGCCTTCCTCGGGCTGGGGAAGGCGCCCGTCGCGGCCGCGCTGCGCACCACGCTCCACCCCCTGGGCCAGCTGCTCCAGGAGATCCATGACGCGGTCACCACCGCCGAGCGGCTCCCGCCCGAGATGTCGGTGCAGTTCGGGGTGCAGATCGGCCAGGACCTCAAGCTGGGCATCGTCGGGGCCAACGGGCGGGCGTCCCTGACGGTCACCGCCACCTGGCGGCCGCAGCAGGCGGAGTGAGGCCGCCGACGCGAGCCGTTCGGGCCGGTCCCCGGCGGCCGCCAGCGGTGTCCGGCGGGACTGCTGGTCGACGCCCGGCGGCGTAACGTCAGCACTGTGCCGTGGCTGTCGGCAGGTGCGCCGTGACGACGACCCGTGGGGCCGGGGAGGTCTCGCTGGGGCAGGAGCTGCTGCGGGCGATGGCGGACACCGGGGCCTCGGCCGTCATGCTCTACGAGCTGGCCCCGGACGCCCCGGTGCTGCGGCTGACGGCGCTGAGCGGGCTCCCGCCGCCGGTGCTGGCCCCGTGGCGCCGGATCGCGCTGGCGTCGCCGATCCCGGTCGCGGTGGCCGCGCGCCGGCAGTGCCTGGTGTGGGCGGCCGGCCACCAGCAGTTGGCCCGGGACTTTCCCCGGACTGCGGTGGCGCTGCCGTACGACTTCGCGTTGGGTGCGGCGCCGCTGGACGACGGGGGCGGGTGCCGGGGCGCGGCGGTGCTGCTGTGGCCGGCCGGGCACCCGCCGGAGCTGTCGCCCGCCGAGCGCGCCGCGTTCGCGGCCGCCTGTCGGCGGCTGGCCGCGCTGTTGCCCGTGGGGCGGAGCCCGGACGGGCCGCTGGTGGTGCCGAGGCCCCCGGCCCGTGTCGCCGGTCCGGACGAGGCGCGGGCCGCGGTGGACTTCGTGGAGCGACTGCCCGGCGGCGGCTGCGCGCTCGATCTGGAGGGGCGGATCACGATGCTCAGCACCGGCGCGGCGGAGCTGCTGGGCGCGGGACCGGCGCAGTTGTTGGGCGCGCGGCCGTGGGAGGCGCTGCCGTGGCTCGGCGGCCCGGTCTTCGAGGACCGGTGCCGGGCCGCGGTGCTCAGCCGCCGGCCCGCCTCGTTCACCGCCTGCCGGCCGCCGGAGCAGTGGTTGACGTTCCGGCTGTTCCCGGACGGCCGGGGGGTGAGCGTGTGGTTCGGCGCCGCGGACGAGGAGCAGGACCCGGCCGCGCGCTGGCCGGCGGAGGTGCTGCCGGTGCGGGCCACGCAGATGTACCACGTGCTGCACCTGGCGGCGGCGCTCACCGAGACGGTGGGCGTCCAGGACGTCACGGACCTGTTCGCCGAGCAGATCGTGCCGGCGTTCGGCGCCCAGGGGATGTTGATGTACGCGGCGGAGGCGGGCCGGCTGCGGACCGTCGGTCAGCGCGGCTACCCGGAGGAGGCCGTGGAGGCGTTCGAGGGCATCCCGTTGAGCACCGCGCAGAGTCCCGCGGTGCGCGCCCTGGCCACCGGCGAGCCGAGCTTCTTCAACTCCCTGGAGGAGACCGAGCGGCAGTTCCCCGGGCTGGGGAAGCTGACCGGGATGGCGGCCCGGGCGGTGCTGCCGCTGATCGTCTCCGGCCGCCCGGTCGGCTGCTGCATCCTGGCCTACCGGCATCCGCGGACCTTCACCCCGGAGGAGCGCCAGGTGCTGACCTCGCTGGCCGGGCTGATGGCGCAGGCCCTGGACCGGGCGTTCCTCTACGACGCCAAGCAGCAGTTGGCGCACGAGTTGCAGGCGGGGCTGCTGCCGCGCGGGCTGCCGCCGGTCCCGGGGCTGTCGGTCGCCGCGCGCTATCTGCCGTCGACCCGCGGGATGGACATCGGCGGCGACTTCTACGACCTGATCCGGCTCGGCGAGCACCAGGTGGCCGCGGTCATCGGCGACGTCCAGGGGCACAACGCGGCGGCCGCCGCCCTGATGGGCCAGGCTCGCACCGCGGTGCACGCGTACGCGACGGCCGGCGCGGCGCCGGACGAGGTGCTGGCACGCACCAACCGGCTGCTGGCCGACCTGGACCCGGACCTGTTCACCAGCTGCCTCTACGTCCACCTCGATCTGCGCACCCACCTGGCGTGGCTGGCCAGCGCCGGCCATCCGCCGCCGGTGCTGCGCCATCCCGACGGGCGCGCGGACGTGCTGCGGGTGCCGCCCGGCATGCTGCTGGGCGTGGCGCACGGGACCCGTTACTCGGCGACCACGGTCGCCCTGCCGCCCGGTGCGGTGCTGGCGCTCTACACCGACGGGCTGGTCGAGCGGCCGGGCGCGGACCTGGACGACGGGGTGGCGGCGCTGGCCGCCGACCTCACCGCGGCGGGGCCGGTGGACCTCGACCGCCTCGCCAACGCCGTCCTGACCCGGCGCGGCATCCATGCCGAGCGGCTGGACGACGTGGCGCTGCTGCTGCTCTCGCCGACGGACGACGGGCGGGGTGAGGGCGGATGACCCGGTATACCGGGTCGCGGCGCGCCGGTGGGCGGCGCCCGGAGAGGAGGGGCGCGGATGCGACGGGACCGAGACGGGGCACCGGTCGGCACGGAGGCGCCCGGGTATCCGGCCGAGCGGGCGCCGCGCTGCGGAGGACTGCCGGAGCTGGACGCCGCGGTGGTGGCATGCCGGGCCTGCCCCCGGCTGGTGGCCTGGCGGGAGCGGGTGGGCGCGGAGCGGCGGGCGGCGTTCCGGGACTGGGACTACTGGGCCCGGCCGGTGCCGGGTTTCGGTCCTGCGGACGCGGCGTTGGCGGTGGTGGGCCTGGCGCCGGCCGCGCACGGCGGCAACCGCACCGGCCGGATGTTCACCGGCGACGCCTCCGGGGACTTCCTGTTCGCGGCGCTGCACGCGGTGGGCCTGGCCTCGCAGCCGACCGCCACGCACCGGGGCGACGGGCTGGAGCTGTACGGGGTGCGGGTCACCGCGCCGGTGCGCTGCGCCCCGCCGCAGAACCGGCCGACCTCGGGCGAGCGGGACGCCTGCCGGCCCTGGCTGGCGGCGGAGCTGGGGCTGCTGGCGCCGGGGTTGCGGGCGGTGGTGGCGCTGGGCGGGTTCGGGTGGCAGGCGCTGTGGCCGGTGCTGGGCGCGGCGGGCTGGTCGGTGCCGCGGCCCCGGCCGGCGTTCGGCCACGGCGCGGAGGTGGCACTGCCGGCCGTCGGGGCGCTCGGGGAGCTGCGGGTGCTGGGTTGCTACCACCCGAGTCAGCGGAACACCTTCACCGGCAAGCTCACCCCGGGCATGCTGGTCGACCTGCTCACCCGAGCCCGGGAACTCGCCGGGCTGTGAGACGGGGCGAAAGGCCCGGGGCCAGTAGCCTCATATGGGGTAAATAGCGCATATAACACATTCACCCGGCTCGTCCGGCAGAGACGGAACGGCTCAGATGGTGGACTTCGAGGAGCACGGCCCCGCACGACGGCAGGCACCGCTCGACATCGCCGGTGCCGCCCTGGTGCTGTGCGACGCCCGCGGCCGCGTGGAGAGCTGGCCGGAGGGCGCCGAACGGCTCCTGGGCCACCCGGCCGCGGACGTCGTGGGGCGGACCGCCGCGGCCCTGCTGACCCCCGACGACGCGGCGCGGCTGCCCGCGATCGCCGCGGAGTGCCGGACGCAGGGCGGCTGGAGCGGCACCGTCACCGCCCGGCACAAAGACGGCGGACCGGTCGACGTCGCGGTGCAGTTGGCCCGTGCCGTCGACGGCACGGGGGCGGCGCACTGGCTGGCGGTGGCCACCCAGGCGTCGGTGTTCCCCGGGCGGGAGATGAGCCGGGCGGTGCTGGAGCAACTGCTGCTCCAGACGCCGGTCGGGATGGCCGTGGTCGACACCGACCTGCGGTTCGTCTGGTCGAACGTGGCGCTGGAGCGGTTCGGCGGCGGCCCGGCCCGGCAGCGGATCGGGCGGCGGCTGGCCGAGGTCCAGCCGGGCCTGGACGCGGAGGCGCTGGAGGCCCAGATGCGGCGGGTCCTGGAGAGTGGCGAACCGGTCCTGGGCTACGAGCACGTCGGCCGCCCCCAGTCGGAGCCGCGCCACGAACGCGCCCACGCGATGTCCTTCGTCCGGCTCGACAACGGCGACGGCCGCCCCATCGGCGTCTGCTACACCGTCATCGACATCACCGAGCGGTACCGCAACCGCCAGCGGCTGATCCTGCTGGACCGGGCCGGCACCGCCATCGGCCAGAGCCTGGACGTGCTGCGCACCGCCCAGGAGCTCGCCGACGTCGCGGTGCCCGACCTCGCCGACTTCGTCACCGTCGACCTGCTGGACTCGGTGATCCGGGGCGGCGACCCGCTGACCGGGCCGCCCGGCGACGCGGACCGGGTCGCGCTGCGCCGCGGCGGCCAGCAGTCCGCCCGGGCGGGCGTCCCCGAGGCGGTCGTCGACGTCGGGGACCTGGCCTCGTACCACTCCTGGTCCCCGCCCATCCGCGCGCTGGCCGAGGGCAAGCCGTGGCGGATGGAGTGGCTGGACCCGCACGGCCAGGAGTGGGCCGCGGACGTGCCCGGCGGCCGGCGCCGGGCGCTGCGCGAACAGGGCCTGCACACCGCGATGGTGGTCCCGATCCGGGCCCGCGGCACGACGATGGGCGTCACCAGCTTCTTCCGCGGCGCGCGCGGCGAGCCGTTCGGCCCCGACGACCTGCGGCTGGCCGAGGAGTTCGTGGCCCGGGCCGCGGTCTGCCTGGACAACGCCCGCCGCTACACCCGGGAACGGGAGGCGGCGCTCACCCTCCAGCGCAGCCTGCTGCCGCAGGGCGTGCAGGACCACAGCGCCCTGTCGCTGGCCACCCGCTACCGGCCGGCCGACGAGCTGGCGGGGGTGGGCGGCGACTGGTTCGACGTGATCCCGCTGTCCGGGGCGCGGCTGGCACTGGTGGTGGGCGAGGTGCGCGGGCACGGCATCGGCGCGATCGCCACGATGGGGCGGCTGCGCACCGCCGTGCAGACGCTGGCCGCCCTGGACCTGCGCCCGGAGGAGCTGCTGGCCCACCTCGACGACCTGGTCGGCCGGGTGTCACAGGAGGGCGGCCAGGGCGCGGACGCCGGCGCGGTGGGCACCAGTTGCCTCTACGCGATCTACGACCCGGTCGGCCGCTGCTTCACCGCGGCCAGCGCCGGACACCCGCCGCCGGTCATCGTCGCCCCCGACGGCACCGCCGCCTTCGCCGAGTTGCCGGTCGGCCCCCAACTGGGCGTCAGCGGGCTGCCGTTCGAGGCCGTCGAGGTGGCAGCCAAGGAGGACAGTGTGCTGGCGCTCTACACCGACGGGCTGCTGGCCGGCGCGGCCGCCGGGACGGGCGAACCGGCCAAGGAGCGGCTGCTGCGCGCGCTCGCCGCGCCGCGCGAGTCCCTGGACGCGCTGTGCGAGTCGGTCATCGGCGCCCTGATGCCGCGCCGGCAGCACGACGACATCACGCTGCTGCTGGCCCGGACCCGCGGCCTGGCCCCGGACCGGTTCGCCGCCTGGGAACTGGACGCGGACCCGGCCGTGGTGGGCCGCGCCCGCGAGATGGCCGCCCGGCAACTGGCCGAATGGGAGCTGCCGGAGCTGGAGTTCACCACCGAGCTGGTGGTCAGCGAGCTGGTCACCAACGCGATCCGGTACGGGTCGGGGCCGATCCGGCTGCGGTTGATCCTGGAGCACACCCTGATCTGCGAGGTGTGCGACGGCTCCAGCACCTCCCCGTACCTGCGGCATCCGCGGACCACCGACGAGGGCGGCCGGGGCCTGTTCCTGATCTCCCAGTTCACCCACCGCTGGGGCACCCGCTACACCACCGACGGCAAGGTCATCTGGGCGGAGCAACTGCTGGCCTGAGCCGCCCCGGCCCGCTTCAGACGGTCCCCACCCGGCCGGCCGCCTGGACGCGCGCCCGCTCCCGCGCCACCGCCGCGCGCTCCGGGTCGCCCGCCCGCTCCGCCAACCGGGCCTTGGCCGACCAGTTGTAGGGGCAGATCGGGCGGAGCCGACTGCGCTCGCTGAGCAGGGTGCCGGCCAGGTCGTGCCGGTCGGCCCGCAGTGCGGCCTCGACCAGGGTGCGCTGGACCGCGTCCCGCTGGGCGTGGCTGCCGCCGAAGTCGTTCAGCCGGTGCCGGATCGGCAGCAGCAGGTCGGTGACGGCGGCGAAGTCCCGTCGGCCGTAGGCGACCAGGGCCCGGCAGACGGGCAGGCCGACGCCGGCGGTCATCGCGCGGTTGGCGGGCGCGGGGCCGGCCGGGGTGGCCGCCAGCCAGCGCTCGCGGTCCGCGATGAGCCGCTCGGCCCGCGCCAGGCGGCCCGCGCCGACGTACGCCATCACCGCATGGGCGTCGTTGAAGGCGTAGTGCGGGCCGTCGTCCCGTCGCTCCCAGGCGTCGGCGACGGCCGCCCAGCGGGCGCCCTGGTCGTCGTCGGCGAGGTACAGCCGCCACAACAGGGCCGCGGCGTCGATGAGTTCCATGGCCACGTCGCCGGAGTCCTCGTGGTGCACCGCGGCGTCGTGGATGTCCAGGACGCGGGCGGTGTCGCCGGTCTCCAGGGTGTAGAGGGCGTAGTGCCACCAGTTGTGGACGGTGAGCAGGGTGCCCTCGGACCAGGCGTCGGTGCGGGCGTCCAGGAAGCGCGCGCCGTCGACGAACCGGCCGCGCATCTCGTAGGTGTGCGCGACGCCGTGGATGCCCCAGACGTCGTGCGGGTGCCGCTCCAGGGCCGCCAGGCCGGTCTGTTCGGCGTGTTCGTAGTGGCCGTTCTCCTCCAGGCCGAAGGTGTACATGCCGAGCAGCGGGCCGTAGTGCGGGTCGTCCTCGTCCCAGGCGTCGAGCGCGCCGCCGACCCGGTCGCGCAGCCGCAGCGCGTCGCCGGTGAGGAAGTCGTGGTGGTGACCGGCGAAGAGGGCGAGCAGGTCGCGGGGGTGGGCGACGGCGATCTCGCCGAGGGTCCGGCCGGCGGTGCGGTAGTCGCCGTCCAACCAGGCTTCGGCGGCGGCCAGATGCATCCGCTCACGCGGGGTGAGGCGGTCGATGTCGAGGCCGGTGCGGAAGGCGGTGAAGGTCTTCTTGGCGGCCGCGGCGCCCTGCTCCTCGGTGCCCAGCACGCCCAGGTAGGCGGCGAGGGCGTGCCCGATGGGCGAGCGGGGCGCGGCGGCCAGCAGCGCCTTGCTGGTCTCCTCGATCCTGGGACGGAAGAACAGCAGGTCGTCCAGGGCCTGTTCGTAGTGGCCGAGGGCCTCGGCGCCGGTGTCGGTCATGGCGTGTCCGTGCCGGTCGGCTGTCATGGTGACTCCTGCGGATGCGTGGGGGTGCCACCGGATCCCTGCCGGATCCGGGGATCCGTCGATCGGATCCATGCGCAGATAGGTACCCCCACCGGCCGCCCCGGCCCCGTCTTTTCCGGAAAGGTCCGATCATGCTCCCTCTCCCCCTGGACGGCATCACCGTGGTCGCGCTCGAACAGGCCGTCGCCGCGCCCTTCGCCACCCGTCAACTCGCCGACCTCGGCGCCCGGGTCATCAAGGTGGAGCGCCCCGGGACCGGCGACTTCGCCCGCGGCTACGACGAGACGGTGCGCGGGATGTCCAGCCACTTCGTCTGGCTCAACCGCAACAAGGAGTCGATCGCGCTGGACGTCAAGAACCCCGGGGACGCGGCGGTGCTGCGGCGGCTGATCGCCCGCGCCGACGTCTTCGTGCAGAACCTCGCGCCGGGCGCCGTCGACCGACTGGGCCTGTCCGGCGGGGAGTTGCTCGCGGCGCACCCCCGGCTGGTGGTGTGCGGCATCTCCGGCTACGGGACCGGCGGCCCGTACGAGCAGGAGAAGGCGTACGACCTGCTGGTGCAGTGCGAGGCCGGGGCGATGTCGCTGACCGGCACCGAGCGGGAACCGGCCAAGATCGGCATACCGGTGGCCGACATCGCCGCCGGGACGTACGCCTACAGCGGCATCCTGACGGCCCTCTACGAGCGCGAACGGACCGGCCGGGGCGGCGCCTTCGAGGTGTCGATGCTGGAGGCGCTGGGCGAATGGATGGGCTACCCGGCCTACTTCACCGGCTACGGGGGCACCACCCCGCCCCGCTCCGGCGCCGAACACGCCGCGATCGCCCCCTACGGGCCGTACCCGGCGGCCGACGGCACCCGGATCTTCCTCGGCGTCCAGAACGAGCGGGAGTGGCGGGCGTTCTGCGGGGAGGTGCTGCGGCGGCCGGAGTTGGCGACCGATCCGCGGTTCGCCCGGAACTCCGCGCGGGTGGCCAACCGGGCGGCGCTGCGCGAGCGGATCGAGGCGCGGTTCGGCGCGTTGCCGGCCGAGGAGATCGAACGGCGACTGGCCGGAGCCCGGATCGCCCACGGACGGCTGCGCGACGTCGCGGAGTTCACCGACCATCCGCAGCTCGCCGCCCGGGACCGCTGGCGCACCGTGGACTCCCCCGTCGGCCCGCTGCGGGCGCTGCTGCCGCCGGTCACCGTCGCCGGCCGGGAGCCCCGGATGGACCGCATCCCGGCCCTGGACGAGGACCGGGAGCGCATTCTGGCGGAACTCGACGACACGGCCGGGGAAACGGGCGGGGGCGCCACGGAGAAGGGATGACGCCCCCTCTGGTCAGCCGCCCACCGGCGTACGACCATGTCGGCCTGGGACCCGTCCGACCCTGACCCGTCGGACAGGCCCCAGGCCCCGCCCAGTTGAGTGGGCGGGCCCCCACACCGCGACCGCCGGGCGGTGAGCCGGCGTCCCCCACCCCGGCACCGCACCCGGACCGCACGGCCCCGACCGCATCCCGTCGTGCACGTCGTCTCCCCCCGAAAGGAACCCGACCATGGGCAGACCCCTGGCCGCCCGCGGGCGCCCCGCCCCCGTGCCGCTCGCCGCCCTGTTCGTGCTGGTGCTGGCGCTGCTCGCGGTACCGGCGCCGCCCGCGCACGCCGTCGGCGACCCGGCCTCCGACGTCGACGCGTACTGGACCGCGCACCGCATGGAGGCCGCCGAACCCGTGGTGGACAAGGGCGCGTTGGGCCCGCGGGCGACGACCGCCCCGCCGGCGCCGCCCAGCCACCCCTTCCAAGGGCTGCCCCAGGTGGGCACGTTCTTCTGGACGGACGGCACCAACACCGGCCGGTTCTGCGGCGGAACGGTGCTCCGCAGCCCGCACCGCGACCTCGTGCTCACCGCCGGGCACTGCCTGCGCTCCCCCGACCCGAAGAAGTACCTGTCCTTCGTGCCGCAGTACCACGACGGCCAGAAGCCGCACGGCATCTACCCGGTCGAGCGGATCTACCTCGACCAGCACTACTACGACCTCGGCACGGACGGCGGCGCCCGCTGGGACTACGCGGTCGTCCGGGTCGGCCCCCGCGAGGACGGCGCCCGCGTCCAGCGGGTCACCGGCGGCTTCGACCTGTTCGCCTACCCCGGCTACGACCACCCCCGGGTCCGGCTCGTCGGCTACCCCGGCAGCGATGACGCCCACTACCCCGAGCCGCTGGACTGCTCCTCGTCCACCCACCGCTACACCAGCACCGACCCGGCCGCCCCCGGCGACTTCCTGGAGATCCCCTGCGCCGGCTACGTCGGCGGCACCTCCGGAGGGCCGTTCCTGGTACGGGACTCCCACGGCTACGCCGTGATCGGCGTGATCGGCGGCTACCACACCGGCGGGGACACCCCGGACATCTCGTACAGCTCGTACTTCACCGTCGACACCCTGCTGCTGTACCTGCACGCGGTGCACGGCGACACCCCCGCTGCGCCGCGCACCGCCGCCTGACGCCCCGGCACGCCCGGCGAACCGCCCGGGCCCCGGAGGGAATCCGGCGCCCGGGCGACCCGCACAGCCGCCCCGCGGTAGAGGAACTCCCCCGCATTGACCACCAGTTGACGGGGCATCGCACCGCACTCCCCAAGGCCATTCGTTCGCCTGTTCTTCATCCTCCGGACGCGGCCGAATCCGTGCGGCGGCTTCTAGGGTTACCGCGCCCCTCCCCCGCACGCCCCTCGCTTCCGTCCGGAGGACAGTCATGACCGCAGTCAACGCGCGCAAGCGCAACCGGCGTTCCCTCGCCGCGCTGGCCGGCGCGGCGGCGCTGGCCGCCGCCTCGCTCGGGTTGTGGGCCACCACCGGCGCCACCGCCAGCGCACAGGCCGCCGGGCTCCCGGCCCCCGACCACGTGGTCGTGGTGGTGCTGGAGAACCACGCCTACGACCAGGTCGTCGGCAGTTCCGACGCCCCCTACCTGAACTCCCTCAAGGCCGGCGGCGCCGACCTGACCCAGTCGCACGCCCTGACCCACCCCAGCGAGCCCAACTACTACATGCTGTTCTCCGGCTCCAACCAGGGGCGCACCGACGACGGTTGCGTGTCGGTCGGTTCGATGACCGCGCCCAACCTGGCCTCCGAGCTGATCGCCGCCGGCAAGAGCTGGGGCAGCTACAACGAGGGCCTGCCGGAGCAGGGTTCGACGGTGTGCAGCAGCGGGCGGTACGCGCAGAAGCACAACCCGTGGTTCGGCTTCGGCAACGTGCCGACCGACACCGCGCAGTCCTTCGACCAGTTCCCGTCGGACTACACCACCCTGCCGAAGGTCTCGTTCGTCATCCCGGACCTGTGCAACGACATGCACGACTGCTCGGTGGCCACCGGCGACGGCTGGCTCAAGGAGAACCTCGCCGGCTACGCGGAGTGGGCCAAGAGCCACAACAGCATCCTCGCCGTCACCTTCGACGAGGACGACCGGCTGTCCGGCAACCGCATCCCGACGCTCTTCTACGGCGCGCACGTGGCGCCCGGCAGCACCACCGACACCACCTACAACCACTACAACGTCCTGCGCACGTTGGAGGACCTGGCCGGGCTCACCGCGCACGCCGGCAACGCCGCCGCGGCGGCCGACATCACCGGCATCTGGAACTGACGCCGGTGTACCTCGCGGACTCCCGCACCGCCGACCCGGCGCCCGACCCGGGTACCGCCGCCGCCCCGGACCGCACCCGTCCGGGGCGGCGGCCCGCGGTGCCCGGCACGGTGCTGGCGCTCGGCGCGGTCAGCCTGATCACCGACGTCTCCGCGGAGATGGTCACCGCGGTCCTCCCGCTGTACGTCATCACCGCGCTCGGCCTGTCACCGCTCGGCTTCGGCCTGTTGGACGGCCTCAACAACGGGGTGGGGGCGCTGGTCCGGCTCGCCGGGGGCCACCTCGCGGACGGCGGCGGGCGCCGGCACGAGGTGGTCGCCGGGATCGGCTACGGCCTGTCGGCGGTGTGCAAGCCGCTGCTGCTGATCGCCCGGGGACTGCCGGCGATCGGCGCCGTGTTGGCCGTGGACCGGGCCGGCAAGGGGCTGCGCACCGCGCCCCGGGACGCGATGATCTCGCTGGCCAGCGCGCCGGAGCAGCGCGGCCGGGCGTTCGGGGTGCACCGCGCCATGGACACCGCCGGCGCGCTGCTCGGCCCGCTGGTCGCGTTCGCGGTGCTGCGGGTCGCGGTGGACGGGTACGACGCGGTGTTCACCGTCAGCGCCTGTGTGGCGGCGCTGGGCGTGCTGGTACTGGTGCTCTTCGTCCCCGCCCGCGCGGGCGCCGCCCGCACCCCCGCCCCCGCTTCCCCGCGGCCCGCACTGCGCGACTCGCTGGCCCTGCTGCGCCGCCCCGAACTCCGACGGCTGACGCTGTGCGCCGCGCTGCTCGGCCTGACCACCGTCAGCGACGCCTTCCTGTACCTCCTCCTCCAGCGCGAACTCGGCGTGCCCGCCGGCCTGTTCCCGCTGCTGCCGCTCGGCACCGCCGCGGTCTTCCTGCTGCTCGCCGTCCCGTTGGGCGCCCTGGCCGACCGGGTCGGCCGCCGCCGGCTCTTCCTGGCCGGCCACGCCGCGCTGCTCCTGGCGTACGGGCTGGTGCTCGGCCCGTCGCGCGGCCCGGCCACGGTGGTCGCGGTGCTGGTGCTGCACGGCGCCTTCTACGCCGCCACCGACGGGGTGTTGGCGGCCGCGGCCGCCGGCGCGGTCCCGGCGGAGCACCTGGGCGCCGGGCAGGCCCTGGTGGGCACCGGCCAGGCCCTGGCCCGGTTCGTCTGCTCGCTGGCGTTCGGCGCGGCCTGGAGCCGGTGGGACGGGCGGGCCGCGCTGGCGGTCGCCGCGGCGGCGCTGGCCGTCGCTGCCCTGCTCGCCGCGCGCCTGCTCCGGACCGCCGGCACCGACGACGACCACCGCACCCCCGAAGGAGCACTTCGATGAACCGCACGACCCGCCTGACCGTGCTGCTGCTCGCGGTGGCGCTGCTGGGGACGGTCGGCACCGCGGCGGTGCTGCGGGCCGCCGACCGGTCCGCCGTGCGCGACCGGCAGCAGGCGGGCGGCCCGCCGGTCCGCGCCGGCGCGGTCACCCTCCGCCCGTCCGGCGGGCGGCAGTTGCTGGTGCGCAACCTGGCCTGGGGCCCGCACCGCGACGAGCTCGCCACGGTGCCGGCCGGCCGCCCCGACGGCCCGCGCACCGCCTCCGGCGTGCGGTGCCTGCGCTTCCACGCCGCCGCCGGCACCGGCATCTGCCTCCAGGCCGAGCGCGGCGCGCTGACCGACAGCTACCGGGCGGTGGTGCTCGACGCCCACCTCCGCGAGCGGCACCGCTTCCCCGCGCCCGGCATCCCCACCCGGGCCCGGGTCTCCCCCTCCGGCCACACGGTCGCCTGGACCGTCTTCGTCAGCGGCGACTCGTACGCGGGCACCGCCTTCTCCACCCGCACCGCGCTCGCCGACACCCGCACCTGGGCGCTGGACGACAACCTGGAGGAGTACGCCGTCATCAAGGACGGCCACCCGTACCACGCCTCGGACATCAACATCTGGGGCGTCACCTTCGCCGACGACACCCGCTTCTACGCCACCCTCGCCACCGCCGGCCACACCTACCTCGTCCGCGGCGACCGCACCACCCGCACCCTCACCACCCTCCACCCCAACGTCGAATGTCCCTCGCTCTCCCCCGACGGCACCCGCATCGCGTACAAGAAGCGCGTCCTGGGCGCCTCCCCGGACGCCCCCTGGCGGCTGTACGTCCTCGACCTCGCCACCCTGCGGGAGACCGCCACCGCCGAGCGCCGCAACATCGACGACCAGGCCCTCTGGTCCGACGACCACACCCTCGACTACGCGCTGCCCGGCGACTACGGCTCGGACCTGTGGACCGTCCCGGCCGACGGCACCGGCACCGCCCGGCGGCTGATGACGTCGGCCCTCGCCCCCGCGTACGCGGGCTGACCGGTCAATCCCGGCGCCGGGACCGGGCGCGCGGCGGCCGGGGCAGCGGTTCACCGGCCTGACCGGTCGCCAGGTCGCGGGCGAGCGACACCTGGGAGAGCAGCACCGCGCCCCACAGGACGAGGCCGACGCCCACCGCCTCCGGGATCAGCCACCAACCGGCCCGGACCCGCTCGTTGAAGAGGGTGACCCCCAGGGACAGGCTGACCAGCGCGTCCCCCAGGGTGAGCACCGGCTGGGAGGCGGTCAACGGCCCGGACTGCATGGCGTTCTCCATCATGAAGAGGGCCACGACGCCGCTGACCGCGAAGCCGTAGCTCTGCCAGGACGTGAAGAACTCGGCCGGTCCGCCGTGCTGCCAACTGTGCGTGGCGTCCTTGAGCAGCGCGGCGGTGAGCGCGTAGCCGACCGCGGCGGCCGCCCCGAAGCAGGCGGCGCGGACGCTGCCGGCCCCGCGGCGCAGCCCCGCGGCGACCGTCACGCAGATCATCGAGACGCAGGCGATCAGCGCGGGCACCCAACGGCTCAGCGGCGCGTAGTCACGGCCGCCCGTGGGCGCCGCGGCGCCCAGCGCCGTCGCCAGCCCCAGCACCATCAGCCCCACCCCGAGCCAACCGGCCGGGGAGATCCGCGCCGGCGTCGGCCCGCGCAGCAACACCCGGGCGATGAGCAGCGCCAACGGGAGCTCCAGCACGAAGATCGGCTGGACCACCGACAGCGGGCCCAGCAGCAGCGCCAGCGCCTGGAACGCGGCGGCCGGCAACACCATCAGCATCCCCGCGAGCCACACCGCGCGGTGCAACAGATCGGCGATCAGCCCGAACCGGAGCCGCGGGGAGACCGGCACGGTGCGCGCCGCGCGGCGCTGGAGCACGGTGGACAGCGCGTTGCACCCCGCCGCGAGCACCGCGAACACGACGGCCGCCCAGATGGCCACGCGCCCACCTCTCCCTCGCCCGACGTCGACTCGACGCTAACCGGAGCCGGGCCCGGCCGCCCGGCACGGACCTGCCGGGGCCCACCCCTGTCGTTCGTCCGCGTGACCGCCCGGCGCGTCGCTTGGCGCCCCGCGGCCCGTCCCCCACCGTGAGACCGTGCGCCGCATCTCGCCCCTCCTCACCACCGCACTGGCCGCCGCCTCCCTCGCCGCCGCCGGTTGCACCGCCGCCCCGGACTCCCACTCGACCCCCGGCCCCGGCGGCTCGTCCCGGCGCACGGTCGCGCCCGGCCGCCCCTCGCCGGTCCTGCTGCCGTGGCCGTTCCGCGTCAACGCGGCGGTCACGGCCGAAGGGCCACGGAGGTCCGCGAGCCGATGGGAGCATGTGGCGATCGGCTAAGCCCGTCGCCTCGAGGAGGAACGCCATGACGGCGCCCGACCACGCTCTTCCGCCCGACCCGTCGCCCGCCGGCGCGACGCCGGGCGACGCCTTCCACCCGCACCTGACCGACTCCCCCGCCACCGACCGGGACGATCCCGCACCGCTACGGGCGCGCCTGCACCACGTCCGTGCCGACGCGCTCGACGGAGACACCGCACAGACCGGCGGCATGCGGCGCTTCGCCGCGATCAGCGGGCAACGGGTCGGCTCGGAACGCCTCTGGATGGGCCAGACGCATGTCGCTCCCGCGACCTCCTCCGCGAACCACCACCACGGCCACTCGGAAACGGCCATCTACGTCGTCCGGGGCAACCCGGAGTTCGTCTTCGCCGACGAGTCGGGCGAGGAGATCCGCCTGCTGACCTCTCCCGGCGACTATGTCTTCGTCCCGCCGTACGTCCCGCACCGCGAGGAGAACCCCCACCCCGAGGAGGAGGCGGTGGTGGTGATCGCCCGCAGCACGCAGGAGGCGGTCGTCGTCAACCTCCCCCATTTGTAACGGCGCCGCGCCTCTGTCTTGGCCCGCGCCTCTGTCTTGCCCCGCACGTTGTCGGCTGCCCCGCCGTGGGGGTTGCTGTCTTCGCGCCTGCGGCGCAGACGCGTTGATCCGCTGCGCGGGGCTGTCGGCTGCGGGGGCGGGTCTCTGGGCGACGGCTGATCCTCGTGGTCCCCTGACCGTCCAGACGCGTCATTCTGGCAACGGTCGTTGGTGCCCCTGACGGCCACCACTCAGTCCAGAGAGCCGAGTTGGCCCACCGGAGGGGACGTGGCACTCACCGGTTTTTCCCACCCCTCCCCGGGAGGGGACGGGCCGGAGGGGCAGGGTGTTCGGACGTAAAGCGAAGCAGTCCGAACACCCTGCCCCGGAGGCCCGTCACCGCACCCCGACAGCCCCGCGCAGCGGCACCGCCCGCGCAGCGGACAACAACGCCCGCGCCGCAGGCGCAAAGACAGCAACCCCCACGGCGGGGAGGCCAACATCGTGGGAAGGCTCAGTTCACTCCGTACGCCGCCCGCCCCGGCTCCGCCGCCGCGAGCAGCTCGCGGGCCGCGGCGCCCGCCTCCGCCGGGGCCCACCGTGCGCCCTTGTCCGCCGTCGGGCCGGGTCGCCAGCCTTCCATCACGGTGATGCGGCCGCCCTCGGCCTCGAAGACGCGCCCGGTGACGCCGGCGCTCTCGGCCGACGCGAGCCAGACCACGAGCGGCGAAACGTTCTCCGGGGCCATCGCGTCGAACGCGCCCTCGACGGGCGCCATCGCCGCCGCGAACGTGCGCTCCGTCATGCGGGTGCGGGCCGCCGGCGCGAGGGCGTTGACCTGGACGCCGTAGCGGGCGAGTTCGGCGGCGGCGACCAGGGTCAGGCCGAGGATGCCGGCCTTGGCCGCGGAGTAGTTGGCCTGGCCGACGCTGCCCAACAGCCCGGCGCCGGAGCTGGTGTTGACGACCCGGGCGTCGGGCGTGCGCCCCGCCTTGGATTCGGCGCGCCAGTGCGCGGCGGCGTGCTTCAACGGGAGGAAGTGGCCCTTGAGATGGACCCGCATCACCGCGTCCCAGTCGTCCTCGGCGAGATTGACCAGCATCCGGTCGCGCAGGAAGCCGGCGTTGTTCACCAGCGCGTCCAGGCGGCCGAAGGCGTCCAGGGCGGTGGCGACGAGGGAGGCGGCGCCCTCGTCGGTGGTGATGTCGCCGGTGTGCGCGACGGCCCGGCCGCCGTGCGCCCGGATCTCCTCGACGACCTGCTGGGCGGGCCCGGCGGAGCCGCCGGCGCCGTCGGCCGCCACGCCCAGGTCGTTGACGACGACGGCGGCGCCCTCGGCGGCGAGCGCGCGGGCGTGGGCGCGCCCCAGGCCGCGGCCGGCCCCGGTGACGGCGGCGACGCGTCCGGTGCAGATTCCGGTCATCTCAAGGCTCCTTGGGGTGGTTGACGGTGGCGGCGTCGAGGAAGGCGGGGCGTTCCCCACCGCCGTGGACGAGCAGGCTGGCACCGCTGACGTAGCCGGCGCGGCCGGAGGCGAGGAAGACGCAGGCGTCGCCGATCTCGGCGGGTTCGGCGAGCCGGCCGAGCGGCACGGTGGCCTCGACCGCGGCGACGCCCGCCTCGTCCCCGTAGTGGACGGCGGCCAGTTCGGTGCGGACCATGCCGAGGACGACGGTGTTGACGCGGACGTGCGGGGCCCATTCGACGGCCATCGAGCGGGCCAGGTTGTCCAGGCCGGCCTTGGCGGCGCCGTAGGCGGCGGTGCCGGGTGAGGGGCGGGTGCCGCTGACGCTGCCGATCATGATCACCGAGCCGCCGTCCGGCTGTCGGCGCATCACCTCGTACGCGGCGAGCGAGGCGGTCAGGGGGGCGGTCAGGTTGAGTTCGAGGACCCGGGCGTGGCGTTCGGCGGTGGACTCGTCGAGGAGCCGGTAGGGGGTCCCGCCGGCGTTGTTGACCAGGCAGTCCAGGCGTCCGTGGTCGGCGGCGACGGCGCCGAAGAAGGCCCGGACGGCGTCGGGTTGGCGCAGGTCGAGGGGGAGGAAGCGGGCGGTGTGGCCGTCTGCGGCGACGGGGTCCCACGGTGGTCGGCGGGCGCAGACGACGACCTCCGCGCCGGCCCGGAGGAACGCGCGGGCGATGCCGGCGCCGACGCCCCTGGTGCCGCCGGTGACGACGGTGACGCGTCCGGTCAGATCGAGGGTGAGGGACAACCGGTACCTCCCGCGGCGGGCGATCCGCTGCTAACTTCGCTACCTAACAAACGCTTGGTGGAAAGGTAGCTGATCTGCTCATGGGTGTCTCCACCTCCGCGCCCGACCGGGGCGTCGCGGCCGTCACCGTCGACTTCCCGCCGGTCAACGCCCTTCCCGTACAAGGCTGGTACGACCTCGCCGACGCGGTCCGGGCCGCCGGTCGCGACCCCGCCGTCCGCTGCGTGCTGCTCACCGCCGAGGGGAGCGGGTTCAACGCCGGCGTGGACATCAAGGAGATGCAACGGGACACCGCGACCGGCGGTCACGGGGCGCTGCTCGGCGCCAACGGCGGCTGCGCCGAGGCGTTCGCCGCGGTCTACGACTGCGCGGTGCCGGTGGTCGCCGCCGTGCACGGCTTCTGCCTGGGCGGCGGCATCGGCCTGGTCGGCAACGCCGATGCGATCGTGGCGAGCGAGGACGCGACCTTCGGGCTGCCGGAGTTGGACCGCGGCGCGCTGGGCGCCGCCACCCACCTCGCCCGGCTGGTGCCCCAACACCTCATGCGCGCGCTGTACTTCACCTCGCGGACCGCCACCGCGCACGAGCTGCACGCGCACGGTTCGGTGTGGAGGGTGGTGCCGAGGGACGAACTCCGCGGCGCAGCAACGGAGTTGGCGCGGGAGATCGCACGCAAGGACGGCTACCTGCTGCGGCTCGCGAAGGCCGCCCTCAACGGCATCGACCCGGTCGACGTCCGCCGCAGCTACCGCTTCGAGCAGGGCTTCACCTTCGAGGCCAACCTCAGCGGGGTCGCGGACCGGGTCCGCGACGCCTTCGGCACAGCCGGCAAGGAGGCACGCTCATGACCGACAAGACCATGGCCCCCGAGGACGTGGTGGCGCGCCTGCGCAGCGGCATGACCCTGGGCATCGGCGGCTGGGGCGCCCGCCGCAAGCCGATGGCGCTGGTGCGGGCGCTGCTGCGGTCCGACGTCACCGATCTGACCGTGATCTCCTACGGCGGGCCGGACGTGGGGCTGTTGGCGGCCGCGGGGAAGATCCGCAGGCTGGTCACCGCGTTCGTCACCCTCGACTCGGTACCCCTGGAGCCGCACTTCCGCGCGGCCCGCCAGCAGGGCGCGTTCGCGCTGCGGGAGCTCGACGAGGCGATGTTCATGTGGGGGCTGCACGCGGCCGCCAACCGGCTGCCGTTCCTCCCCGTCCGGGCCGGCCTGGGCTCGGACGTGATGCGGGTCAACCCCGAGCTGCGGACGGTCACTTCGCCGTACGAGGACGGCGAGACCTTCGTCGCCGCGCCCGCGCTGCGGATGGACGCGGCGCTGGTCCACGTCAACCGCGCCGACCGGCTCGGCAACGGCCAGTACCTGGGCCCCGACCCGTACTTCGACGACCTGTTCTGCGCGGCGGCGGACACCGCCTATGTCTCCTGCGAGCGGGTGGTGGACGACTTCGGCGCCACCGCCCCGCAGACCCTGCTGATCAAACGCCATGCCGTCACCGGCGTCGTGGCGACCCCGCACGGCGCGCACTTCACCTCCTGTGTGCCGGACTACGACCGCGACGAGGCGTTTCTGAAGCTCTATGCGGCCACGCCCTGGCCCGAGTTCGCCGCGCGGTTCCTGCACGGGGACGAGAAGGACTACCAGTCGGCCGTCCAGACCTGGCACGAGGAGAAGCGATGACCAGTCGCGCCGAATACGCCGTGCTCGCCTGCGCCGATGCCTGGCGCGACAACGGCGAGGTGCTCGCCAGTCCGATGGGCACCGTCCCGTCCATCGGCGCCCGGCTCGCCAAGCGCACCTTCTCCCCCGACCTGCTGCTCACCGACGGCGAGGCGCTGCTGGTCGACCTGGACGGGCGGGCCGAGGGCTGGCTGCCCTACCGCCAGCACCTGGCCATGGTCACCGGCGGCAAACGGCACGTGATGATGGGCGCCAGTCAGCTCGACCGGTTCGGCAACCAGAACATCTCCTGCATCGGTGACTGGGAGCGGCCCACCCGGCAGCTGCTCGGTGTCCGCGGCGCGCCCGTCAACTCCCTCAACAACCCGACGAGTTACTGGGTTCCCAGGCACTCCCGTCGGGTCTTCGTCGAGCGGGTCGACATGGTCTGCGGTGTCGGCTACGACAACGCGGCGGCCGCCGGACCGTCCGCCACCCGCTACCACCGCATCCCGCGGGTGGTCAGCAACCTCGGCGTCCTCGACTTCGCCACCCCGGACCACTCGATGCGCCTGGCGTCGGTGCACCCCGGCGTCACCGTCGAGGAGGTGCTGGACGCCACCGGCTTCGAACTCGCCCGCCCGGACGAGGTGCCGTCCACCCGCGAACCGACCACCGAGGAGCTGCGGTTGATCCGCGAGGTGATCGATCCGCAGGGGCTCCGCGACCGCGAGGTGCCGGCATGACCACCGGGGGCACCGCGACCGCGGGGGCCGACGCCGGCGAGGCCCCCGTCCTCGCCACCCCGCTGACGAAGCTGGTCGGAGTGCGGCATCCCCTCGTGCAGACCGGGATGGGCTGGGTGGCCGGCCCCCGGCTGGTCTCCGCCGCCGCCAACGCGGGCGCGCTCGGCATCCTCGCCTCGGCGACCATGCCCCCCGGGCAACTGCGGTCGGCGATCCGGGAGGTGGCGTCCCGTACGGACCGGCCGTTCGGGGTCAACCTCCGGGCGGACGCGGGCGACGCGGCCGAGCGGGTCCGGATCATCATCGACGAGGGCGTGCGCGTCGCCTCCTTCGCGCTGGCGCCGTCCCGGGAGCTGATCGCCCGCCTCAAGGACGCGGGGGTGGTGGTCATCCCGTCCATCGGCGCCCGGCGGCACGCCGAGAAGGTCGCGGCCTGGGGAGCCGACGCGGTGGTCGTCCAAGGCGGCGAGGGCGGCGGGCACACCGGGAGCGTCGCCACCACCGTGCTGTTGCCCCAGGTCGTGGACGCGGTCGACATCCCGGTGATCGCCGCGGGCGGGTTCTTCGACGGCCGGGGCCTGGTCGCCGCGCTCGCCTACGGGGCAGCCGGGATCGCCATGGGCACCCGCTTCCTGCTGACCTCGGACAGCACCGTGCCACCGGCCGTCCAGGCCCGCTATCTGGCGGCGGCGGTCAAGGACGTCACCGTCACCACCAAGGTCGACGGGCTGCCCCACCGGATGCTGCGCAGCGAACTGGTCGCGTCCCTGGAACGGTCCGGACGCGCCGCCGCGCTGCTGACGGCGGTACGGCACGCCGCGTCGTTCCGGAAACTGTCCGGGCTGGGTTGGGCCCAACTGGTCCGCGACGGACTGGCGATGAAGCACGGCCGGGACCTGACCTGGAGTCAGGTGCTGTTGGCGGCCAACACCCCGATGCTGCTCAAGGCGTCGATGGTGGACGGCCGCACGGACCTCGGCGTGATGGCCTCCGGCCAGGTCGCCGGGGTGATCGAGGACCTCCCGTCGTGCGCCGAACTGGTCGACCGGGTCATGGCCGAGGCACACCGGACGTTGGCGGATCTTCCCCGCTGACCGCCCGTCCAGACGCCAGGGCGCCGGGACGCCTGGACACCCGGACACCTGTCACGACGACGGCCCGGATCGACGCACCACCGCTGCGCCAGCCCGGACCACCAGTCCGCGAATTTCCCTGCGTTTCCGATGTTTTGACGTCCTGTCACACCCGCTCGACGATCGTCGCATTGGCCTGGCCGCCGCCCTCGCACATGACCTGGAGGCCGAACCGTCCCCCGGTGCGCTCCAGTTCGCTGAGCAGCGTGGTCATCAGCCGGGCGCCGGTCGCGCCCAGCGGGTGGCCGAGGGCGATGGCGCCGCCGTTGACGTTGACCCGCTCCGGTGCGGCTCCGGTCTCCTTCAGCCAGGCCAACACCACCGGTGCGAACGCCTCGTTGATCTCGACCAGATCGATGTCGTCGAGGGTCAGCCCGGTCTTCTTCAGCGCGTGCGCGGTGGCGGGGATCGGCGCGGACAGCATCCGGATCGGGTCCTCGCCGCGGACCGAGAGGTGGTGGATGCGGGCCCGCGGGGTCAGGCCGTGCTCGGCCACCGCCCGCTCGGAGGCGAGCAGCATGACGGCGGCACCGTCGGAGACCTGCGAGGAGACCGCGGCGGTCAGCCGGCCGCCCTCGACGACGGGGGCCAGCGAGGCCATCTTCTCCAGTGAGGTGTTGCGCCGGGGGCCCTCGTCGGCGGCGACGCCCCCGTAGGCGACGATCTCGCGGTCGAAGCGGCCCTCGTCCTGGGCGCGGACCGCCCGTTGGTGGGAGCGGAGCGCGAACTCCTCCATGTCCCGGCGGGAGATGCCCCACTTGGTGGCGATCAGTTCGGCGCCGTGGAACTGGTGGACGGGCTGGTCGCCGTAGCGGGCCCGCCAGCCCTCGGAGCCGGCGAACGGGCCCTGGGTGAGGCCGAGCGGCTCGGCGGCCCGGCGGCTGGCGAAGGCGATCGGGATCTGCGACATGTTCTGCACCCCGCCGGCGACGACCAGGTCCTGGGTGCCGGAGAGCACGCCCTGGGCGGCGAAGTGCAGCGCCTGCTGCGAGGAGCCGCACTGCCGGTCGACGGTGACGCCGGGCACCTCCTCCGGCAGCCCGGCGGCCAGCCAACTGGTCCGGGCGATGTCCCCGGCCTGCGGCCCGACGGTGTCCAGGCAGCCGAAGACGACGTCCTCCACCGCGGCCGGATCGATCCCGGTCCGCGCGACCAGCGCGGTCAGCACGTGCGCCCCGAGGTCGGCCGGGTGGACGGCGGACAGTCCGCCGCCCTTCTTCCCCACCGGGGTGCGGACCGCGTCGACGATGTATGCCTCGGACATGGTGAACTCCTTGGTCCTTGGTCAGATTCTGCGGACGTGCCGGTCAGCTCCGCAAGGCGATGCCGTCCAGCACGATGGACAGGTACTGGCGGGCGATCTCCTCGGGGGCGTGCTGTGCGCCCGGCCGGTACCAGGAGGCGGCGACCCAGACCGTGTCGCGGACGAACCGGTACGTCAGCCGGGGGTCGAGGTCGGCGCGGAAGACCCCGTCGGCCACCCCGCGTTCCAGGGTGCCGAGCCAGGCCCGGGCGAAGCGCCGGCGGGCGTCGGCGAGGTAGCCGAAGCGCGGGTGCCGGTCGGCGAGGTGCTGGGCCTCCTTCTGGTAGATCGCGACCGCGGGGCGGTGTCGGTCGATCTGCCGGAACGACTCGGTGACCAGGGACTCGATGGTCTCCCGCGGGCCGAGTCCGGCCGCCAGGACCGCGTCGTAACCGGCCCGCAGCTCGTCCAGGAAGGCGGTGAGGATCTCGTCGACCATCGATTCCTTGGAGTCGAAGTGGTAGTAGAGGCTGCCGGCGAGCAGGCCGGCGGCGTCGGCGATCTGCCGGACGGTGGTCGCGCTGTAGCCCTGCGCCGCGAACACCTCCGCGGCGGTGGCGAGGAGTTGGCCGCGGCGCTCGTCAGGCATGTTGGGAGCTGACCGAGACGGTCTCCCCGGTCATGTACGAGGCGTAGTCGCCGGCCAGGAAGACGATCACGTTGGCCACCTCCCAGGGCTCGGCGTGGCGGCCGAACGCCTCCCGCTCGGTCAGCTCGGCCAGCAGCTCGGGGGTGGTGACCTTCACCAGGTGCGGGTGCATGGCCAGGCTGGGCGCGACCGCGTTGATCCGCACGCCGTACTCGGCGGCCTCCATGGCGGCACAGCGGGTCAGCGCCATCACGCCGGCCTTGGCGGCGGCGTAGTGGGCCTGGCCGCGCTGGGCACGCCAGCCCACCACGGAGGCGTTGTTGACGACCACGCCGCCCGCGCCGGTCGCCTTCATCCGGCGCAGCGCGGCCCGGGTGCAGCGGAAGGTGCCGTTGAGGGTGACGTCGAGGACCTTCGCCCACTGGTCGTCGGTCATGTCGACGAGGTCGGCGGTGCCGCCGAGTCCGGCGTTGTTGACCACGATGTCGAGCCGGCCGTGCCGCTCCTCGGCGAGCGCGTAGAGCGCCGCCACCTGCTCCTCGTCCGTCACGTCGCACGGCAGCCCGGCGACGCGGTCGGGCCCGAACTCCTCGGCCAGCGCGGCCGCGCTCTCGGCCAGCCGCCGGGCGTGTGCGTCCCCGACGACGATCCGGGCGCCCTCTTCCAGGAACCGGCGGGCGGTGGCCCCGCCGATCCCGGCCCCGGCGGCGGCGGTGATCACGGCCGTCCGCCCCGCGAGCAGCTCGTGTCCGGACACATACGACGGCGTTGTCATGGCTTCGCCTCCCTGGGCAGGCCGAGCCCCCGCTCGGCGACGATGTCCCGCTGGATCTCGCCGGAGCCCGCATAGCGGGTGTCGGCACGGGAGATGAGGAAGTGCCGCTGCCAGTCGCCGAGTTCGTCGGGCCCGGCGGTGGCGAGGGGGCAGTCCAGGCCCCGCCGGTCGCGGATCTCGGTGCGGAAGCTCTCGACGGTGGCGGGGGCCTCGACGCTACTCATGGCCGTACATTAATCTACCAAACACTTGTTAGGGAAGGAGTCGCCGATGACCGCCGGCGAAGAGACGCCCGTGGTGCGCTACGCCCGGCAAGGCCCGGTCGCCACCGTCACCATGAACCGCCCGGACTACCGCAACGCCCAGAATTCCGCGATGACTTACGCCCTGGACCGCGCCTTCTACCGCGCCGCGGACGACGACGGGGTCAAGGTCGTGGTACTGGCCGGCGAGGGCCGGCACTTCTCCGCCGGCCACGACATCGGCAGCCCCGGACGGGACGCCCACCTCCCCTTCGACCGCAGGGCCGGACTGTGGTGGGACCACTCGGACAAGGCCGGCGCGGAGAGCCGCTACGCACGCGAGTCCGAGGTCTATCTCGGGATGTGCCGCCGCTGGCGGGAGCTGCCCAAGCCGGTGATCGCCTCGGTCCAAGGGGCCTGCGTGGCGGGCGGGTTGATGCTCGCCTGGATCTGCGACCTGATCGTCGCCGCCGACGACGCCTTCTTCGCCGACCCGGTCGTCCGGATGGGCATCCCCGGCGTCGAGTACTTCGCCCATCCGTGGGTGATGCCCCCGCGGATCGCCAAGGAGTTCCTCTACACCGGCGAACGGATGCCGGCGCAACGGGCGTACGAACTGGGCATGGTCAACCGCGTCGTCCCGCGCACCGAACTGAGCCAGCACACACGGCAGTTGGCCGAGCGGATCGCCGAGATGCCGCGGATGGGACTGGCACTGACCAAGCGCGCGGTCAACCAGGCCGAGGACCTCCAGGGCCTGCACCCCGGCCTGGACTCGGTCTTCGGACTGCACCACCTCGCGCACGCCCACAACGCCGAGACCGCCCGGGACCCGCTCGGCGGGATGGACATCGCGAAGATGAAGGAGGCCGGTTCCTGATGGACCTGGACGCAAGCGACGCCGACGCCGCGTTCCGGGCCGAGGCCCGTGCCTGGCTCGCCGCGCACGTCCCCACGACGCCGCTGCCGTCCCTGGAGACCCGCGAGGGCTTCGCCGCGCACCGCGCCTGGGAGGCCCAACTCGCCGCCGACCGCTGGTCGGTGGTCTCCTGGCCGGCCCAGCACGGCGGTCGGGACGCCACCCTCTTCCAGTGGCTGGTCTTCGAGGAGGAGTACTACGCCGCGGGCGCCCCCGGCCGGGTCAGCCAGAACGGCATCAACCTGCTCGCCCCCACCCTCTTCGAGCATGGCACCCCGGACCAACGCGCCCGCGTCCTCGGGCCGATGGCAAACGGTGAGGTCGTCTGGGCCCAGGCATGGTCCGAACCCGAGGCCGGCTCGGACCTGGCCGCCCTGCGGTCCACCGCCGTCCGCACCGACGACGGCTGGCTGCTGCGCGGCCAGAAGACCTGGTCGTCCCGGGCCGCCTTCGCCGACCGCGCGTTCGGCCTGTTCCGCAGCGAACCGGGCGCCCCGCGCCCGCACCAGGGCCTGACGTATCTGATGTTCCCGCTGGACGCACCGGGGGTGACGGTCCGTCCGATCGGCCGGCTAGACGGCAAACCGGCCTTCGCCGAGCTCTTCCTCGACGACGTCTTCGTCCCGGACGAGGACGTCGTCGGCGAGCCGGGCCAGGGCTGGCGGGTGGCGATGAGTACCGCCGGCAACGAGCGCGGGCTGACCCTGCGCAGCCCAGGCCGCTTCACCGCGGCCGCCGACCGGCTCACCGCGCTGTGGCGGGAGACCGCCGACCCCACCGACACCGCGCTGCGCGACCGGGTCGCCGACGCGGTGATCGGCGCCCGCGCCTATCAGCTCTTCACCTACGCCAACGCCTCCCGCATCGCCGCCGGCGGCACGTTGGGCGCGGAATCCAGTCTCAACAAGGTCTTCTGGTCGGAGCTGGACATCGCCCTCCACGAGACCGCGCTGGACCTGCTCGGCCCGTACGGCGCCCTCGCCGACGACGCCGACGACGCGCCCGCGCACGGCAGTTGGGCCGAGGGCTACACCTTCTCCCTCGCCGGCCCCCTCTACGCCGGCACCAACGAGATCCAGCGCAACATCATCGCCGAGCGGCTGCTCGGCCTGCCGAAGGAGGCCAGGGCATGAGCATGCGCACGCGCCGGGGCGGGGCGCCCCGGGCCGGCCTTGCGGGAGGGCACCGCCGATGCGCTTCCTGCTGACCGACGAGCAGCGGGAGTTCGGCCGCACCCTGGACTCCCTGTTGGGGGCGGCCGACGCCCCGGCCGCCGCCCGCGCCTGGGCCGCCGGCGAGCACAAGCCCGGCCGCGACCTGTGGGCCCGGCTCGCCGGGACCGGGGTGTTCGCCCTCGCGGTACCGGAGGAGCACGGCGGCATGGGCTCGCTGCCCCTCGAACTCGCCGTCGCCTTCGTCGAGTTGGGACGGCACGCGGTTCCCGGACCGCTGGTGGAGACTGTTGCGGCGGCGGCCTTTCTGCACCGGTTGGGCGACGGCGCCGCGGCCGGTGACTGGCTGCCGCGGATCGCCGCCGGGGACGCGGTCGTCGGACTGTGCGCGGACGGCGAGCCGTTCGCGCTGGACGCGGACGCCGTCGACACCGTGCTGGTCGTCCGGGGCGATACGCTCTGCCGGACCAAGGCCCACGGGCCGGTGCAGCCCGGACTCGATCCGGCCCGGCGGCTCGCGCGTCCGCTGGGCGGCACCGTGCTCGCCCGGGGCCCCGCGGTCACCGAGGCCGCCCGGCACGCGACCGACCTCGCGCGGCTGCTCACCGCCGCCCAGGCGGTCGGGGTGGGGCGGGCACTGCTGGCCCGAACGGTCGCATACGTGCGCCAGCGCACCCAGTTCGGGCGGCCGATCGGATCCTTCCAGGCGGTCAAGCACAGGCTGGCGGATGCGTTGATGGGGGTGGAGTTCGCCGAGCCGTTGGTCTACGCGGGGGCGTTGGCGTTCACCAACGATGCGGCGTTGGCCGGGGCGGGCAGCCTGTCGGCCGGGGCGGAGGTGGCCGCGGCGAAGGTGGCGGCCGGTGAGGCGGGTTATGCCGCGGCGCGCGCCGCCCTCCAGTTGCACGGTGCGGTGGGCTATACCGACGAGCCGGATCTTTCGCTGTGGATTCGGAAGGCGCGGCCGTTGCGGGATGCGTGGGGTGGTCCCGGCGAGTGTCGGGCGCGGGTGCTGGCCGGTTGATCGCGCGTCTTCGGCTGTCCCGCCGTGGGGGTTGCTGTTTGCGCCTTCGGCGCAGGGGGAGTTGGGGTGCGGTGTTGGTGAGTGGGGGTGGGCGCTGGAAGACATGCCCCCCGAACGGCCTTGTGTGGTGGGCCCGTTGCTCTACTTCCGGCGCGCCTGCGGGTGCTTGCGGGTCTCGGTGTCGGTGCTGTCCGCGGCCGCCAGCTCGTCGAGGTCGGCCAACATCGCGTCGGCCAGGTCGCGTTCGGAGGCGTAGAAGCGCTCGGACCACTTCAGGACGAGCGCGGGATAGGCCCATGCCGCGTCGGCGCGGGCACCCTCGGCGTCGGCCTCGGCGCGCCGGCGCATCGTCTCGGCGTACTCGCGGTGCCGACCCAGCACGTCGCGCATCTGGTCGGCCTCCAACAGGTGCCCCAGCCACAGCCGCAGCATCACCCCGTGCTTGAGGACCGGCGGTTCCACCGGGGCCTCACGCGCCCACCGCCGGACCGCCGCCATGCCGTCGTCGGTGATGACGTACACCCGCTTGTCGCGGTTGCCGGTCTCCTGGGCGACCATCCGGGAGCTGACGTAGCCCACCTTCTCCAGGCGCTTGAGCTCGCCGTAGATCTGGCTGAACGACGGGCTCCAGTAGAACGAGCGCAGCGACCAGTCCGACCACTTCTTGAGGTCGTAACCGGACAACTCCTCGCCGAACGAGAGGAGTCCGAGCACCGCCCAACTGGTCGCCGGCAGCGCCGGGCGCTCCACGTCGTCCCCGGCCCCGTGCGCCTTCTTCTCCGTCACGCTCCGCAGTCTACGGCCTCGCGGGCCGGGCCCGACGGGACATCGTCAGGCCCCTTCCCCTTCCTCTCGTGTTCCTGCTAGACATATTCCGATTAGAGATACTCCACTCCCCCTCCAGAACGAGGAGGCAGTTCCGTGAAGTTCTCGATGATCTTCGAGGCCCAGCTCGCCGATCCCACGCCCGAACGGGAGCGCCAGGTCATCCACGACTGCGTCGAACAGGCCGTCTACGCCGAGGAGATGGGCTTCGACCGCATCTGGGCGGTGGAACACCACTCGCTCACCCAGTACGCGCACCTGAGCGCCTCGGAGATCTTCCTGACCTGGGTCGCCGCCCGGACGTCCCGGATCCGGATCGGCCACGGCGTGGTCACCATGCCGTTCGGCTACCAGCACCCGGTCCGGGTCGCCGAACGGGCCGCGATGCTCGACGTGCTCTCCGGCGGCCGGGTGGACCTCGGTGCCGGACGGGGCGCCACCGCGCAGGAGATGGCGATGTTCGGGGTCCGCCCCGAGGACACCTATCCGCAGCTGGAGGAGGCGCTGCGGATCGTCGGCAATGCCTGGCGGAACGACACCTTCGAGTGGCACGGCTCCCTCGACATCGGCCCCGGCGCGATCCTTCCCCGGCCCGTACAGGCCCCGCACCCGCCGCTGTTCATGGCGTGCAGCAAGCACGACACCCTCAAGCTGGCCGCCGAACTGGGCATCGGTGCCCTGGTGTTGGGGTTCGCCGGCGCCGACGACGTGCGCACCATGCGCGAGGTCTACGACGAGGCGATCGCCACCCGCACCGGCGAGCGCTTCGTCTCCGACGCGGCCAACGACCACTTCGCCGCGCTCTGCCCGACCGTGGTGCTGGACGACGGCGCCGCCGCGTACCGCGTCGGCACCCGCGGCCAGCGGTTCTTCGCCGAGGCGATCGCCCACTGGTACGGCAACGGCCCGGCGCCCACCGTCCACGACGAGCACGACGACCACGTGGCCGCACTGGCGCAGGGCCGCGAGGAGTTGGTCGCCAGGCTGCACGAGGCCGACATCCCGGCCCGCCCCGTCGACACCGGCACCTACAACGCCCGGCACGCCTACGGCACCGCCGAGGACGCCCTCGCCTACGTCGGGCGGTTGCGGGAGATCGGGGTGGACGAGGTGATGTGCCTGATCCAGATGGGCACCGTGCCGCAGGAGGTGTGCCTGGAGACCATCCGGCACTGGGGCGAGACGGTCATCCCGCACTTCCGGGCCCCAAAGGCGCGGGCATGACCGGCGACGGGGTGCGGCTGGACGGCAGGGTCGCGGTCGTCACCGGGGCCGGGCGCGGGCAGGGCGCGGCCGAGGCCCGGTTGTTCGTGGCGTCGGGCGCCCGGGTGGTGCTCGGCGACGTCCGCGAGGAGGAGGGGCGGGCGCTCGCCGCCGAACTCGGCGACGCGGCCCGCTTCGTGCGGCACGACGTCACCGAGGCGGACGGCTGGCGGGCGGTGGTGGAGACCGCGGTCGCCGCCTTCGGTCGGCTGGACGTCCTGGTGAACAACGCCGCGCTGTGGCGCACCGCGCCGGTCGACCAGGAGACCGAGGAGGACTTCGACCGCCTGCTGCGGGTCAATCTGCTCGGCCCGTTCCTGGGCATCCGGGCGGTCGTCCCCGCGCTGCGGGAGGCGGGCGGCGGCTCGATCGTCAACATCTCCTCGACGGCCGGCCTCCGCGGCATCCCGGGCCACGCGGCGTACGGGGCGAGCAAGTTCGGGCTGCGCGGGCTGACCAGGTCCGCCGCGCTGGACCTGGCGGCGGACCGGATCCGGGTCAACTCGGTCCACCCGGGCGTGATCGACACCCCGATGGTGGCGGACGTGCTGGGCCCGGCCCCCGGCGAACAGGAATGGCCGCGGGTGCCCCTGCGCCGGGTCGGCCGCCCGGACGAGGTGGCCGAGCTGGTCCGCTTCCTGGCGTCCGACGCGTCCGGGTACGTCACCGGCGCGGAGTTCGCGGTGGACGGGGGGCTGACCACCCGATGACCGGCACCCCGCACCGACCCGCGGCGGGCGTCCACGATCCGCTCGGCCCGCTGGCCCGGCGGATCGTGGACGCGATGGCCGCGGGCTTCCCGGACCCGGCGCGCGGCCCGTTGGACGCCGCGGCGCTGCGCCGCGCCTCCCGGGCCGACCCTCCCGAACCGGAGAGCGGCGGGGCGACCTCGGTCGACCGCACCGTCCCCGGGCCGCCCGGCGCCCCCGCCCTCCCGGTGCGGATCTACCGGCCCACCGCCCCCGCCGCCGGCCCGCGCCCGTTGGTCGTCTTCTTCCACGGCGGCGGCTGGGTGCTCTGCGACCTGGACACCCACGACGGGCTGTGCCGCCAACTCGCCCGTCGCACCGGCGCGGTGATGGTCTCGGTGGACTACCGCCGGGCCCCGGAGGACCGCTTTCCGGCCGCCGCCGAGGACGCCTACGCGGCGACCCGGTGGGCGGCCCGGCACGCCGCCGAACTGGGCTGCGACGCGGCCCGGGTGGCGGTCGCCGGCGACTCCAGCGGCGGCAACCTGGCCGCCGCGGTCGCCCTCATGACCCGGGACCGCAGCGGCCCGCCGCTCGCCGCCCAGGTGCTGCTCTACCCGGCGCTCGACCACCGGCTGACCGGTCGCTCGGCAGCCGACTACGCCACCGGCTTCTTCCACACCACGGCCCACATGCGCTGGTACTGGGAGCAGTACCTGGGCCCGGAGGGCGACCCGGCACACCCCTACGCCGCCCCCGGCCGGGCCGCGGACCTGACCGGTCTGCCGCCCGCGCTGCTGGTGCTGCCCGCGTGCGATCCGCTGCGGGACGAGGGGCGCGCCTACGGGCGGGCGCTGCGCCGTGCCGGCGTCCCGGCGCGGGTGGACGAATGCCCGGGCGCGTTCCACGGTTTCCTCGGCGCGGCCGGCGTGCTACCCGCGGCGGACGACGCGCTGGGCGCCGTCGCGACGTGGTTCGTCGGCACCGTGAGTGACGGCGACGTGACGAGCCGGTGAGGGCCGGGTGGCGAGGATGGTGACAGTATGCGGGGGAGCCGTGGCGGCCCGTCGATGCGGTGCGCCACCGCACGTCGAGTGCCAGACTTGAAGCACCGCGCCCGGCTGCCGGCCGGAGCCCATGTGACCGAGGGGAACGACATGACCTGGGCATCTTGGACCACGGTGGGTATCCATGCCCGCCCCGGCGCGGTGCAGACCGAGGAGGTCGGCCCGATGCAGGGCGATCTGACCATCCACACCACGTGGTCGGAGGACGAGGCGCACGTCGCCGTCCAGTACACCGGGTCCTCGGACTGGTACACCATGGTCGGCAGCCCCGTGCCCTGCCACTCCGAGGAGGACAGCCGGGCCTTCCACCAGGCCGTCGTCGAGGCGGTCCGCGGCGGCGAAAAGGCCCAGGCGTCGCTGGAGGAGCTCTTCCGCACCGGCTAGCGGCCGGCGCGGCGCCACCGCGCACCCTGATCACCTGGAGGCCGGGACGGCAGCTGCCGTCCCGGCCTCGTACCGTGCGCCGTTCCGTCGCGCCGGCAACTCCCGCCCCGCACCGGGCAACCGTGGCGCGGCCCCCTGCATCCCCTCCCCCAGAACACGATTGGTCATCTTCTGACTACCCATAGCTGATCAATTGTCAATTTTTGATTGCTCGGCATGGAAAGTTGATCATTTCTCTTTACATGCCCATGGCAGACATATCAGGGTCTGTGCGGGGCCGGACGGCCCCCGCGGTGCGCAACACCACCGCGTGTACGGGCGGTTGGCGCATTCCGCCGCCCACAGCGCAAAGGGAACGAATCTGTGCGTAGGCCCCACATACGCAGCCGCCACCTGGCGATAGCCCTGGCCGTCACCACGGCCGCCACCCTCACCGCGGGCGCCGCCGTCGCGGCCCCCGCCACTCCCGCCACCCCCTCGGCCACCGGCACCCCCTCGCTCGTGGACGCGGCCCGCGCCGCCGCCTACGCGCACTCCGCGACGACGGGCGTCGACAAGCAGGACAGCCTCAAGGCCACCGACACCCTGGTCGACCCCGACGGCCGCCGACACGTGCGGTTCGTCCGCACACACCGCGGCATGCCGGTGCTCGGCGGCGACCTGGTCATCCACCTCGGCGCCGACTCCACCTACCAGGGCGTGACCCGAGCCGCCCGCCACGAGGTCGAACTCCCCTCCGCCCAACCGAAGTTGTCCGACCGTCAGGCCGCCGCCAAGGCCGCCTCGGTGGCCCAGGGCACCGCCGGCGCGCCCCAACTCGTCGTCGACGCCCGCGACGGCCGCACCGCGCTCGCCTACCAGGTGCAGGTCGACGACAGCCGCACCGCGGACGGCGGCGGCGCCCGCACCGTCGTCCTCGACGCCGACAGCGGCCAGGTCCTCAGCAACGTCCCGGTCAACGAGCCGTTCCTGTCGCCCTCCGTCCTGCACGAGCTCCGCAAGCGCGGCGAGCGCCCGAACCCCGGCGCCGCGGCGACCGCCACCCCGTCCGCCCCCGGCAAGCCCGCGGCCGGCCGCTACCCGGCCCCGGCCACCGGCAGCGGCGCCGCCCTCTTCGTCGGCACCGTCCCGCTGTCCACCACGCAGACCGCCAAGAACGCCTTCGTGCTCAAGGACACCACCCGCGGCAACACCGAGACCCGCGACGCCGGCGGCAGGGCGCTCGACGAGTTCAGCGCGGGCAAGCCCGTCACCAACGGCACCAACCGCTGGGGCAACGGCACCACCGCCGACCGGACCACCGCCGCGGTCGACGCCCAGTACGGCATCACCAGCACCCTGGACTTCTACCAGAAGACCTTCGGCCGCAAGGGCATCAAGAACGACGGCGCCGGCGCGCACGCCCTGGTCCACTACGGCGAGAAGGTCGGCAACGCCTTCTGGTCCCCGGACTGCGGCTGCATGCTCTACGGCGACGGCGACGGCGAGTTGTTCAACAAGCCGCTGGTCGTCCTGGACGTCACCGGCCACGAGTTGACCCACGGCGTGGTCAACGCCACCGCCAACCTCCAGCCCACCCGCGTCGACGCCGAGGGCCACCAGTTCGGCGAGCCGGGTGCGCTCAACGAGTCGCTCGCCGACATCTTCGGCACCGCGGTGGAGTTCGCCACGAACAACCCCAAGAACCCGCCGAACTACCTGATGGGCGAAAAGCTGGGCCTGGCCCAGAAGTTCCTGCGCCGCCTGGACAAGCCGTCCCTGGACAAGCTCGAAGGCACCGTCGACTACTGGTCGAAGGACACCTACGACACCGAGGTGCACGCCGGCTCCGGCGTCTCCTCGCACGCCTTCTACCTGCTGGCCGAGGGCAGCGGCAAGAAAACCATCGGCAAGGTCGCCTACGACTCCCCCACCTACGACGGCGCCAAGGTCACCGGCATCGGCCGGGACAGGGCGACGGCGATCTTCTACCGGGCGCTCACCCGCTACATGGTCTCCACGACCGACTTCCACGGCGCCCGGACCGCCACCCTCCAGGCCGCCAAGGACCTCTACGGCGCGGGCAGCACCGCGTACAAGACGGTCGACCGCGCCTGGGCCTCCGTCAACGTCACCGCCGCCAACACCCCCAAGCGGTGACCCGACGCTGAGCCGACCGGACCGGTGTCCCCGCCACGCGCGGGGCCGCCGCGTTCCGACCCGGCCGGGGCGCGGGTACGTTGACGCCATGACCCTGCGCACCGGCCGGGGCCGCCGGCCCGGCAGCTCCGCCGCGGCGGCCGTCTTCGCGATCGGCATGGCGGGGACGACCCTGCCCACCCCGCTCTACGGGCTCTACCGCCAACAGCTCGGCTTCTCCGAGCTGATGGTGACCGTGGTCTTCGCCACCTACGCCCTCGGCGTGATCGCCGTCCTCTTCGGCGCCGGCAACCTCTCCGACACCACCGGCCGGCGCCCGGTGCTGTTCGTCGCGCTGGGCCTGTCCGCGGCCAGCGCCCTGTGCTTCCTCTTCGAGGGCGGGCTGCCGTTGCTGCTGCTCGGCCGGGTGCTGTCCGGCTTCGCCGCCGGGCTGTTCAGCGGCGCCGCCACCGCCGCCGTCCTCGAACTGGCCCGCCCCGGCCGGGAGTCCGCGGCCGGCTTCGCCGCGACCGCCGCCAACATGGGCGGCCTGGGCTGCGGCCCGCTGCTGTCCGGGCTGCTCGCCCAGTACGCGCCCCGGCCACTGGTCCTGCCCTTCCTCGTCCACCTGCTCCTGCTGGCCGTCGCCACCGTGGTGACCCGGCTGCTTCCGGAGACCGTCACGCACCCGCACCGCCCCCGCTCGCTGCGCCCCCAGGGGCTGGTGGTGCCGCCGGAGGTCCGCGGGGTGTTCGCGCCGGCCGCGGTCGCCGCGTTCGCCGGCTTCGCCCTGCTGGGGCTCTTCACCGCGGTCGCCCCCAGCTTCGTCGCGGAAACCCTCGACGAACACAACCTCGCGGTCTCCGGGGCGGTCGTCTGCACGGTCTTCCTCGGCTCCACCCTCGGCCAGTCGCTGACCGGCCGGATCGGCACCCGCGCCGCCCTCCCGGCCGGCTGCCTGGTCCTGGTGCTGGGACTGGTCCTGGTCGGCACCTCGCTCGCGGTGACCTCGCTGCCCGTACTGGTCGTCGGCGCGCTGTGCGGCGGCACCGGGCAGGGCCTGGCGTTCCGCGCCGGGCTCACCGCGGTGAGCGCCGCCGCCCCTCCGGAACACCGCGGCGGCACCCTCTCCGCCTTCTTCCTCGTCGCCTACCTCGGCATCTCCCTGCCGGTGGTGGGCATCGGCGCGCTCTCCCTGCAACTGGGGCTGCGCGGCGCCGGGTTGACCTTCGCGGGCTGCGTCATCGCGGTGGCGGTCGCGGTCGGCGGCTACGTCCTGCGGCGTCCACTGCCCGCGGAACCCCGGCCCGCGCCGCCCGCCCGCGCCGCGACTGGCCCGCGGAAATCCGGGCAGGGCTCCAACGACGGCCCGCCGCCGTCGAGTTGACCCGACCGGAAGGAGGACCGCCCGCCCGCCGGTCGCCCCGGCGGTGCCGATCCGGTGTCCGCGCAGCACACCGGTACAGGGCCCCGCGCGCACCCGAGCCCCGTGCCGGCGCCCCGGCACACCGCCTCACAGGAGCCCCCATGCCCGACCACCAACTCCCCGATCAGCAGGAAGACTTCAGCACAACCGCCGGCTGCGACCTGCTCGTCCGGGACGCCCGCCTGCTGGTCGTCGACGGTGACACCGAGATCCCCGGCGGCTGGATCGCCCTGCGGAACGGCCGCGTCACCGCGTACGGCCACGCCGGCACCGAGCCGGAGCGGGCCGCCCGCACGCTCCGCGCCACCGGCCGCCTGGTCACCCCCGGCCTGGTCAACACCCATCACCACCTCTACCAGAACCTCACCCGCGCCTACGCCCCCGCCGTCAACGGCACCCTCTTCACCTGGCTCACCACCCTCTACCCCCTGTGGGCCGCGCTCGACGAGGAGGCCGTCCACCTCTCCACCTACGTCGGCATCGCCGAGCTGCTCATGGGCGGCTGCACCACCTCGACGGACCACCACTACGTCCACCCGCGGCCCCGCCTGATCGACGCCCAGATCCGCACCGCCGCCGACCTCGGCTTCCGCTTCCACGCCACCCGGGGCTCGATGACCCGCTCGACGGAGGACGGCGGCCTGCCGCCCCGCTCGGTCACCCAGACCGCCGACGAGGTGCTGGCGGACAGCGAACGACTGGTCCGCACCCACCACGACCCGAGCCCGGGCGCGCTGACCCGGGTCGCGCTCGCGCCCTGCTCGCCATTCTCGGTGACCCGCGAACTGATGGCCGCCACCGCCGAGTTGGCCGAGCGCCTGGACGTCCGGCTGCACACCCATCTCGCCGAGGACCCGGACGAGGACGCGTACTGCCTGGAAACCTACGGTTGCCGTCCGGTCGAGTACTTCGAGTCCGTCGGCTGGATGACCGACCGCACCTGGGTCGCGCACTGCATCCACCCCAACGGGGCCGAGCGCGCCCGGCTCGCCGCGGCGGGCGTCGGGGTGGCGCACTGCCCCAGCTCCAACATGCTGATCGCGGGCGGCACCGCGGCGGTCCAGGAGATGCGCGCCCTCGGCATGCCGGTCGGGCTCGGCTGTGACGGCTCCGCCTCCACCGACCACGCCTCGTTGTGGCTGGAGGCCCGCGGCGCCCTGCTGCTCGGCCGGTACCGCGGCGGCCCGGCGGCGATGACCGCCCGGGACGCGCTGGGCCTCGCCACCGGCGGCTCGGCCCGCTGCCTGGGCCGGGCCGACGAACTGGGCCATCTGCGCCCGGGCGCCTGCGGCGACCTCGTCGTCTGGGACACCCCGCAGGTGGCGCTGGCCGGGGCGCTCACCGACCCGGTCGAGGCGTGGCTGCGCTGCGCCCCGTCCCGCGCCTGGTCCACCGTCGTCGGCGGCCGGGTCCTCGTCGACGGCGGCGAACTCCAACTACCTTACCTGGAGGAGAAGTTGCGCGAGCACACCCGAGTCGCCCGGCGGATCCAGGGCCTGGACTGACCATCCGTCACGCCGCCCCCGACGCCCCCTCGGCCCGGCATCGACCGTGCCGGAAGGCGAGAGGGAGCCCGAGGGCGACCGTGCGCCCCACGGAGGGATGCCGCTCCCCGCCACCGACAGCTACACGGACCACGAGGGTTCGCGCAGGATGCCCCCAGCGACACCACAATTGACGCTCACTCCCCCCGGGCCGCAAGCAGTCGGGCGGCCTCGCGGGGCGAGTTGGCGTTGGGCCTTCCGGCGCGCGAGCCGCCCAGTTTCTCGGCGAGGTGCCGGCCGACCGTCGTGGGAGGGTAGAGCGGGGCTGCGCCGGCGGGGACGCAAGTGGGCAGGCAACTGATCTCGGCGTCCCAGTTGCCGTCGTGGAAGAACGCGGCGGAGCGGCGGCGCACCATCCGCCCCCCGGCGTCGGTCGGCGGCAGCACCCGGTGCAGGGTGGACAGCCACCGGTCGTTGGTCCAACGGGCCAGCAGATCGCCGAGGTTGACCAGCAGGCACCCCGGCTCGGGCAGCACGTCGTGCCAGCGTCCCTCGGTGTCCAGGATCTGGAGTCCGGGAACCCGGTCGGCCCACAGCACGGTGACGATACCGTAGTCGGTGTGGGCGCCCATGCCCATCTGGTCGCGGTCGACGACGAGTGCGCGCTCGGGGAGCTGGTAGTTGTTCATCCGGAGCACGTCGAGGGAGTGGTCGGTGAACGGTGCGAAGTAGTCCGTCGCCAGCCCCAGGGCGTGCGCGAAGATCCCGGTCAGCCGTCTGGCGAGCCCGCCGGCCTGGGTGCACCACTCCTCCACCGTCGCCCGGAATCCCGGCAGTTGGGGCCAGATGTTGGCCGGATAGTGCGCCTCGGGCAGGTCGAGCCCGGGGAACGCGGCGGCCTCCGCCCCGACGTTGAACGCCTCGAAGAGGTCCTCGGCCGCCGCGGGGACGCCCAGGCTCAGGCTGAGCTTCTCGGTGCGCGGCGGGGTGTAGCCGCGGTTGACGTCCGGCGACGGGGCGCGCAGCGCCTTCTTACCGTCCATCGGGAGGCCGAAGAGCGCGTCCAGCGCCGCCGCGAACGCCCGCGCCGCGCCCTCGGGGACGCCGTGCCCCCTGATCTGCATGAATCCGACGGTGCGCGCCGCCCGGTCGACCTCCGCGGCGATGCCGGCCCGGTCCGTGGCGGACCCGTCGGCCCAGGCGGAGATGTCGATGACGGGTACGTCGAGTACGCCGTTGACGGCCGTGGCCCTGCCCATCGCGTGCCTTCCTTCCGTCGCGCTGCTTCCGACTGCACGGCGCCCGAGGCGGTCCCGTGCGGCGCCCACCCACCCCTATCCGCTTCAACAGTTTGCGGAACGTCCTGTTGACGTCCCCGCGAGGAACGAGCCGAAACCAGCCGCCCCTTGGTCGAGCCCCGCGGCCCAACTCCCCCGTACGCGGCGGCAATGCGCCGTTCACCAAACGCCGGGCGTCCCGCCCTCCCCGCACGGCGTGCTCCCCGCCGGCGCCCGCCAGTCCGGCGCCCGCCCCAACATCGCGAGGATCTGGTCCAGTTCCCCGGCCTCCCCCGTCACCGGCAGGCCGGGCCGGAAGGCGGCCCCGTCGGCGAGCCGGTTGCCGGCGTCCGGCACGGCGCGGGCGATCGGCAGGGCCGCGCCGAGGAGTTCGGGGTCCGGGTCGTAGGGCAGCTCCAGGGTGCGCGCCAGGTCCCACCCGTGGACGGCGTAGTCGATCAGATGGAAGCCGATCGCCCGCACGGCCGGGAAGGTCTGCTCACCGGTGAACTCCGGGAGCGTGCAGGGGCGATCGGGGTCGTCCACCGCCGCGAACGCCGCGATGACGTCCTCCGCCGCGCGCCGGTACTCGTCCGCCGCCGCCGCGACGTCCTCACCGGGCGGCCGGACCGCCCAGTGCTCCAACTCCCGCCCGCTCCCCCGCGCCGCGGCGGCGAACCCCCGGTGCTGGGCCGTCAGATGACCGAGCAACGCCGCCAGGTCCCACCCCGCGCACGGCGTCGGCCGGGCCAGGTCGCCCGGCGCCAACCGGTCCACCAGCGCCACACCGCCGCGCACCGCCCGGGCGTTGAGCCCCCGCAGACGGTCCAGCTCCGCGTCCCGTTCGCTATTCATATGCATGCGCTTACGATGCGCTCAAGCACATCATCCGTCAAGGGGTATTTTCCTGTGCATGCCCGAGCACACCGACCCCGCGGACACCCCGACCACCGGACCGGCGGGCGCCCGCCCCGATCTGGCCGCGATGCTCGTCCCGTTGAGCCGCGCCCTGGTGGACGCCGAGCGGCCGGTCCTGGACGCGCACGGCCTGACCATGTGGGCCTACTCGGTGCTGCTGCGCCTCGACGCGACCCCGATCCGGACCCAGGCCGCACTGGCCGAGGCCATCCGCGCCGACAAGACCCGGATCATCCCGGTCCTGGACGACCTGGAATCCCGCGGCCTGATCCGCCGCCGCCCCGACCCCGCCGACCGCCGGGTCCGACTGGTCTCCCTCACCCCAGAAGGGCGCCGCCTACGGGACGCCGTCCGGGCCGACATCCAACGCGGCGAGGAACGCCTGCTCGCCGGCCTCCCGGCGGCCGACCGGAAGGGCTTCGTCCGCGGCCTGTTGGCGCTGCACGCGCTCCCCGAGATCCCTCCGCACCAGCCGTCGTCCGACGCCTGAGCGCGCGGCCGGCGATCCGGTGCCCCCTACGACGGATGCCGGCCGGGCCACCCGCAGGTGGTTCCCGACCGGCATCCGCTGTTGCTGTGTCCGATGTCGTCGCGCAGGAGCTATGCCGCTCACTTCAGGCCGTGGTGCCTCTTGCCGTGCTCGAAGCCGCCCTTGTGGGCACCCTCGTGGAAGACCGGGTTGCCATCGATGATGGCCGCGTCAAACGAGTATCCGGCAAACCAGCCCTTGTGGTGGTGGTGCTTCCCACCGGCGAGTGCGGCACTCGCCCCACCCAGGACGATGGTGGCGGCCAGGGCGCTGGCTGCGATCGCGGCGCGGATGCGCATGTCTGCTCCTCAGGAGTAACGAGGGGGATATCGACCTTTTCAGGAATCACCCTGGCGAAAGCCATTAAAACCTGCCTTGCCACCAATCGCGTGAGCCGCCCCGAGACCGCCGCGCCCCACCCCGCCCGCACCGAACCCTGCTCCGTCACCTCTCCTCAGGTGGTGAGGAGTTGGCGGTCGGCGTGGGGATCTCCGGGGCGCGCCCCTGAGGCGGTGACGAGGCCGGCCGCAACCCGAGCGTCACCAGAATGACCGCGACGGCCAGGAATCCGGCGAGCACCGCGAAGCCGGTCAGGCTGCTCCCGGTGGCGTCGGTGAGCCAGCCCACCAGGTACGGGCCGGCGAAGCCGCCGAGGTTGCCCAGCGCGTTGATCAGGCCCATCGCCACCGCCACCACCTCGAAGCGGAGGAGCTGGCCGGGGATCGCCCAGAAGGGGCCGTAGGGCGCGTAGACCGCGGCGGCGGTAAGGCAGAGCAGCACCATGCGCGGCAGCGCGCCGTGCACCGCCTGCCCCAGGAGGAGGGTGCCGATGCCCACGACCAGGGGGAGGGCGACCGCCTGCCGTCGGCGGCCGGTGCGGTCGGACCAGGCCGCGTTGGCGATCATCGCGGCCAGGGCGACGGCGAACGGGATCGCGGTCAGCAGCCCGACCTCGGTGGCCGAGCCGTCGTGGGTGAGCTCCTTGATGACGGCCGGCAGCCACAGGCTGAACCCGTAGAAGCCGGTGATCCAGAAGAAGTAGACGCCGATCAGGACCAGGACGGAGCGCTGGCGGACCGCGCCGAGGTAAGAGCCGCCGCCCGCGGGGGACTTGGCGGCCTCGTCGGCGGCGAGCGCGCGCTCCAGGTGGGTGGCCTCCGCGCGGGAGATCCAACGGGCCCGCGCGGGACGGTCGGCGACCGCGAACCACCAGACCACCGCCCACAGCAGCGGCGGCACCCCTTGCAGAACGAGCACCCAGCGCCAACTCGCGTGGTCCAGCATCCAGCCGGAGAGCGGCGCCATCAGCACCGACGACAGTGGCAGGCAGGCCATCCACAGGGCGTTGGCGCGGGCCCGCTCGCGCAGCGGGAACCACGAGGCGAGGAGGATCAGCACGGCCGGCCAGACGCCGCCCTCGAAGAAGCCCAGCACGAACCGCGCGGCGTAGAACTGGGCCCGGGTCTGCACCAGTCCGGACAGCATCGCGGACAGGCCCCAGGCGACCATGAGGATGAGCACGGTCTTCCGGGCGCTCCACCGCTGGGCGAGCACCGCCGCCGGGATCTGCAGGAAGACGTAGCCGACGAAGAAGATGCCGCCGACCAGGCCCTTGTCGGCGTTGGAGAGGTCCAGGTCGCCGTGCAGGTAGGGGAGGACGACGGAGACGTTGTTCCGGTCCAGGTACGCCAGCATGTACATGATGGCGGCGACCGGGATGACATAGGCCCAGCGCTGGGCCGGGGGCGCGGCGCCGCCCGTGGCGTCGCCGGCCCGGGGAGCGTCGGTCATCGGGCGGCTGCCGTCCCGTAGGCGGCGCGGATCCGGTCCGTGTGGCGGCTGAGGTCGGCGGCGGCGCGGAAGGCGGCCGTCATGGTCGCGTGCGAGGCCCGCCCGCTGCCGGCGAGGTCGAAGGCGGTGCCGTGGTCCACGGACGTCCGCAGGATCGGCAGGCCGACGGTGACGGACACCGTGCCGGCGAAGTCCACGGTCTTGGCGGGGATGTGGCCCTGGTCGTGGAAGTGCGACAGCACCCCGTCGAAGCGGCCTTCGAGACCCTGGTGGAAGACCGAGTCGGCGGGGACCGGCCCGGTCACGTCCAGGCCCTCGGCCGCCGCCCGGGCCACGGCCGGGCCGAGCACGGTGACCTCCTCGTCGCCGAAGTGCCCGCCCTCGCCGCCGTGCGGATTGACCGCGGCCACCGCGAGCCGGGGCCGGTCGTGGCCGAAGACCCGTAGCGCGGTGACCGCGTGCCGGATGCTCGCGCCGACCCGTTCCTCGGTGAGCTGGTCCAGGGCCTTGCGGAGCGCGAGGTGGCGGGTGGTGAAGAAGATCTTCAGGCCGCGGACCACGAACATGGTGTCCACCCGGGCGGCGCCGGTCAGTTCGCCGAGCATCTCGGTGTGCCCCAGGTGCCGCGAACCGGCCGCCCAGATGGCCTCCTTGTTGATCGGGGCGGTGACGACGGCGTCCACCTCGCCGGCCAGCGCGGCCCGGGTCGCCGCCTCGATCGCGGCCACCGCGGAGCGACCGGCGACCGCGTCGACCCGTCCCCAGGGCAGGTCCGCGGGGGCGATCCCCAGGTCCAGCACGTCGATGGTGCCGGGCTCGAACCGCGCCTCGCCGGGCGCGCCGACCGGGTTGACCCGGACGTCGAGCCCACAGACCTCGACGGCGCGGCGCAGCACGGCGGCGTCGCCGACCGCCAGCCCGCGCCCGAGCCCGGCGCTCGCCGGATCGGCGAGGGTGCGCGCGGTGATCTCCGGTCCGATGCCGACCGGATCGCCCAACGTCACGGCCAGCAGGGGACGTTGACGGTGCTTCGATTGCTGACGGTCCGCCGTGTCTGCTGTGCTCATGTGTCGCCTTTCCGGGGTGGGCGCGGTGCGGGTGCCGGCCGCGCGGAGGTGTTCCAGGCAGTCGCGGGCCGCGTCCGGCCCGCCGATCAGCCCGCCCTTCGTGGCGAAGGGCAGTCCGTCGTGGGGGCCGCCGACCAGATGTCCGGCGACGGCCAGCGGCAGCACCTCGCGGTCGATGGCGAAGCCGTCGGCGCCCAGCGCGGCGGTGACCGCGGCGGCGACGTCGCCGCCCGAGGCGTAGAGCCCGCCGGGGCGCAGCTCGACCACCGCGCGCCGGGCGACCTCGGCCAGGCAGCGCAGCAGGCCCGCGGCGGTCTCCTGGTCGGGGACCGCGGTGTCCGAACTGCGGTCAATGGGCAGCACGTTGACGCCGAGCACGGTCGCGCCCTCCGCGGCGGCGGTGCGCAGTCCCGTCAACGCCCGTTCGACGTCGGGTCGTTCCGGGTCGAGACCGACCCATCGTGCGCCAAGTGCCGCCTCGGTACGGGCGAGTTGTTCGCGGGTGCGGTCGGTGACGCTGCCGACGACGGCGAGCACCCGCACCGGGGCCGCCGCGGGGCGGATGCCGAGCGCGTCGGCGAGGGCGGCGCCGAACGGCCCGGAGTCCAGGGCGAGCCAGCGGATGCCGTCCGCGGTGGCGAGGGACGCGGCGGCCCGGGCGACCGTCCCCAGATGGGCGTTCTCGGTGGCGTCGCAGACCACCACCTCGGCCCGGCTCGTCCGGAGCGCCGCGACCACCGCGTCGGTACCGCGCTCCACCACGTCCAACGGCAGCTCGTCCAGGGTCCGTCGACTCTGTGCCCCGAGGACGGCGGTGACCCGGGAGTGCCGTACCGGGTCGAAGGGGTCGCGGGCCACCGCCGTGCGGGTCAGTGGCACCCCGTCGACCAGGTGCAGCCCGCCGACCGTGGTGCGGCCGGCGTCCGGGAAGGCGGGGACGGCCAGGGTGCGCGGCGGCGCGGCAGGGGTGCGGGTCGCCAACGCGTCGGCGACCGCGTCGAGTTCGCTGCCGGGGTTGCCGCGCAGCGTGGTGTCCACCCGCTTGACGACCAGGGCCGGCTCCTCGACGGCGCAGGCGCACTCGACGGCGGTCCGGACGGCGGCGTAGGCGCGGGCGGCCGGCCAGTGCCGGGAGGCGGTGTTGACGACGAGGACGTCCACCAGCGGGGCGTAGCGGGCCGCCCGGGCGGGGTCGCCGACGGTGACGGCCCGCAGTCCGCGCCGGGCGTAACGGGCGCCGGTGGCGTTGCTGCCGGTCAGGTCGTCGCCGATCACAAGCACCTGGGCCATGGGCTCCCCTCCCGCCGCCAGCACCACAACGACCGGACCACGCAACTGAGTTGCGCGATACACGCACTGAGAGTGGCGAGGGCCAGGAGGGCCTGTCAAGGGGCGTGCACCGCCGAGGGCTACGGCTCCCGGTGGTCGGACCGTTCTCCCGCATCCGGTCGTACCGCGGCGTCCGGCCGCTCCGCGCACGACAGCACCCGCCAGCCCGCGGCCTCGTACGCCGCCAGCCACCGTTCGCCCGCCGCACCGTCGTCGCCCCCGCCGTCCCCGTCTCCCCCCGCCCCTGAGATCAACCCCGTCCCCCGCGGCATCTCCGCCCAGTACGGGAACCCCCCTCCCCCGCCCAGCTTGGAGCCGTCGGCGAGCACCCAGGCGGCCCGCGCGCACCGCGCCATGGTCTCCTTCAGCGCGGCCTGTTCGACGTCCGGGCAGTTGACCCCGCGCCGCGGGTCCAGACCGTCCACGCCGAGGAAGGCGAGGTCCGGGGTGAGCCGGCGGAGCGCCTGGTCGGTGCGGGTGCCCAGCAGCGACTCGTTGGGCCGCCGCAGCCGGCCGCCGAGCACCACCACCTCCACCTCCGCGTCGGCCAACTCCACCAGCGCGGACAGCCCGTTGGTGACCACGGTGAGGTCGCTGCGAGCGCGCAGCTCGTGCGCCAGCCGGGCCGCCGTGGTGCCCGCGTCCAGCAGGACCACGTCGCCGCTGCGGACCAGGCCGGCGGCCGCCCGGGCGATGGCGGCCTTCTCGGTGCGGCGCTCCCGGGCCTTGTCGTGCCAGGACCGCTCGACGGCCCGGTGGTCGAGCGCGCCGCCGTACGTCCGGGTGATCCGGCCGCCCTCGGCGAGCGCCGCCAGGTCGCGGCGGACGGTGGACAGCGAGACCCCGAAGGCGGCGGCGAGCGCGTGCACGCTGCCGTCGCCCGCGCCGAGCAGCTCCACCATCCGCTCCCGCCGGCGCCTGGTGGCCGGACGTTCCCCACCGGTCATCCGACTGCGCCCCTCCTCGCCTGAAGGCCGACGCTCCTCAACTGGCTGCCCTCCGTGCCGAGTTGCGCGCATCGCGCAACTGGAGGTTAGCAGCCGCCCCGCCCGCCGGTCAGTGCCCGGGGCCGCCGGTCGCCACCGGGACCCGGGCCGGGTCCGGCAGCGCCTGCTCGGTCCAGATCACCTTGCCGTCGCCGGTGTAACGGGTGCCCCACCGCTCGGCGAGCTGCGCGATCAGGAACAGCCCCCGGCCACCCTCGTCGGTGGAGGCGGCGTACCGCAGGTGCGGCGAGGTGCTGCTGCGGTCGGCCACTTCGCAGACCAGCGAACGGTCGTGGATCAGCCGGACGCGGATCGGACCGCTGGCGTACCGGATGGCGTTGGTGACCAGCTCGCTGAGGATCAGCTCGGTGGTGAACGCCTCGTCGGCCAGCCCCCATTCGCTCAGTCTGCCGACCGCGGCGGCGCGGACCCGGGCGACCGCGGACGGGTCGGCGGGGACGTCCCAGTCGGCGATCCGGGCGGCGTCCAGCCGCCGGGTGCGGGCGATCAGCAGGGCGATGTCGTCGGCCGGGCGGTCCGGCAGCAGCGCGCCGAGCGCCGCCTCGCACATCGCCTGCGGGGTGCGGCCGGGGCCGGAGCCGAGGGTGCGGCGCAGCAGCGCCATGCCCTCGTCGATGTCGCGGTCACGGTCCTCGACCAGCCCGTCGGTGTAGAGCACCAGGCTGCTGCCCTCCGGGAGTGCCAACCGGCAGGTGTCGAAGGGCATTCCGCCGAGCCCGAGCGGCGGGCCGCCGGGCACCTCCAGGAACTCCGCGCCGCCGTCCGGCCGCACCAGCAGCGGTTGGACGTGCCCGGCGCGGGCCATGGTGCAGACCCCGGCGGCCGGGTCGTAGATGGCGTAGAGGCAGGTGGCGCCGGTGATCGGGGACTTGGGGTCCTCGCCGGTGCCGTCCGTGCCCTCGTCCTGGTCGATGCGGGTGACCAACTCGTTGAGGTGCCACAGGAGTTCGTCGGGCGGGACGTCGAGGTTGGCGAAGTTGTGGACGGCGGTGCGCAGCCGGCCCATGGTGGCGGCGGCGTGCAGGCCGTGGCCGACCACGTCGCCGACGACCAGGGCGACCCGGGCGCCGGGCAGCGGGATGATGTCGAACCAGTCGCCGCCGACGCCGCCCAGCCCACCGAGCCCGGCCTGCGCCGGCAGATAGCGGAACGCGGCGTCCACGGCGCTCTGTTCGGGCAGCGCGCGCGGCAGCAGGCTGCGCTGGAGGGTGACCGCCATGGTGTGCTCGCGGGTGTAGCGGCGGGCGTTGTCGATGCTCACCGCGGCGCGGGCGACCAGCTCCTCGGCCAGCGAGAGGTCCTCCTCGTCGAACGGCTCGGGGGTGCGCGAGCGCCAGAACAGCGCCGCGCCCAGGATGGCGCCGCGGGCCCGCAGCGGGACCGCGATCAGCGAGTGGATACCGTGCGCGACGATCCGCCGGGCCCGCTCGGGGTCCTGCCGCTGCCAGCCGGCGAACGCGGCCAGGTCGGGCTCCAGGACCGGCTCGCCGACCGGCAGCCGGACCCCGAGCGCGGTGGTCGGCGCGAACCGGACGGGCTCGCCGACCGGGTAGAGCGACCCGTCGGGCACCTCGCCGCCGACGGCCGTGCGGCGCATCGCCACGGCCGGCCCGGCGGTCCCCGGCTCCTCGCCCTTGAGAACGGACTCGGCCAGGTCGACGGTGACGATGTCGCCGAACCGTGCGGCGCAGAACCGGGCCAACTCCTCGCAGGTGCGCACCACATCGAGGGTGGTGCCGATCTCGGTGCCCGCGTCGTAGAGCAGCCGCAGCCGGCCGCGGGCGAGGTCGGCGCGGCCGGTCAGGGCCCGCAGTTCGGTGGTGTCCCGCAGGGTGGTGACGCTGCTGGGCGGGCCGCCGGCGTCGTCGGTGGAGCGCTGGTTGACCGCGAGCAGCCGGTCGCCGACCGGGTGCACCTCGTCGGTGACGGCCCGGCCGGACTCCAACAGCGCCGCGGTGGCCGGGTCCAGGCCCAGTTCGGCGACCTGGCGGCCCTCGACGTCGGGCGGGAGGTCGAGCAGCCGCCGGGCCTCGTCGTTGGCGAGCACCAGCCGCCCGTCGCCGCGGACGATGAGCACGCCCTCGCGGACCGCGTGCAGCACCGCGTCGTGGTGCTCGTACATGCGGGTCATCTCCTGCGGCCCCAACCCGTGGGTCTGGCGCCGCAGTCGCCGGCTGACCAGGGCGGTACCGCCGGTGGTGAGCAGCAGCACGCCGGCCGCGGAGCCGAACAGCAGCGGGAACTGGTCGTCGGCGACGCCGCTCACCCTGCTGAGGGTGACGCCCGCCGATACCAGGCCGACGACCTTGCCGTCGTGTCCGACGACCGGCACCACGGCCTGCACGAGCGGCCCGATGGTGCCGGTGGTCTCCTCGGTGACCACATGGCCGGCCAGCGCGGGCCCGAGCGTGCCGACGAACTTCTGGCCGATGCGGTTGGTCATCGGGTGGGTGTAGCGGATGCCGTGGGTGTTCATCACGACCAGGAAGTCCACGTCGGAGCCCTTGCGGACGGTCTCGGCGCGGGGCTGGAGCACGGCGGTGGGGTCGGGGCTCTTCAGGGCCGCCTCCATGCCCGGGGCGTCGGCGAAGCTCTGGGCCACCGCGACCGAGCGGTTCCGGGCCTCCCGTTCGGAGTCGGTCCCGGACTGCAGCACCAGGGCCGCGATGGCAGCGGCGACGAGCAGGACCACGATCGCCACCTGCAGGAGAAAGACCTGGCCAGCGACAGTTCGCATCCTCAGAACCGAACGCGGGCGGCCGTAGCGTCCGGCCATGTCCTCTTTCTACACCTCCCCCATACGGTGGGCGAGCCGCTGTCGGGCAGCGCAGCGACCCGGAGAACCTGCGCACAGTAGCGTCAGTAAAACCTCTCGGTAGGTTTCCCGGCTACGGGTGCGCACTCCCATGTCCGTGTATGTGTAACTCTTCCCACAGGCCCGGACGGTTGCGCACCGGCCGACGATCTGCGGGGCGATCCCGGCGTCGAGGGCAATGTGCCAGGTCAGCGGGGATTACTCGGGAGTCGGGCGGGGCGCGGGGGCGGCCGGCGGGCGCCCGGGGCCGCTCCGGGGGCCGCCGGGCGCGTATGAGACGTTCGTGGGCATGCATGTTGCAGCAGAGGAGATCCGTGCCGGGGCGGCCGAGCTCATCGACCACCATGCGCGCGGCGCCTGGCGGCCGAACGACGCCGACCGACGGACCGCCGCCGCGCTCTTCCGCCACCTGGAGACGGGGCTGCCGCTCAGCGGCGAGCAGATCCGCTCCGCCCTCGCACCCCCGGAGCCGGCGGCGCCGGTGAGCGCGGAACTGCTGGCCCTGCTGCGGGCCACGGCCGGTCTGCTGGAAGACACGGGCGTGGCCGACGGCCCCGTCGGGCGGGACGCCGTCGACCACGTGTGTCTGCTGTTGGACGCGCTCGCGCTGGCGCGGCCGGACGCCGGCCGCTGAGGGCGGGCGGTCAGGTCCGGGCCGGCTCGGCGGCCGCGGCCAGTTCGTCCTCGGGGACCGAGATGACCCAGTGGCTGTCCTGCCGCGGGCGGAGGTAGAGCACCCAGTAGAGGGCGGCCGCCGCGATCAGCCCGCCGGTGATCAGCAGGCTCCTGGCGCTCTGCTGGCACAGCACCCAGACCAGGACGAGGACGAGCAGCGCGGGGACCACCGGCCACAGCGGCATCCGCCAGGCGAGCCGGTGCTTGTGGTCGCCGCGGCGGGAGACCAGGGCGCCCAGCGCGACGAAGACGTACATGCCGGCGACCGCGACGCCGGTCACCTCGTTGAGCGTGTCGAGCGTGGCGAAGCACAGCGCGGCGCCGGGGACCCCGACCGCGAGGGTGGCCGCCCAGGGGGAGCCGAAGCGCTTGCCGACGTGCGAGAAGATCCGGTTGACCGGGGTCGGCCAGGCGCCGTCGCGGGCCGAGGAGAAGACCACCCGGGAGTTCTGGATCACCATCACGATGGCCGCGTTGATGATGGCCAGGGCGATGCAGAGGCTGACGAAGGTGCCGACGGCGGAGTTGCTCCAGCCCTGCACCATGCCGGCGACGTCACCGGCGGCGAGCGTCTTGAGGTCGGGGGCGCCGAGGGTGATGGCGACGACCGGGACGAGGACGACGGCGGCGCCGATGGCGAGCGTCCACAGCACGGTGCGGGAGACGTTGCGCCGCGGGTTCTCCATCTCCTCGGCCAGGTACACCGCGGTGGAGAAGCCCTGGAGGATGAAGAGCGCGGTGGCGAGCCCGGCCACGATCAGCCCACCGGTGACCGCGGTGCTGGTGCCGTGCCCGGCGTCCATGACGGGGTGGACGAGGGTGGCCGCGGACCGCTGGCTGTGGCTGAAGCCGAGGAACGCCACGACGGCCGCGGCGATCACCTCAAGTACCAGGAAGATGCCGGTGATCCAGGCGTTGGCGCGCAGGTCGAGCAGGCCCATGGCGGTCGCCAGCAGCATCACCGCGGCGGCGGTCGTCTGCTTGTCCAAGTGGACGACCGGGGCGAGGTAGTCGGCGGTCCCCAGCGCGATGATCGGCGGCACGATCATGACGACGATCAGCGAGAGCACGAAGACCAGCCAGCCCGCGAGCCGCCCCATCAGGGTGCCGACCATGGCGTACTCGCCGCCGGAACTCGGTATGAGGGTGCCGAGTTCGGAGTAGGCGAAGGCGACGCCGACGCACAGCACCGCCGCGATGGCGATGGTCAGCGCCGTACCGGTGCCCAGGGTGGCGAACGAGTCCGGGACGATGACGAAGAGCGAGGACGCGGGGGTCAGGCAGGACAGGGTGAGCAGGGTGCCGCCGACCACACCGATCGACCGGGTGAGTTGGGGGCTGTCCGCGGGTGTCGCGGTCGGGGCATTTGGTGGCGGGGCGGCGGTGGCGACTGGCGTGGTGGGCATATCGGTCATCCGGGTCCCATCGGTGCTGGCGGGCAGGGAGCGGGCGGCACGTGGGGGAGGTGCCGGTGAGCGGTCGCACCGGAGGCACTGCGGGGGCCGCTTCGGTGACCGGAATACAACCCCCGCGGGACCCTCCCGTCAAGAGTTCATTAAGGCTTGATGGCAACGAAATCCGTAGCCAACGGCGCCACAAACCCGCTTATCCATGCCATCAAGTCGCTAGCCACGCGGATTCCGTGGATGTTTGACGCGCTGCGGATTCTTCGGCGGACGACCGGACGACTTTCGCCGCCACCCCCTCCCGGGTGGGAAAATCAGCCGCCGCCCCGGATCCGGGCGATCAACAACGCCACGTCGTCATGGTCGTTGCCGTGCCGCAGCTCGCCCAGGAGCCGGTCGCAGAGCTCCTCCAGGGGCCGCTCGGGCTCGGCGAGCAGGGCGAGCAGCCGGTCCAGCCGGGCGTCGATGGCCTGGTCGCGGGTCTCGATCAAACCGTCGGTGTAGAGCACCAGTTGATCGCCGGCGCGCAGCGGCACGGTGGTCTGCTCGAACGTCACCTCACCGACGCCGCCCACGCCCAGCGGGGCACCCGTGGGCAGGTCCAGGAGCTCCGGCGCCCGGCCCGGCCGCACCACGACCGGCGGCAGGTGGCCGGCGATGGCGATCACGCACTCCTCGCGGTGCGGGTCGTGGACGGCGTAGAGGCAGGTCGCGAAGGCCGGGTCGAGCCCGCCGGCGATGTGGTCGAGGTGGTCGAGCAGCTCGGCGGGCGCCAGGTCGAGGTCGGCCAGCGCGCGGGTCGTGGTGCGCAACTGCCCCATGGTGGCGGCCGCGTTGATGCCGCTGCCCATGACGTCGCCGACGACCAGCGCGGTCTTGTCGCCGGCGACCGGGATGACGTCGTACCAGTCGCCGCCGACCTCGCTGGCCGCCTGGGCCGGCTGGTAGCGGTAGGCGATGTCCATCGTGGTGGGCTGCGGCGGCCGGTGGTTCATCAGGTGCCGCTGGAGGGTGAGCGCGGTACGCCGCTCGCTCTGGTAGGAACGGGCGTTGTCGATGCAGACCGCCGCCCGGGCGGCCAACTCGACGGCCAGCACCGCATCGTCCTCGTCGAACGGCACCGGGTTGTCCATCCGGTACAGCGACAGCGCGCCCAGCACCTCGCCGCGGGCGATCAGCGGCACCGCCAGGTAGGAGTGCAGCCCGGCCTCCCGCAGCAGTTCGGCCCCCTGCCCGTCGGCGGCGATGTGCCGCCGCTCCTCCGGGCCCACCTCGGCGACCAGCACCGGACGGGCCTCGGTGACGCAGCGGGTGATCAACCGCTCGGTCTCGTACGCGGCGAGCGCCCCGGTGGGATCGGCGGCCCGGACGGCGGGTGTCTCGCCGGCCGCCGCGACCGCCAGCGCCCGGAAGCGGGCCGGAGCGCCGCGGGTGAGCGTGACGGGCCGACGGCCGTCCAGGACGGCGTCGAGGACGTCGACGGCGGCCAGATCGGCGAGCTCCGGCACGATGACATCGGCCAACTCCTGGGCGGTCTGGCCCACATCGAGGGTGGTGCCGACGGACGCCGAGGCGTCCGCGATGAGCGCCAACCGCCGCCGCGCGCGGGCCGCCTCGGTGGCGGCCCGGTGCTGCTCGGTGACGTCCACGATCGAGGTCGCCACGCCCAGCACCCGCCCGTTGGCGTCCTCCAGCCGGTAGTACGAGACCGACCAGGCCAGGTCCGCGTCGGGGTGGTCGGCGGTGGGGCCGGCGGAGAAGTCGTCCAGCAGCGGCCGGCCGGTGGCCAGCACCTCGCGCATCCGCTCCTCGATCGCGTCGGTCTCCAGGAACGACAGCACGTCCCGCACGTGCCGCCCGATGTGCTGCTCGGCGGGCAGCTCGTTGATCCGCTCCAGCGCCGGGTTGACCATGACGAAGCGGAGGTCGGTGTCGAGCACCGCCAGCCCGATCGGCGACTGGGCCACCAGCCGCACCGAGAGCGCCAGATCCCGCTCGACCTCGCGCAGCACCGACTGGTCGGTGGCGATGCCCAGGGCGAAGGAGGCACCGTGCTCGTCCTGGAGGCGCATGTTGCGGAACTCGACGAGCCGGGTGCTGCCGTCCTTGTGCCGGACGGGGAAGACCCCGGCCCAGCTCTCGCCGCTGGCCATCACCCCGGCGAACAGCCGCATCACCAGGTCGACGTGCTCGGGGTTGACCAGCAGCCGGACGGCGGACCGGCCGAGGGCCTCCTGCGCGCTCCACCCGAAGAGCTTCTCGGCCTGCGGGCTCCACAGCGCGATCCGGCCTTTTGCGTCGAGCATGACGGCGGCCACACCCAGGAGGTCCAGCAGCCCACCGGGCTGGCTCGGCCCGGCCCCGGCCTGGGCGACAGCGTCAGGGGACGCGTCGGTCGCACCCATCCAGGCACTCCTTCCGCCGGCCTGCCAGGCCGACAGCCGTGGCGCTCCGTGCACGGCTGGCCCTGCCGTGCTGCCGCTGCCCTCCATCATCTCTCGACACCGGACGAACCCGCAGGCAGAGCGCGGCCCACCAGGGCGGGGACGGAACCGGATGGAGCATTATGCGCCGCACTCCCCCGGCAGGTCGACCGGATTGACGATATTGATCCACTGCCGGTTGGCCGGACAACGCCCCCTGAGGGACTCCCGAGTTGGAGATGTCGATCTCTTGGGTCTACCCTGAGATTAGTTGCTGGAGGCAACCAATAATCGCTAGTCGCGCCCCGGCGCACCCCACGCGCCGCCGGGGTCAGGAGGAAGCCCCCGATGCCCATATCCGACCACTCGTTCCGCATATACGTGGAGGAGAACCTCGATGCGCTTAACCACGACCCGGACAACGAGGTCCTGGTCCATCAGGGCCGCCGGGTCACCGCCGGCGAGTTCCGCTCCCTGGTCCTGCGCATGGCCCGCGCCCTGCGCGACCGCGGCGTCGGCCGCGACACCACCGTCACCCTGCTGAGCGGCAACCTCCCCGAGACGATCGCCGCCCGCTACGCCGCCAACCTCGTCGGCGCCCGGATCAACCACCTTTACAACAAGCTCTCCGCCGACTCCCAGGCCGCGATCGTCCGCGACGTCGAGACCCGCGCGCTGATCGTCGACCCGCGCCTCGCCGAACGGGCCGCGGAACTGGTCGAGTTGGCGCCCGTCCCGGACGTGCTGGTGCTCGGCCCGGCCAAGCTGGGCACGGACCTCCTGGAGTTGGCCGCCGGTCAGAGCGACGAACCGCTCGCCGCCGCGTCACTCCCCGACGACATCTGCACCATCCGCCACACCGGCGGCACCACCGGCCACCCCAAGGGCATCTGCACCACCTTCGAGCAGGCGCGCTGGTTCAGCGGCGTCCTCCCGGAGTTCGAGGGCGTCAAGCACCGCCAGTTGGTGTGCACCACCCTCGCCCACGGGGCCGGCTACATGGCCGACACCGTCCTGCACTCCGGCGGCACCGTCGTCCTCCTCGACGACTTCGACGCCGAGGAGGCGCTGGCCACCATCGAGCGCGAGCGGATCACCGCGATGTTCCTGCTGCCGCCGCTGCTCTACCAGTTGATGGACCACCCCAGCCGCCCGACGACCGACACCTCCAGCCTCCGCATGGTCACCTACGGCGGCTGCCAGGCGTCCCCGGCCCGACTCGCCGACGCGGTACGGACGTTCGGCCCGGTGCTGGTGCAGGGCTACGGCCAGAACGAGGCCGGCGGCATCAGCGTGCTCAGCCCGGAGGACCACGACCCCGAGCGCCCCGACCGGCTGCGCTCGGCCGGCAAGGTGCTCGACGACGTCGAGGTGGTGATCCGGGACGGGTCAGGCCGCGATCTGCCGCACGGCGAGCACGGCGAGGTCTGTGTCCGCTCCACCATGATCATGCAGGGTTACTGGAAGCAGCCCGAGCTGACCGCCGAGGTCCTCCGGGACGGCTGGCTGCACACCGGCGACGTCGGATTCCTGGACGACGAGGGCTACTTGACCATCGTCGACCGGATCAAGGACATGATCGTCGTGGTCGGCGGCCACGTCTACACCACCGAGTTGGAGGACCTCCTCAACTCCCACCCGGAGGTGCTCCAGAGCGCCGTCTACGGCGTCCGCGACGCCGACCGGATGGAGCGGGTGCACGCGACGGTGGTCCGCACCCCCGGCAGCGACCTCGACGCCGAGCGGCTGTGCACCATGGTGCGCGAGGCCCGCGGCGCGATGTACGAGCCGGCGCGGATCACCTTCGTCGACGCGCTGCCGCTCACCGACGTGGGCAAGCCGGACAAGAAGGAACTCCGGCGCCGCGCCGAGGAGTCGGGCGCCGCGGTCTGACCCCGGCCCGCCGGTCCGCGGCGCCGGACCGGCAGCGGCGGGCCGCCGCAGTTGCTCAACTGCGGCGGCCCGCCGGGCTGCTTCCGATCAGAACCAAAAGCTGAGGATCCGGTGGAGGATGTGCCGGAGGCCGAAGAACCCGAAACGGCCCTCCTCGCCCCGCCGGCCCTCGCGGCCCTCACGGCCCTCGTGACCGAAGCGGAAGTGGTGGTGCCGGCACTCGTGGCGTCGGTGGTTGCGGCCGTGGTTGCCGCCACGCCCGTGGTTGCCACCGCGCCCGTGGTCGCCGCTCACCGCAACGGTCTGGCTCTGGGGAGCGGCCGAGGCCACACCGGCGGCCGGAACGACGGTTGCGGCGGTAAGGGCCGCGACGGCCAGGGAACGGCCTATAAACTTACGCATTACGTTTCTCCTGATTGGCAGGAAATCGGACACGTGATGGGTACCTCGCACCGTCCGTTTCCTCGCAGGCACGGCGCGCATCCACTCCAACGGCCCCCGCGATTGCTCCGAACGCAAGACTCCCGGGCCCCCGCAAGGCGATCCGGCAGAAGCGTCCTAGTGCTTGCGCGCCCGGCTCGGCTGCACCCGGGCCGGTTCGCCCGGCATCTTCGGGTGGTCCGGCGGATACGGCAGATCGCCCAGGCCCTCGTCGGCGGCGTACCGGTCGGCCAGCTCCAGCAGCGACTCCAGACCGAAGGCGTGCTCGGCCATGTCCGCGTGCACGTCGCCGAGTTCGGCGTACCTGGGCGGGACGGTGAGCAGGTCGAAGTCCTCGGGTTGGGCGGCGGACAGCTCCTCCCAGCGCAGCGGGGTGGAGACCGTCGCCCGCGGGCGGGCACGCAGCGAGTAGGGCGAGGCGATGGTGCGGTCGCGGGCCATCTGGTTGTAGTCCACGAACACCTTGCTGCCGCGCTCCTCCTTCCACCAGGCGGCGGTCACCCGCTGCGGCAGCCGCCGCTCCAGCGTCCGGGCCACGGTGATCGCGGCCCGTCTGACCTCGGTGAACGTCCAGTGGGGGCGGATCGGCACATAGACGTGCACCCCGCGGCCGCCGGAGGTCTTGGGCCAGCCGCACAGCCCGTGCTCGGCCAGCAGCGCGCGCAGCTCGTGGGCGACCACGGCGGCGTCGGCGAAGCCGGTGCCGGGCTGCGGGTCGAGGTCGATCCGCATCTCGTCGGGGTGCTCGGTGTCCGTGCGGCGGACCGGCCAGGGGTGGAACGTCAGGCACCCCAGGTTGGCGGCCCAGATCACGGCGGCGGGCTCGCCGGGGCAGATCTCGTCCGCGAACCGCCCGCTGGGGAAGGTGATTCGAGCGGTGGGCAGCCAGTCCGGGAGCCCCTTGGGCGCCCGCTTCTGGTAGAAGAACTCGCCCTCTACGCCGTCGGGGAAGCGCTGCATCGTCGTCGGCCGGTCCCGCAGCCCGCGCAGCACGCCGTCGGCTACCGCCAGGTAGTAGTGGACAACGTCCAGCTTGGTGAAGCCGCGCTCCGGGTAGTACGTCTTGTCCGGGTTCGACACCCGCACCGCGCGTCCCGCGACGTCCAGCTCCACCGCTCCGGCTCCGGCCATGCCTCCACGCTAGGTTCCGCCGCACGCCCGCGCGCGCCGGCCGGCCCGGCGGGCGGGAACGGGCCGCGGCCCGCAGGATCGGGGCATGGACCTGCCCGTGATGCCCCCGGTCTCCCCCATGCTCGCCAAGCCGGTCGCCGAGTTCCCCGCCGGCATGCAGTACGAGGCCAAGTGGGACGGCTTCCGCGTCATCGTGTTCCGGGACGGCGACGAGGTCGAGATCGCCAGCCGCACCACCAAGTCGCTGAGCCGCTACTTCCCCGAGGTGCTCGACGCGGCGCGGGCCCAACTGCCGCCGCGCTGCGTGCTCGACGGCGAGCTCGTCATCGCGCACGACGGCCGGCTGCACTTCGAGGAGCTGCTGGAGCGCATCCACCCGGCCGCCTCCCGGGTACGGACCCTCGCGGCCCGTACGCCGGCGTCGCTGGTCGCCTTCGACCTGCTGGCGCTGGACGACGCCGCCCTGCTCGGCGAGGCGCAGGCGGTCCGCCGGGAGGCGCTGGTGGAGGCGTTGCGGCCGGCCCGGGCGCCGGTGCACACCGCGCCCGCCACCACCGATCTGGAGTTGGCCCGGCGGTGGTTCGCGCAGTTCGAGGGCGCCGGGCTGGACGGCGTGATCGCCAAGCCGTTGGACCTGCCGTACCGGGCCGGTGACCGGGCGATGTTCAAGGTCAAGCACGCCCGGACCGCGGACTGCGTGGTCGCGGGCTACCGCGAGCACAAGAGCGGCCCGGTGGTCGGCTCGCTGCTGTTGGGGCTGCACGACGACGCCGGCCACCTCCAACACGTCGGGGTCTGCGCCTCGTTCCCGATGGCCGAACGGCGGGCGCTGGTGGCGGAGTTGGCACCGCTGCGGATGGCCGACGCGACCGGCCACCCCTGGGGCGACTGGACCGACGAGGCGGCGCACGGGGCCCGTCGGATGCCGGGCGGCCCGAGCCGCTGGAGCGGTGGGAAGGACCTGTCGTGGGTGCCGCTGCGCCCGGAGCGGGTGTGCGAGGTGGGCTACGACCACATGGAGGGCGACCGCTTCCGGCACACCACGCGGTTTCGCCGCTGGCGCCCCGACCGCACGCCGGAGAGCTGTACCTATGCCCAGTTGGAGGAGCCGGTCGGCTACGACCTGGGCGAGTTGCTGGGCGAGTGACCGGGCGGCGGCCGGTCACTGCTCCGGCGGCCAGCTGCGCCGGCTCTCCCCCGGCGCCAACCGGTCCACCACCTCGGCGAGCTCCCGGCACGCCTGCTCGATCCGCCGCCGGACGGCGTTCTGCTCGGTGACGATCGCCGAGAGCAGCAGCGCGGTGAGGGCGGCGGAGGCGTTCAGGGCCTGAAGGTTGACCATGGTCTCCAGCAGGCTCCGGCCGGCGAACGGGCCGTACCCGCGGGTGGCGGCGGTGATCGCGCAGACCGACATCACCAGCACGCAGGGCGCCGCGCCGATCAGTTGGAACCGCAGCGACGCCCACACGATCACCGGGAAGACCAGGAACAGCAGGGACAGCGAGGAGCGGGTGATCACCGCCGAGACCGCCGCCACGGCCACCAGGAGCATGATCGCCTCGGCCCAGCGGTACAGGGGGAAGTGCCGGGGCCACCGGACGGTCCGGCAGGCCAACAGCAGCGGGGTGATGACCAGGACCCCCATCGCGTCCCCCGCCCACCAGGACGCCCAGGTGCGCCAGAAGTCCCCCGTGGGCAGCGTCCCGGTCAGCACCTGGGTGCCGCTGCCCAGCGTCGCGCTGATCACCATCGCGGCGAACGCGCCCAGCACCACCAGGGCCACCCCGTCGCGCAGCCGGTCCAGTTCTGTGCGGAAGCCGACCCGGCGCAGCATCAGACAGGCACACACCGGGGCGAGGGTGTTGCCGACGATCACGCCGATGCCGGCGGGGTCCAGCCTGGTGAGCGTGGAGATGACCAGGAAGGTGCCGAGCGCGATGCCCGGCCACATCCGCAGGCCCATCAGCAACAGGAAGCTCAACGCGATGCCGGTGGGTGGCCACAGCGGGGTGACCACCGCCCCCGCGACCACCACCTGCTCCAGCAGACCGACCTTCGCGGCTCCGTAGTAGACGGCGGCGAGCGCGAGGTTCCCCAGGGCTGCCGGCGCCAGCCGACGGATCTCCCCGGTGCGCACCACGCCTGCCATCAGACAACGCCGGTGGCCGGGCCCCGGCGACGACACGCGCTCGCGGCTCCGGGCTTCACCCCCGTCGGTCCGCGTCGTAGCGCAGCACGATCACGGCGGCGTCGTCGGTGTGCCCGGTGAGTTCGGCGACGCACAGCACCGCTTCGGCGACCTCGGCCGGGTCGTCCCCGGCCTTCGCGCCGACCAGCCGGGCCACCTCCGCCAGTCCGTCGTCGATGGGGAACGACGGGCCCTCGATCACCCCGTCGGTGAGCAGCACGAACGCGCCCGCCGTGGCGAGCCGCCGGCGGGTGACCGGATAGTGCTGGCCCGGCAGCACGCCGAGCGGGATGCCCCCGGGGTCCTCGGCCAGGCCGCACCGGCGGTCGGTGGTGGCCCACACCGCGGGGACGTGCCCGGCGCGGGCGCTGGTCAACTCCCAGGACACCGGGTCGAAGCGGACGAAGGTACAGGTCGCGAAGAGTTCGGAGTCGATGGACAGCAGCAGGTCGTTGGCCCGGCTGAGCACCTCGCCGGGGTCGGGGGCGTGGGCCGCGACGGCCCGCAGCCCGATCCGGATCTGCCCCATGAACGCGGCCGCCTCGACGTCGTGGCCCTGCACGTCGCCGACGGAGAAGGCGAGCGAGCCGTCCGGGAGGGCGAAGCCGTCGTACCAGTCGCCCCCGATGGCGAGGCCGTGCCGGGCCGGGACGTAGCTGGCGGCGGTGCGCAGGCCGGGGAGCTCGGGGAGGGTGGCCGGCAGCATCTCCCGTTGGAGGACCTCGGCCAGCTCGACCCTGGCCCGCTGGAGTTCCGCGCCCTCCCGCGCCTGGGCGGTCAGCCGGCCGAGCGTGCTCAGCAGATCGTCGGCGCTCGCCGACCGCGGGGGACGACGCCGAAGCATGGCCCCATCATATTTCCGGGGTCCGGCATCCGCTCCGCGGCGACCGGGCGCCCCGGCGGCTCCCGCCGGGGCACGAGGGTTTCAGGCGACGGCACGCCGCACGGCCGTCAGGTGGCCGACGCCGGACCGTACCGCCCAGAAGAAGACCGTCAGCGCGACGGCGGCCACGGTGAGCGAGTCGTAGGGGGCGGGCAGGTGCCCGGAGCCCTTGAAGGTGCCCAGCCAGGACAGTGCGGTGAGCGCGAGGAGGTACACCACCAGCCAGGCGCCGGTGGTGAGTTCGGCCTTCAGCGGGCGGCGCGGACCGGCTCCGTCGCTCTCCGCGGCCCGGGCGCCGGGCCGCCGCATCACCAGGAAGATCAGCAGTCCCACGAGGACCATCGGCAGCGCCAGCCGCAGGTGCTGCCAGCCCGACCAGTAGACGAACTCGGTGGCCACCACGAAGCTCAGCGGGGCGATCCAGCGCAGCCCCGGTACCCACCCGGCGGTGCCGCCGCCGGCGTCGGTGCGGAAGACCGCCACCGCGACCGCGGAGGCGCAGTAGATCAGCAGGTACATGTCGCCCATGACGCTGACGATGTCCTGCCAGCCGCCGAACGGCAGCAGGTACAGCACGATCACCACGAGGTTGATCACCAGCGCGCGGCGCGGCATGCCGGAGCGCTCGTCGATCTTCATGAAGTAGCGCGGGATGGTGCCGTTCTTGGCCAGCGCGTAGGTGTGCCGGGCGTCGATGGCCACCCCGACGTACGCCGAGCCGCCGGGCGAGAGCACCGCGTCGGCGTAGAGCAGGCTGGAGAGCCAGTGGAGGTTGAGGATCAGCGCCAACTGCCCGAAGGGCGAGTCGAAGGAGACGCCCTTCCAGCCGCCGCCGAGCAGGCTCTCGGGGACGGTGAACAGATAGGCGACCTGGAGCGCCACGTACATCAGCAGGGCCAGGCCGATGCCGGCCAGGACGGCCCACGGGAGGGTGCGGCGGGGGTTGCGGGTCTCGCCGGAGAAGTCCATCGGGGCCTGGAAGCCGTTGACGGAGTAGACGATGCCGCCGCCGGCCAGCGCGGTCAGGCAGGCGACGTAGCCGTACGGGGCGAAGCCGCCGTGGTCGGTCAGGCGCCCGGAGTGCCAGCCGGAGGCGATCAGGGCGAGCACGGTGGCGACCGGTACCGCGATCTTGAAGATCGAGACCAGGGTGTTGAGGCGGGCGAAGAGCCGGACCGCGAACCAGTTCAGTGCGGTCAGCAGCACGCTGAGGCCGGCGGCCACGGCCAGTCCGGAGGCGGTGAGGGTGTGGCCGTTGTAGAGGCCGGGGACGTAGTGCGCGGTGTACTGCATGATGGCGCTGATCTCGGCGGCGGTGGCGCCGACCGACAGCAGCACCGACCAGCCGACGAGGGTGCCGACCAGCCGCCCATTGGCGAGCAGCGGCCAGCGGACGGTGCCGCCGCCCTCCGGTCGGGACGCCCCCAGCTCGATCATCACCAGCGCGACCAGCCCGCACAGCAGGCCCGCGCCCACCCAGGACAGCAGCGCGGCCGGGCCGGCGGTCTGCGCGGCGTACATGGCGGCGAATAGCCATCCGGAGCCGACGATGTTGGAGAAGCCGATTCCGGTCAGTCCCCAAAAGCCCAGGTCGCGCCGCAATCGGCGTTCCTGCGTCCGCACTTCGGACGCACCGCCTCCGACGGGCTCCCCCGCTACCTGATGCTCCGTCACGAAACGGCCTCCTCGACTCGCTGTCTGCGCCGGTCAGGACCCTACTCGACGTGTTCGCGCCAAGGGGAAGCCAAATGTTGCGGCAATGTGAAGCGTTTGGCGGGAGGGTTTCCGGCGCTAGCCGAGCCGCTCGGGGGCGAGGCCGAAAGTTTCCGACAGCCCCCGACGCCCGGCGTCGGTGAGCCGGACGACCCGCCGGTACCGGCCGTTGCGCAGCCAGTCCAGCGCGAACAGCCGGGTGGTGACGGCGGCACCGAGCGGACCGGCGAGGTGGTGGCGGCGCTCGGCCCAGTCGACGCAGTAGCGGACCGCCGAACGGCGCCGCGGCGGCCGGTCCAGGTCCACGCCGAAGGAGGTCAGCGCACGGCGGCCCGACGGCGTCAGGACGTAGCGGACGTCGGCGGCCTCGTCGCCGGCGCGCTCCTCGCCGAGGACGCCGTCGGCCAGCAGGGCGGCCATCAGGGCGACGCCGAGGCGGCCCGCGAGGTGGTCGTAGCACAGCCGGGCGCGCAGCAGGGCCCGGGCGCGGGTGTCGGCGTTCAGGGAGCGGACCGGCAACGGCCGGGCGATCTGGGCGAGTTGCTCCAGGGCGCGGGCGACGTCGGGGGTGGCGAGCCGGTAGTAGCGGTGCCGGCCGTCGAGCTCGACGGTGAGCAGCCGCGCCTCCCGGAGTCTGGCCAGATGGCCGCTGAGGGTGGAGGGACTCACCCCGGCCTCGGCCGCCAGGGCGCTGGCCGGCAGCGCACCGCCCCCGGCGAGGGCGAGCAGCACCTTGGCCCGGGACGGGTCGCCGATCGCCGCGGCGACGTGCGCCACGTCCGTCTCGGTGCGGGCTGCGGGCTCGGTCCGGGCGTCCATACCGCGACCGTACGTCGCGAACGATTCGGCAATCAGCGAAACGTCCTCGCGGCCCCGGACCCCTCCCTCGACAGGAACGTTTCGCCGTAGACCGCAACGTCCCGGCCCGACACTGACCGCATGCCGACGACACCGACGCTCCCCGCCCCCGCCCCGGCCCGGCCACGCACCGCCCGCGCCGCCCGCCTGCCCCTGGTGGCCGTGTGCCTGGGCTACTTCCTGGTCATCCTGGACGTCACCGTGGTCACGGTGGCGCTGCCTGACCTGGGCCGCGCGCTGGGCGCCGGGGTGACCGGCCTCCAGTGGACGGTGGACGGCTACACGCTGGTCTTCGCCGGGCTGTTGCTGTTCTGCGGCGGACTGGCCGACCGGTTCGGCGGGCGGCGGGTGTTCCTGGCCGGGCTGGCGGTGTTCGCACTGGCCTCGGCCGGTTGCGCACTGGCCCCGTCGGTGGCGGTGCTGGTGCTGGCCCGGTTGGCGCAGGGGGTCGGCGCGGCTCTCCTGGTGCCCGCGTCGCTGGCGCTGCTGCGGGCCGCGTACCGCGAACCGGCCGCCCGGGCGCGGGCGTTCGGCGTCTGGGGAACGGTCGCGGGGCTGGCCGCCGGGGCCGGCCCGGTGCTCGGCGGAACGCTGGTCGCCGCGTTCGGCTGGCGCGCGGTGTTCCTGGCGAACCTGCCGCCCGCGCTGCTGGCCCTGACACTGACGCTCCGTCACATCCCGCGCTCCCCCGACGGACCGACCCGCGACGGGCTCGACGTCCCGGCCCAGACGGCCGCCACGGTGAGCGTCGCGGCACTGGCCGCCGGCTGCATCGAGGCCGGCTCCCTGGGCTGGACGCACCCCTTCGTCCTCGGCGCGTTCGCCCTCGCGCTGCTCGGCCTGGCCGCCTTCCTGCTCCTGGAACACCGTGCGCCGGCCCCGATGCTGCCGCTCGCCCTCTTCCGCAGCCGGGCCTTCGCCGCCTCCGCGGCCGTCGGCGTCCTGCTCAACACCGGTTTCTACGGGCTGCTGTTCCTCGCCCCGCTCTACTTCCAGCGGGTCCACCACTACAGCGCGCTGCGCACGGGCTGGGCACTGCTGCCGGCCGTCGGCCTGATCGCGGTCGGTTCGGCGCTGGCCGGCCGACTGACCGCGCGGAGCGGGCCCCGGCCGCCGATGGTGGCCGGCCTGCTCGTCGGATCGGCGGGCCTGGCCGGCTGGCTGTGCGCGGGGCCCGGGACGCCCTACGCGGCGCTGGTCGGCCCGATGGCCGCCGCCGGTTTCGGCACGGCGCTGACCATGCCGGCCGCCACCGCGGCGGTGATGGAGTCCGCCCCCGGCGACCGCGGCGGCGCGGCGGCCGCGGTCTTCAACGCCGCCCGCCAGATGGGCAGCGTCCTCGGCGTCGCGGTCTTCGGCACGCTGACCACCGGCGGCCTGGTCCCCGGGCTGCACACCGCGGCGCTGATCGGCGCCGCCGGCTTCCTGGCCGCCGCCCTGGGCGCGGCCCGCTGGGCCCCGGGCTCCCGCCGCACGTCACCGGGAACGGCCGCCCAGCACGCGCCCGTACGCTCCAGCCGGCGCCGCTAGCCGGGCCCCGTAGCCGACGCGGCAGAACGGCCGGTTCAGGGGCGGCCCCGGCTCCGCTCACCCGAAGACGACCAACCCGGCCGCCACCACGGCCACCACAACGGCCCCGACGACGAAGCCCGCGATCACCTTCCGCTGCCAGGGCGCCACCCAGCCGCCCCGCAGGGCACCCCCCATCCGCCCGTACTGCTCGCTCCGCCCCATCGGCGTCAGCGGCTCGGTCGTCCCCTGCGGCATCCCGCTGGTCCAGTCGGGCCCCGACCGCGGATACCGGCGGCGCCAGCGCTCGTCCTCCCGCCACGGCAACGTCATCGGCCTCTCCTCACGTTCCTCCACACCCGCCGCCTGCCCGTCGACCAGGCCGGCACACCCACCGGCCCACCGGGGAACGCGCGGTCGCCCCCACAACCGCCGTCAGCCTCCGGACGAGCCCCCGCCGGCGAAGCCCCCAACCGCCCGCCGCGGACTCATCCGCAGAGCCAACACCCCGCCCAGCACGCCGACCGGGCGCGGTGGTTGCGCAGTTGGCGGTCGGTGAGTCCGTCGTCGCGCGCCTGCGCGGACTCATCGTCGGCGAGCGCCCGGGCCCAGGCGAGCCGACTGCACACGACGACGGTGAGCGCGGCCAGTTCCTCGGGCTCGGCGTTGCCCCGGACGATGCGCAGCGGCATCTCGGCGGGGTCGTCCTCAGTCGGGCGGGTCACCCCGCCGACGCTAGGAGCGGACGCCGGCGACGGCGCGGGGGCCTGCGCCGTTCGGCGGCCGAGTGGCCACCCCACGCGTGATTTCGACGGGCCCCACCGTGTTGTTCCCGGGCGGCGCCGGGCCGGCCGCGAGGATCGCGGCGCAAGCAGGGGCAACGCACACCGGCGGCGAGAGCCGCAGTGGGGATGGCTGGGCGATGAGAGATGAGCGGAGCGGAGACGAGCGGGGCGCGGCGCAGGACGGCGGGCGCCGGGGGTTCCTGAAGTACGCGGCCGGGGTCGCGGGCGCGGCGGCCGGCGCGGGGCTGTGCGGCGGCGAGGCGGCGGCCGTCCCGGCGCGCCGGTCGCCGTCGCCGCAGGGCCACTCCGCGGAGGGGCGGCTGCTGCCGCCGGACCGGATCCCGTTCCACGGTCACCACCAGGCTGGCATCGTCACCCCGCAGCAACTGTTCGCCGGTTTCGTGGCGTTCGACGTGCTGGTGCAGGACCGGGCGGAGCTGACGCGACTGCTCAAGAAGGTCACCGAACGGTCCCGGGTGCTGGCCGCCGGGGTGAAGCCGAAGGACGAGAAGACCGCCGCGGAGCCGCCGACCCCGGACTCGCTGAGCATCACGGTCGGCGTCGGCGCGTCCCTCTTCGACGACCGCTTCGGGCTGGCCGGGCACAAGCCGCGGCACCTGAAGGCCATGCCGGCCTTCCCCGACGACCGGCTGGACCCGGCGCGCTGCCACGGCGACCTGTCGTTGCAGGTCTGCGCGGAGCACCCGGACGCGGTGGTGCACGTCCTGCGCGACCTGGGCCGGGAGACCCACGGGATGATGCGGCCGCGGTGGCGGACGGACGCGTTCCTCAACCCGTCCCGGCCCTCGGGGTCACCGCGCACCTTCGTCGGCTTCAAGGACGGCATCGTCAACCCGGACACCAGCTCGGCGCGCGAGATGAACCGGCTGATCTGGGTGACGCCGGAGTGCGGGGAGCCGGACTGGGCCGAGGGCGGCAGCTATCAGGTGCTGCGGCTGATCCGGTTCCACGTCGAGTCCTGGGACCAGGTGCCGGTCGGCCGCCAGGAACGGATCTTCGGCCGGCAGAAGGCGAGCGGCGCACCCCTGGGGCGCGAGCGGGAGAACGACGCACCGGACTACCACCACGACCCGCACGGCCGCACGATCCCCCTCGACGCGCACATCCGACTGGCCAACCCGCGCACCCCGCGCACCGACAAGTCCCGTTTCCTGCGCCGGAGTTACAACTACGACCGGGGCTACGACCGGAGCGGGCGGATGAACCTCGGGCTGGTCTTCTGCGGCTACCAGCAGAACGTCCAGCGGCAGTTCGCCAGCGTGCAGCGCCGGCTGCGGCACGAGCCGCTGTCGCACTTCATCACCCCGGAGGGCGGCGGCTACTTCTTCGTCCTGCCCGGCGTGCGGGACAAGGACGACTGGTTCGGGTCCCGGCTGATGCGCGACACCCACTGAGCCGTACCGCGACCGGCGCACCCCGTGTCGCCCCACGCGGGCGGCGCGGGGTGCGCCGTCTCCGGCCCCGAGTGCGCGGACACGGCGGTCGGCGGCCGGACGTTGCCGCCCGGCCGCCGACCGTCCCGAAGTCTCAGCAGATCCGGGGAAGTTGCTCCCCCAGCGGCAGATCGACCACCCGCGTCCCGCCCAGCGGGGTGCGGGCCACCACCATGCCGGGGTGGGCGGCGACCGCCTCGCCGATCACCGCGGCGCCGGCGCCCAGCGGGTGGGCGCGCATCGCGTCCAGCACCGCGTCGGCGTGCTCGCGGGGGACGAACGCCACCAACTTGCCCTCGTTGGCGACGTACATGGGGTCCAGGCCGAGGATGGCGCAGGCGTTGGCGACGACCGGCGGGACGGGGACGGCGCGCTCTTCGATGACCACACCGGTGGCGGAGGCGGTGGCGATCTCGTTGAGCGCGGCGGCCAGCCCGCCGCGGGTCGGGTCGCGCAGCACGTGCAGATCGGGGGTGACCGCGAGCATGGTCTGGACGAGCCCGCCGAGGGCCGCGCAGTCGCTCTCGATCTCGACGCCGAACTCCAGGCCCTCGCGGACGCTCATGATGGCCACGCCGTGCACCCCGATGTCGCCGCTGACGATCACCACGTCGCCGGGCACCACCCGCTGCGGCCGCAGGTCGACGCCGGGCGGGATGACGCCGATGCCGGCGGTGTTGAGGTAGACGCCGTCGCCGCGGCCGGCCTCGACGACCTTGGTGTCGCCGGTGGCCACCTCCACCCCGGCGGCCCGGGCGGCGGCGCCCATCGCGTCCGCGACCCCGGCGACCACCGGCATCTCCACGCCCTCCTCCAGGATGAAGCCGCAGGAGAGGTAGGCGGCCCGGGCGCCGCTCATGGCGAGGTCGTTGACGGTGCCGTTGACGGCCAGGTCGCCGATGCTGCCGCCGGGGAAGAACAGCGGCCGGACGACGTAGGAGTCGGTGGAGAAGGCCAGCCGCTGCCCGCCGAGCGGGAAGACCGCCGAGTCGCCCAGCTGGCCGAGGAGTTCGCCGCCGAAGGCCGGCACGAAGATCTGCTGGACGAGCTCGGCGGTCAGCGCCCCGCCCCCGCCGTGACCCATGACGACGCGGGGGGTCTCGCGCAGCGGGGCGGGGCAGGTCCAGCCGGTGATGTCGACGGTGGGCAGGTCCCGGGGGCCCGCCCCGGTGGCGGGGCGGGACGAGGTGGTGTCAGACAACGGGGGTCGCCTCCAAGGGGGTCGGCGCGGTGCCGAGCCGGCGGTACAGGTAGTAGGCGGCGCAGGCGCCCTCGCTGGAGACCATGGTGGCGCCGAGCGGGGTGCGCGGGGTGCAGGTGGTGCCGAACGCCGGGCATTCGTGGGGCTTGATCAGCCCCTGCAGGACCTCGCCGCTGCGGCAGGCCGCCGGCTCGCGGGTGGTGATGCCCTCGACCGAGAAGCGGTGTTCGGCGTCGTAGCCGCGGTAGCGCTCGGAGAGCCGCCAGCCGCTGGCGGGGATGGTGCCGATGCCGCGCCAGGAGCGGTCGGCGACCTCGAAGACGTCGGCCAGCATCGCCCGGGCGGCCGGGTTGCCCTCGGGGCGGACGGCGCGCGGGTAGGCGTTGTCCACGGTGTGCTCGCCGCGCTCCAGTTGGCGGACGGTGCGGCGGATGCCCTCCAGGATGTCCAGCGGTTCGAAGCCGGTGACGACGATCGGCACGCCGAAGCGGTCGGCGAGGGCCGGGTACTCGTCGACGCCCATCACGCTGCACACGTGGCCGGCGGCCAGGAAGCCCTGCACCCGGCAGCTCGGCGAGTTCATGATGGCCTCGATCGCGGGCGGGACCCGGACGTGCGAGACCAGCATGCTGAAGTTGTCCAGGCCCAGCCTGCGCGCCTGGTGGACCGCCATGGCGTTGGGCGGGGCGGTGGTCTCGAAGCCGATGCCGAAGAACACCACCTCGCGGTCCGGGTTCTGCTGGGCGATCTTCAGCGCGTCGAGCGGGGAGTAGACCACGCGGACGTCGCCGCCCTCGCTGCGCACCCGGTACAGGTCGCGGTCGGTGCCGGGGACCCGCAGCATGTCGCCGAACGAACAGAAGATCACCTCGGGCCGGGCGGCGATCTCCAGCGCCTTGTCGATGACCGCCAGCGGGGTCACGCACACCGGGCAGCCCGGCCCGTGGATCAACTCCACTTCCTCGGGCAGGAGTTGGTCGATACCGTGTCGGATGATGGTGTGCGTCTGACCGCCGCAGACCTCCATCAGCGCCCAGGGCCGGGTCACCATGCCCCGGATGTCGTCCAACAACCGCCGGGCCAGCTCGGGGTTCTGGAACTCGTCGAGGTACTTCACTGCCGCGCCTCCTCCGCCTGCGGTCCGTCCTGTTCCGCGGCCGCCTCCCAGGGATCACCGAACTCCTCCTGGAGCAGCCCCAGTTCCTCGAAGAGCGCCAGGGTCCGGCGGGCCGACTCCTCGTCGAGCCGCTGGAGCGCGAAGCCCACGTGGACGATCGCGTACTCGCCGACCGCGAGGTCCGGGACGTATTCCAGGCACACCTCCTTGACCACCCCGCCGAAGTCGACGGTGGCCATCCGGGTGCCGTCCCGATCCTCGATCTCCATCACCATGCCGGGCACCGCCAGGCACATGGGTCCTCCTCGTCGTGCGGGTGGGGGTACATACGGGCTACGGGCTAGGCGCCGCGACTGCGGGCCGCGACCAGCAGCTGGCCGAGCGCCAACCCGCCGTCGTTGGGCGGGACCAGACGGTGCCGCAGCACGGTGAAACCGTCCTGCCGCAGCATGCGGGCGGCGGTCTCGGACAGCAGGGTGTTGCCGAAGACGCCGCCGGTCAGCGCCACGGTCGCCAGGCCGGTGCGCTCCCGGGCCAGCCCGCAGGCGCGCCGGACGAGGCCGGCGACGGCGGCGTGGAAACGGGCCGCGACCAGTGCCTGGCCGGTGCCGGCGCGCACGTCCTCGACGATCGCGGCGAGGACGGGGGCGGGGTCGGCGACCAGCGCGGCGGCGCCGCCGACCGGGGCGCCGGTGCGCAGCGCGAAGGTGTAGCCGGGGCCGCGGTCGTCGCCGGCGGCGCGGGCCGCGGCCTCCAGAGCCGTCGCGGCCTGGGCCTCGTACCCGGCGTGGTGGCAGATCCCGGCGAGCGAGGAGACCGCGTCGAAGAGCCGGCCCATGCTGGAGGTCGGGGAGCAGTTGAGGTCCCGCTCCAACTGGCGCTCCAGCAAGGGAAGTTCATCGGGCTGACAGGCCGTCACCGGCGGCAGGTCGGCGCTCCAGGGCAGGCCGGCGGCGTGCAGGTGGGCGAGGGCCATGCGGTAGGGGCGGCGGACCGCGGCGTCGCCGCCGGGCTGCGGGACGTAGCCGAGTTGGACGAAGCGGCGGTATCCGGCGTAGTCGGCGAGGAGGATCTCGCCGCCCCAGATCGCTCCGTCGTCGCCGTAGCCGGTGCCGTCGAAGGCGACGCCGATCACCGGCTGCCGGCCGTCCAGTCCGTGTTCGGCCATGGCGGCGGCGACGTGGGCGTGGTGGTGCTGGACCCGGACCAGCGGCCGGCCGCCGGTGTGGCGGCGGGCCCACTGGCCGGTGCGGTATCCGGGGTGCCGGTCGGTGGCGAGCAGCCGCGGCCGGACCCCGGTGATCGTTTCCAGGTGCGCGGCGGCCCGTTCGAACGCCAACTGGGTGGCCAGGTCGTCCATGTCGCCGATGTGCGCGGAGAGCCAGGCCCGCTTCCCCTCCCCCAGGCACAGCGCGGTCTTGAGGTCACCGCCGGTGGCCAGCGCGGGCCGGACCGGCACCGGTAGCGCCACCGGGTACGGCGCGCGGCCGCGCGAGCGCCGGACGTACAGCGGCTCGCCGTCGCTGATCCGGACCACCGAGTCGTCGCACGGGACCTGGATGGCCCGGTCGTGGGCGAGCCAGGCATCCGCCAGGCGCGCCAGTTTGACCAAAGCGTCCGCGTCGTCGGTGACGAGGGGTTCGCCGGACACGTTGCCGCTGGTCATCACCAACAGCCGGGGGCCGTGGTCGTCGCCGGGCAGGCCGAACAGCAGGTGGTGCAGCGGGGTGTAGGGCAGCATCAGCCCGAGGTCGGGGCAGCCGGGGGCGACGGCGTCGGAGACCGCGGGCGCTCCGCCCGCGGACCCGCCGGGACGCCGGCGCAGCAGCACGATCGGCCGCACCGGCCCGGTGAGCAGCTCGCGCTCCTCCGGCCCGGCCTCCACCAGCCTTGCCACATCGGCGAGTTGACGTGCCATCAACGCGAACGGCTTGTCCCCGCGGGCCTTGCGGCGGCGCAGTTCCGTCACCGCGCGGTCGTTCGCCGCGTCGCACACCAGGTGGTAGCCGCCGAGCCCCTTGACGGCGACGATGGCGCCGTCGGCGAGCAGCCGCCGGGTGCCGGCCACCGGGTCGCCGGGGACCGGACGCGGCGGCTCCGCGGTGCCGTCCGCACCGTCCGGGCCCGCGGCCAGCAGGCGCAGCCGGGGACCGCAGTCGTGGCAGGCGATCGGCTGCGCGTGGAACCGCCGGTCCGTCGGGTCGGCGTACTCGGCGGCGCACCGCGGACACATCGGGAAGCCGGCCATCGTGGTCTGGGCGCGGTCGTAGGGCAGCGCGCGGACGATGGTGAAGCGCGGGCCGCAGTGCGTGCAGCTGATGAACGGGTGCCGGTGGCGGCGGTCGTCCGGGTCGGTCAGCTCGGCCAGGCAGGCGTCGCAGGTGGCGGCGTCCGGGGCGACCAGGGTGCGGGACGGGCCGCGGGTGCGGGAGGGGCGGATGGCGAACCCGCTGCCGCCGGTGGGCGCGAGGTCCTCGCCGTCCACGGCCTCGACGACGGCCAGCGGTGGCGCCTCGGCCCGCAGCCGCGCGGCGAACCGGTGCAGCACCGCGGCCGGTCCCTCGGCCTCCACGTCCACGCCCTCACCGGTGTTGCTCACGTGCCCGGTCAGCCCCAGTTCCGTGGCGAGGCCGTGGACGAACGGGCGGAACCCGACGCCCTGGACGATGCCGCGCACGGTGATCCGGCGGCGCGCGAAGTCCGTTGCGGGCGCCTGTGCCGGACGGGCGGTGCGCACCGCTCCGCCGTCGTACGAGGACGGGGCGGGCGCCGGATCCGGCGGGCCGGGGGACGGCGCGGGAGCCTGCGGAACGGTGCCGGCGCCGGGCTGCCCGACGGTCATGACCGGCTCGACCCCACCGGGCCGCGGTCGCCGTCCCGGTCCTCCGGGCCGTCGTGCAGGTGGTGCGACCGGCGGGTCATCACCGGGATGTGCCCGGGACCGTTCTCCCGCGCCGCCAACGCCCGCTCCAGCAGCGTCCCGAGGCCCTCGCCGCCGCGGACCGACGTGCGCACGACCTCGGCACCGGGGTTGATCCGTTCCACGTTGGCGCGGAACGTCGCCTCGTCGAACTCCACCGCGGCGGCGAGGTCGGTCTTGGTGATCAGCACCAGGTGGGCCAGCCCGAAGGCGGTGGGGTACTTCAGCGGCTTGTCCTCGCCCTCGGTCACCGAGGCCAGCACCACCCGCAGCGTCTCCCCCAGGTCGTAGGAGGCCGGGCAGACCAGGTTGCCGACGTTCTCGACGAACAGCAGCCGGGTGCCGGCGGGCAGCCAGCCGTCCAGGTGCCCGCCGAGCATCTCGGCCTCCAGGTGGCACAGCCCGTCGGTGAGCACCTGTTTGACGGGGACCTCGGCGCGGGCCAGGCGGACCGCGTCGTTCTCGGTGGCCAGGTCGGCGGTGAGCGCGGCGACCGGCACCCCGCGCTCCCTGGCAAGGGTCAACTCCCGTTCCAACAGGGCGGTTTTGCCGCTGCCCGGGCTGGAGAGCAGGTTGACGACCGCGGTGCCGCGGGCCGCCAGGTCTTCGCGGAGGGTGTGGGCGCAGGCGTCGTTCTTGGCGAGCACCGCCTGTTGCAGATCAAGGACACGGCACATGGGATCAACGCTCCTCGTGCGTCGGGGTGGGTAGCGGGCCGTCGTGCCAACTGACGTCCGCGATCCGCAGTTCGCGGCCGGACAGCAGCTCCACGGACGCCCCACCGCACCCGGTGCAGCTCAGCCGCGGCGGCCGGCCCGCCGGCCAGGTCCGCTCGCAGCAGCCGCAGCGGGCGCGGGCCGCGATCGGTTCGGTGATCAGCTCGGCGCCGGCCAGCGCCGTTCCCTCGATGGCGAGTTGGAAGGAGAAGGCCAGGGCGTCGGGGACCACCCCGGCCAGTTCACCGATCTGTAGCCGGACGCTGCTGACCGCGGCGGCGCCGGCGGGCGGGACCGCGCTCTCGACCTGGTCGATGACCGCCAGCGCGATGGACATCTCGTGCATCGGCCCGTCTCTTTCGGGTGTGACGACCGGTTGCCGCTGCCTCATTAGACGGCCCGACCCCGGGCCGCCCGGGATGCCTCGCCGGGCGGGGCGGTGGCATACACCGTTCGGTGCAGCGCGCCCCGCCGGCCGCGGGACCGACGCGCCTCACATGGCGCGCATCCGCAAGTACCGCTTGATGTCGGGCAGGTTGCGCAGGGCGACGGCGAGGATGGCGGCCAGCGTGCCGCCGAGGGCGATCTTCAGCATGGGGTGGTGTTCCTCTCGGTGGGGTCGGCGGGGACCGGCGCCGGCTCCGGTGCGCCGACCAACCGCAGCACGAGCCGGACGGCCTCGTCGACGGCGGCGGCGACCGGGGCGCTCAGGCCGATCCCCTCGGCGGTGTCGGCGGGTTCGCAGCCGACGACCAGGACGCGCTCCGGGCGGTGGGCGCCGGTGCCCGCGCTGAGCGTGCCGAGCAGCGCCAGGACGGCGTCCGGGGTCATGTGGTGGGCGTCGAGCGGACCGGCGCCGGGGCGGACGGTCGCGGCGGCGGGGTCGGTGGCGTCCAGGAGGTAGAGCGAGCCGGGCCGGCCGCCGCGCGCCGCGGCGTCCACCAGCAGCACCGAGGCGTAGCCGTCCAGCATCCGGTAGGCCAGGTCGACGCCCCGGATACCGGAGTCGACCAGGTCCACCCCGTCGGGGAGGGGGTGTTCCCCGAGCGCGCGGGCGGTCTCGACGCCGAAGCCGTCGTCGCCGAGGAAGATGTTGCCGACGCCCGCGATCAGGGTGCGGCCGGGCGGGAAGGGGCGGATCCGGTCGCTGTTCACTCGTCCTCCAGGGGCGCGACCTCGTCGGGTTGGAAGTAGAGGAACCGCCCCTGTTCGCGCCGGATGTCGGCGCCCGGGTCGCCGTCGACGGTCACCGCGAGGTGCACCCCGCCGTCCACGTCGTGCAGCACGGCCTCGACGCGCGCGGTACGGCCGTGCAGGAAGAGGTCCTGGGCGTCCGTGCGGCGCCGGCCGGGGCGCAGCGCCACCCGGCTGCCGGCGCCGACCGGGCGGCCGTCGACGGTGATGCGGTCGCTCAGCGGGTCCACGGAGCGGTCGGCGCCCGGGTCCCACCAGGGGGTGTCGGGGCGGGCCGGTTCCGGGGCCGGGTCGAGCCCGGTGGCCGCCCGCAACTCCCGTACGGCGCCGTGCAGCCGTTCCAGGACCTCGGGCGGCATCCCGTCGGCGAGGGCGATGACCTCGGCGGCCCGGGGGTCGGTGCCGCGGGCCTCGCGCTTCTCCTGGTCGGTGAGGGCCGCCGTGCGGAGGGTGAGGATCTCGTCGATCTCCAGGGCGTCGTAGAGCGCGCCGGGGCTCTCGGGGGCGATGGCCGGGTGGTCCGCCAGGATGATCGGGGCGGAGAGCACCACGTCCGCGCTGCCGGGCGGGCCGGCCAGGACCGGCCAGACGTGCTCGTTGCGGCAGTCGGCGACCGCGCCCCGGGCCCATTCGGGCGGGTCGGTCTGGGAGAGGAACCGGCCGGCGGTCAGGCCGAGCAGGAGGTGCGCGGCGACCAGCGACCGGGGCAGCGCCGCGTCCCGGTCGCCGGCGTCCGGGCCCGGCTGCCAGTCGCTGGTGTTCGTCACGGTCGCGGTCAACTGCCGCACCGCGTACGGGCCGGCGAGCTCCCGCGCGGTCAGTCGCAGCGTCCCGCTGATCTCCGCGCGGCGGCGCACCAGCCGGCCCACCTGCCGCCCGTCCGCGTCGTGTACCGGCTCGGTCTCCTCGCCCGCGGGCCGGGTGAACGGGACGGTGACGCCGTCGCCCGCCAGCCCGGCCACGGGGACGTCGACCGGGCAGCGCTCCTCGACGCCCTCGTCCCACGGGACCAACACCCGGTCGGGCAGCTCCAGTTCCGGGACGGTCTCGAACGTGCCGTCCGGGCGCAGGCGTTGGACGGTCCGCCGCTGGGCGCGCAGGAACCGCAGCTCGGCGCGGAGCCGGGCGCCGGCGCGGGGCTCCATGAGGCATGCGGTGCGCTGGTGGGACGGTTCGCCCCGGTCGGCGCCCCAACGGGGCGGCACCAGGACGCCGAACTGCCACCGGAGCCGGTTCTTGGCGGCGGACGCCCGGTAGGGGTAGAGCACATAGCCCTCGAAGAGCACGGCGTCCGCGACCTGCCGGGCGGTGGCGAACCGTTCCGCCAGGGTGTCCGTGGGCGCGGAGGTGGTCACGGTGCGGTCCTCTCGATGGCGGGGCGGGCGACGGCGGGGAAACCCCCGCGGGCGGGCGCGGCACCGTCCGCGGTGGCCAACAGCGCGGCGACGGTGGCCTCCCAGGACGGCAGGGCGTGTCGGGACCGGAACGCCAGCAGGGCGTCCAGGCTCTCCCGCGGCAGCCGCAGCCAACCGCAGCCGGGGAAGTGGGTGTCGGTCATCTCCCGCCACACGGCCACCGGGAGCCGGCACTCGGCCTCCTTGTGCCAGGGCACCGGCGCGACCTGGAAGCCACCCGGCCCGGCGAAGACCGTGCCGGAGAAGAGCAGCAGCAGCGGCACCTCGCCGTCCCGCAGGGCGTGGACGTAGCGGCCGGCGGCGACCTCCAGGTCGTGGCTGCACGGGACGGGGAGGTCCACCTCGGTCTCGCCGTGGAAACCGGGGACGACCAGGGAGACCTGGGCGAACTGGAGGGGCTTGAGGGTGCTGCCCCAACGGGACCGCGCGCCGAAGAGGCCCGCCAGTGCGGCGGCCTCCTCGGCGTCGTGGTCGCGCCGGGCCGGTTCGATGCGGAGCTGGCAACGTAGCGCGAGGGCGTGCACCCGGTCCCCGCCGGCGGCGGTGACCCGCAGGCGGAAGAGGAGGGTGGGGGCGGCGGCGTAGCGGTCGGCTCGGACGCCGGTGCAGGTGAAGGACAGCTCGGTCACGGCCGCCGGTCCTCCTCCCGTGGCTCCCGGGCCCGGCCCGCGACCTCGGTGAAGAACTCCGCCAGGGCGGCCCGGGCCTCGGCCCCGCCGTCGAAGCCCCGCCACACCGTCCGGAGCCGGCCGGTGAGTTCGTAGGCGCGGTCGACGGGGATCAGGTGGCAGTCGGTCCGGCCCGGGGTGCGGTGCAGCAGCAGGGCCTCCACGTCGGGGGCGAGGAGCCCGGCCAGCCGGGTGGCGTCGCGGACGGACTGCCGGGCGGCCGGGTCGAGTTCGCTCTCGGTGGCGCCGGCCGGGCTGGGGTAGAGCGCCACCATCCGGCCCAGCGCGGTGTTGTCCAGCAGGAAGGCGACGCCGACGGGGATCTGGAGCCGGTCCCAGAGCGCGTCGTCGAGGCGGTGCCCGGGGTCGGTGAGGTAGCGGTCGGGGACGGTGCGGAACTGGCCGCCGCCGGCGCCGGGGCGCTCGAAGAGCAGCGCGCAGTGCGGGCAGGCGCAGGCCAGCGCCCGGTTCCTGGTGTCGACCAAGTGGCGGTGCCGGTCGACGAGTTCGGTGCCGCACAGCTCGCAGCGCTCGGGCGGCGCCGGCGCCGGGGCCCGGAAGCGCCGCAGGCCGCGGTGGGCGGCGGCGGTGCGCGCGGCGCTCACGACACCGGGGCGGTGGTCGGCGGGCGGCGGGAGATCTGCAGCAGCGGCAACTCCGGCGCGCCGCCGGCCTCCCAGGCCACCGAGGTCACCTCCGGCGCGAAGCAGGACAGCGCGCCCTCCACCGCGGACCGGTCGGCAGCACCGCCGCATCCGCACCCCCCGGACGCGCCCTCCCGCAGTCGCAGCGCCCCGCTCTCCGGCACGAACTCCGCCACCTCCACCGCGTCCTGGCTCCGCACGCTCGCCAACGCCCGCCCGATGCGGGCGGTGACGTCCTCCGGGTGCAGGTCGTGCAGCACCAACAGGCTGGCGACCAACGCGTCGCCCAGCAGCGCGGCCCGCGGCCCGCCGGCGTCGGTGCGCCGCTCCACGAGGTGCAGGACGCGGGCCAGCCCGGCGCCGTAGAAGTCCATCAGGACCCGGACGAGCTCCTCGGCGGTGGCGGCCGTCGCGGCGTCGCCGCGCTCGACGAGCCGGTCCAGCAGTTCCTCGACCCGACGCCCCGTCAACTCGGCGTCTGGCACGGCGGTTTGGGCGGTCATCCGGCCAGCCCGCTCAGCCCGGTGGGGACGTGCATGGTCTCCACGGTCCGGCCGCCGACGTACATGTGGACGCCGCAGGGCAGGCACGGGTCGAAGCTGCGCACCGCCCGCATGATGTCGATGCCCTTGAAGTTCTCCGGGGTGTTCTCCTCGAAGATCGGGGTGTTCTGCACGGCGTCCTCGTACGGGCCCGGGGTGCCGTAGGAGTCGCGGGTGCTGGCGTTCCACGGCGTCGGCGGATAGGGGTGGTAGTTGGCGATCTTCCCGTCCCGGATGACCATGTGGTGCGAGAGGACGCCGCGCACCGCCTCGGTGAAACCGCAGCCGATGGACTCGTCGGGCACCTCGAACTTCTCCCACGTCTGGGTCCGTCCGGCGCGGACCTCCTCCAGCCCCTGCTCGGCGAAGTGCAGCGCCATGGCCGCCGCGTACGCCTGGAAGTAGGTGCGGGCGCGGTTGCGCTCCAGGGCGTTGCTCCACTTCGGGATCTTCCACTCGAAGCGGGCCTCGGGCCGGGTCATGCTGCGCGGCAGGTCGATGACGACGCTGTTGCCGGTGGCCTTGACGTAGGGGGTGTCGACGAGCCCGGACAGCGCGGTGGACCACAGGCGGGCGATCGGGCCGCCGCCGGTGTCCAGCGCCAGGTGCTCCTTGCCGTCGAACCAGCGCGGCGACATCACCCAGCTGTACTTGTCGTTGAAGTCCCGCTTCTGCGGGGCGGGGATGGTGTGTTGGTTCCAGGGGTGGCGGGCGTCGATGGGGTTGCCGAGCGGGTCGTGGGTGACGAACTTCTCCTGGCCCTCCCAGTCCTGGTAGTAGGAGCTGCCGAGGAGGATCCGGATGCCGAGGTTGATCTCGGTGAGGTCGTTGGTGACCAGCTTGCCGTCGACGATGATGCCCGGGGTGACGAACATCCGACGGCCCCAGTCCGTCATGTTGCGGTAGGTGAAGTCGCAGTGCTCGGGGTCGTTGAGGGCGCCCCAGCAGCCGAGCAGCACCCGGCGCCGGCCGACCTCCTCGTAGCCGGGCAGCGCCTCGTAGAAGAAGTCGAAGAGGTCGTCGTGCAGCGGCACCACGCGCTTCATGAACTCGACGTAGCGCATCAACCGGCTGAGGTAGTCGGTGAAGAGCTGGACGCTGGCGACCGTGCCGACGCCGCCCGGGTAGAGCGTGGAGGGGTGCACATGGCGCCCCTCCATGAGGCAGAACATCTCCCGGGTGTAGCGGCTGACCTGGAGGGCCTCGCGGTAGAACTCGCCCTCGATGGGGTTGAGGGCGGTCATGATGTCGGCGATGGTGCGGTAGCCGTGGTCGCCGGCGTGCGGGCACTCGGTGCGCTGGGCGAGCTCCCACACGCCGGGGTTGGTCTCGCGGACCATCTTCTCGCAGTAGTCGACCCCGACCAGGTTCTCCTGGAAGATGTTGTGGTCGAACATGTACTCCGCGGACTCACCGAGGTTGATGATCCACTCGCCGAGGTGCGGGGGCTTGACCCCGTAGGCCATGTTCTGCGCGTAGACGGAGCAGGTCGCGTGGTTGTCGCCGCAGATCCCGCAGATCCGGCTGGTGATGAAGTGCGCGTCGCGCGGGTCCTTGCCGCGCATGAAGACGCTGTAGCCGCGGAAGACGGACGAGGTGCTGTAGCACTCGGCGACCCGCTTCTGCTTGAAGTCGATCTTGGTGTGGATGCCCAGGCTACCCACGATCCGGGTGATGGGATCCCAGGACATCTCCGTCAGACCGCTGCCGTCACCGGCCGTCTTGGTCTTCGGTGCCATCGTCTGTGCACTGCCCTTCTTCGCTTACCGGTGTGGGGAACTGACGGAGCGTCGAGGAGAGGACCGGTCACCAGGGACGGCGGTAACCAGTGGTCAACTGCTCGCCGCGGTGCCGCCACTTGGGTTCGTGGTCAACGGTCTTGGCGGTGATGCCACGCAGTCGGCGTACGAGACCGCCGTAGGTCGCGCTGGCGGTGCTGGAGAGCTTGGCGCCGGGCGGCTCGTCCATGAACGGCATGAACTTGTCGGGGAAGCCGGGCATGGTGCAGGCGATGCAGACACCGCCCACGTTGGGGCATCCGCCGATACCGTCCATCCAGCCCCGCTTGGGCACGTTGCATTTGACCACGGGGCCCCAGCAACCGACCTTCACCAGGCACTTCGGCGAGTCGTAGGTGGTAGCGAACTGGCCCTGCTCGTAGTAGCCGGCCCGGTCGCAGCCCTCGTGCACGGTCTCGCCGAAGAGCCAGGTGGGCCGCAGCTGGTCGTCCAGCGGGATCATCGGGGCGGCGCCGGCCGCCTGGTAGAGCAGGTAGACCAGGGTCTCGGCGAAGTTGTCCGGCTTGATCGGGCAGCCAGGCACGCACACGATCGGGATGCCGGCCTTGGACTTCCAGTCCCAGCCGAGGTAGTCGGGCACGCCCATGGCGCCGGTCGGATTGCCGGCCATGGCGTGGATGCCGCCGTAGGTGGCGCAGGTGCCGATGGCGACGACGGCGAGCGCGTTGGGGGCGAGCCGGTCGATCCACTCGCTGGTGGTGATGGGCTGCCCGGTCTCCGGGTCGTCACCGAAGCCGCACCAGTAACCCTCGGGCTTGATGGCCTCGTTGGGGATGGACCCCTCGACGACGAGGACGAACGGGTCGATCTCGCCCCGTTCGCCCTTGAAGAACCACTCGATGAAGGTGTCCGCGCCCTGGGTGGGGCCGCATTCGAAGTCGATCAGCGGCCAGTGGACCTGGATCTTCGGCAGGCCGGGCAGGACGCTGAGCGCGATCTCCTCGATGCTCGGTTGGGTCGCCGCGGTGAGCGCCACCGAGTCGCCGTCGCAGCTCAGCCCGGCGTTGATCCAGAGGACGTGGATCGGGGACTCGTCCGCGTCGTTGCGCGCGGGCGAGGAGGAATCGGTTGCGGCAGCGGGTGCGGCTTTCATGGCGGTGCGCCTCCTCGGGGAGGTGGTGGGCGGGGCGCGCGGCGCGCCTTCCGTCCACCTTGGTAACACCGCCCGGGAGGCGTGGAGAGCCGACGGGGGCCGTTCCGGTGACGCACCTGCACCGGAACGGCCCCGCGGCCCGTGGGGGGGTGGTTCTTAGGACGGCACCCCGGTGGTCAGCGTGGACACCGTGAAGGTGCCGCCGCACACCCGCAGCCCGCCGCTGCCGGTGGTCATGGACTCCTTGGAGCCGGGCGGGTAGACGAAGACGATCTGCGAGTTCGACCAGCAGGGGGTGTCCGAGACGCCCTCGTTCACCGTGTGCAGCAGGGCGGACGCGCTCTGCCCGGGCTGGAGGCGGACGCTGCCGCCGGCGTCGCCCTCACGGGTGGCGGGTGTGCCGACCGCCGAGCCGTCGCGCTGGATCAGGGAGACGCCGGGGAAGCCGCGCAGCGAGCACGCCTTCTTGCCCTTGTTGGTGAAGATCAGCGGGATCCGGATGTTGCCGGCCCCGATGTCGGTGCGGCCCAGGCGCAGCGACATGTTCGCCGCGGTGCAACGGTCCGAGTCCGTCATGGCCGAGGGGTTGGCCTGGCTGGCGTTGGGGACGCCCTTGGCGCCGCCGGAGGGCTTGGCCCCGTTGGACGGCCGGGGCGCGTGGCCCGCGGACTGCGTGGCGCCACCGGCCGACGGCGTGCCGTTCGCGGCGGTGGCAGTGGCGGGTGCGGCGGCCGACGAGGAGCGGGACGCGCTGTTGTCCGTGCCGTTCTGACAGGCGGAGAGCGTCAGCGCGGTGACGGCGATCAGCGATCCGGCGGCGACGCGGCGGCCGCGACCGAGGGTCTTGAAGGTGAGCGACATGAGTCCCCCTCGTCTGGTAGGTGGGTACCCTCGTAAAGGTGGGTGCGTACGGTCCGTCCCTTGCTCTTCCAGCGTGCTCCCGAGCACTGCCGGTCCGCTAACGAGGGACTAACACCCCGCTAACGAGGCCGCGCGCCCGATGGGACGCTGCCCCGGTGGCCGGTGTGACCAGCCAGAACTCCGGTGCGCCGCCCAGGCTCGCAGAAATCCGCGCGGTTGCGGACGCGGCACTACGAGGTTCGGCCGTTTCAGCCTTCCTGCCCACCTGTCCCGGAATACCGCTTCCGCCCCAGGTGTCCCGGGCCGTGGGCCCATGCCCCTGGTAAGTGCGCAGGGGCGGGCTCCGGGCGTCGGTGCTGATGGTGCGGTAGCGCGACCGGGGCGGACCGGGAGTCCGCACTCGACCGAAATCCCACCATAGGGTGTGGACGAGACGCGTTCCTTGACGCTGGGGTTGCACGGGAACCGTGTTTTTCGGCCGCGGCGGGCGGGGGCCGGGGCGTCGTGAGCGGTGCCCTCGTTGGTCGGTGACGCGATGTCACGTCCTTTCGGCGGGCGCGGTCGCGGCGCGCGGGTCGGGGGTGGGAGTGCGTGACGGGCCGTCATCTGCCCCGGCCCGTCACCTTCCTTGGGTCTGGCGCCCCGGGCCGTCGCGGACGGCCCCGGTCAGTTTCCGGCCGCGGGGTGGGCGAGGTCCAGGTCGAGGTGCGCTTCGGCGCCGTTGGCGAGGGATACGGGGGCGGCGTGGGGCGCATACCCGGCCGCGGACAGGGTGTAGTGGCGGGCGGCCAGGTCGGTGAAGGCGTAGGCGCCGTCCGGGCCCGTGACGGTGTGGGCGACGACCGTGCCGTCTTCCAGGAGCGTTACCGAGGCGTCGGCGAGGGGGCGGCCGTTGGGGGCGAGGACCGTGCCGGCGACGGTGGCACTGGGGTGCAGGCGGATCTCCCGGGCGTGGGGGGCGGCCGGGCGGTCGCCGGGGGTCAACTGGACCGCGCGGGCGGTCGGTTGGTGCCCCGGCGCGCTGAAGACGAGGGTGTAGTCGTCGTCCGGCAGGTGGGGGAGGGTCCACCGGCCGTCGGTGTCGGTGGCCGTGGCGGTGACCACGTCGCCCCGCGCGTCGGTGACCACGACGCTGGCGTCGGGCAGGGGGGTGCCGTGCGGGCCGCCGAGCAGGGTGCCGTGGAGGATGCTGTCGGTGGCCGGCAGGACCAGGTCGGCGTCGGCCACCGTGCCCGCGCCGAAGTGCGTGGCGGAGGTGGCCTGCGGGGCGTGGCCGGGGGCGGCGGCGGTGAGGACGTAGGTGCCCGCGGCCGGGGCGGCGAGGGCGTAACTCCCGTCGGGCGCGGCCGTGGTGACGCCGGCCTGCTGCCCGTGCCGGTCGATGAGGGTGACGGTGGCGCCCGGGACCGGCTCGCCGGTGGCGTTCGTGACCCGACCCCGGAAGCCGGCGGGGTCGGTGAGTTGGGCGAGCGTCGCGGGTGCGTCGGCGGTGGTCGACCCGGGGGCGGTGGGCGTCGACTCGACCTCGTCCGTGGGCCGCGGGCGAGGCGGGGACGTGCGCGGTGAGGGCAGGAAGGCGGCCACGAGCACGCCGAGGGCGACCGCGGCTGTGGCGATCAGGAACGAGACCCGGAAGCCGGCCATCGTGGGGACCGTGACCGAGCCCAGCGGCTGGGACATGTGCGCCAGGACCATGCCGATCACGGCGCTGGAGACGGAGGTGCCGATGGAACGCATCAGCGTGTTCAGTCCGTTGGCCGCGCCGGTCTCGGAGGCGTCGACGGCGCCGACGATCAGCGCCGGCAGCGAGGAGTACGCCAGGCCGATGCCGGCGCCGACCACCACCGCGACGACGGCGGTCTGCCAGGGGGCCTGCATCAGGCCGATGCCGGCGCCGTACCCGACGCCGATGATCAGCATGCCGAGCAGCAGGGAGACCTTCGGGCCGCGGCGGGCGGCGATCCGGGCGTAGACCGGCGCGACGAACATCATCGTTAGGCCCAGCGGTGCCACGCAGAGCCCGGCGACCACCATCGTCTGGCCGAGGCCGTAACCGGTCGACTTGGGCAGTTGGAGCAACTGCGGCAACACCAGCGAGATGGCGTAGAACGCCACACCGACCGTGATGGAGGCGAGGTTGGTGAGCAGCACCTCGCGGCGGGCGCTGGTGCGCAGGTCCACCAGCGGGTCGGCGATCCGCAGCTCCATCACGCCCCAGAGCAGCAGGATCAGCGCGGCGGCCCCGAACAGGACGAGGGTGCGGGGCGAACCCCAGCCCCAGTCACCGCCCTTGGTGATCGGCAGCAGCAGGGCGACGAGCCCGGCGGACAGACCGAGGGCGCCGGCGACGTCGAAGCGGCCGGGTGCCCGGACCGGGGTCTCCGGGACGATGAGCAGCGTGAGCAGCATCGACAGCACGCCGAGCCCGGCGGCGGTGAAGAACAGCGCGTGCCAGTCGGCGTGTTGGGCCACCAGGGCCGCGCCGGGCACCGCGAGTCCGCCGCCGACGCCTATCGAGGAGCTCATCAGCGCCATCGCCGAGCCGAGCCGCTCCCTGGGGAGTTCGTCGCGCATCAGGCCGATGCCGAGGGGGATCGCGCCCATCGCGAAGCCCTGGAGCGCGCGACCGATGATCATGATGACCAACTGGCTGGTGAATCCGCAGATCAGCGAGCCGATGACCATGACGCCGAGGCTGGCCAGCAGCATCCGCCGCTTGCCGTAGAGGTCGCCGAGGCGGCCCATGATGGGGGTGGCGACGGCGCCGGCGAGGAGGGTGGCCGTCATGACCCAGGTGGCGTTGCTGGGCGCCGTGCCGAGCAGCGTCGGCAGGTCCTTGATGACCGGGACGAGCAGCGTCTGCATCACCGCGACGGTGATGCCGGCGAAGGCGAGGACGGGGACGACCCCGGCGTCCGCCCTGCGGGGTGCGCGGTGTCCGCCGCCGGAGCGCGGGGGCAGCAGTGGTGGGCCGGCGGATTCCGCCGAACTCGCGGGGAGTTGATCCGTCGTCGTCTGGGTCATGCGGGCGGCCTCCAGAGCGGCAGGAGCGAGCGGAGCGGGTGCGCCGTGCGCGACGGTGCGCGGCGCTCGGGCAGGGGGCGACCCCTTGATACGTGCATGACGAACGTTTCACCGCGAGGGGCTATTCCAAGACACCTACGCGCGGCTTGCGCTTCGGGCGGTGATCTCGCTCACGCCCGCCGCTCTCGGCGGCCGCCCGTGCCAACTCCCGTGCACCGCACCGCCGATCGCCCCCGTCCCTGCGCAGGCCAACCGCGTGCGCCCGGCCGGCGACGCCCTCCTGGGGGCTCTCCTCGGCCTACCCCACTGTCCGCTCCCCGGTCCACGCCCGGGTCCGTCCGGCACGCCGTGCACCGCTCCTCCCCCGGCTCGTTTCGGACACTGGATCCAGTGAACCGCACGCCACTGACAATGCGTCCGCGCGGGGATCAAGAGTGGGTCAAAGGCGGAGTGCGGGCGCCGGCGCGCGCCGGGGACGGAACCGGCTTTCCGGTACACCGGGGGAGCTTCCGTTCCGGAGCTCCGCGCCCGGCGGATCCTCCCGTGCACGACGGGGAAGTCTCGCTACGGCGCCGCGTCCAGCAGGCGCGCTCCCGCCGCGTCCTTCGCGCCGTCGGAGGCGTCGCGCGCCTCCCGGTGCCGCCGGAGTTCCGCGTCGAGCAGTGCGCCGCGCTCCGGGTCGAGCCTGAGGCGGGCCAGCATGGCGGGCACGGCGATGGTGGGCAGGGTGTGCTCGAAGAAGACGGCCAACCGGTGACAGAGGTCGTCCTGGTCGGTGAACGCCTTCGACATCATCTGGATCCCGGCGAAGGCGCCGACGAACAGCTCTGCGGCGTCCCGCACGTTGACGCTCTCCAGGACCTCGCCCCGCGCCTTGGCCTCCTTGAGCAGGCCCTCGACGAACGACGTCCACGCCGACATCGACTGCCGGCGGTCGAGGCGGTTGGAGCCCTGCTCGATGGCCAGACGGGCGGCGCCGCGCTGGATCGCGTCGTCGCGGAGCCGGTAGGCGAGAATCTGCCCCGCGTCCACGAACTCCTGGAGCTTGATCTGCTGCGGCCGCACGGCGATGTCCAACACCTGCTCGTGCAGCACGGCCAGGGCGAGTTCCTCCTTGGACGAGAAGTGGAAGTACAGGGCGCCCTTCGTCACGCCCGCGCGCGTCAGGATCTCCGCGATGGTCGCGCGGTCGAAGCCGGACTCGTCGAAGACCGACGCGGCGGCTTCCAAGATCACTCGCCGGGTCCTGATCGCGCGGTCCTGACGTGCCACAGAACGCCTCCCGTCTCTCAAAGGCTTGAGTCTCTCAGCAATTCGCTACGGCTCAAGTTTCCTCCAGAACGGCGCCCTCCCCGCACCTCGGCACCAGCATTGAAAAGAAAACCGGATGGTACGTATCTTAAACCGTGTCCGGAGCTCTCCCGTTTGATGCCTAGGGGCTGTCATGAGCGACACGTTGCAGGTCAGCAGCACAGTTCGGCCCACGACCCGACGTCAGACGCAACCGGCCCGGAACCGTCCCGTCACGGCGCCCCCCGTTCCCGGCGAGCTCGTGCACCGCCCGCATCCGGAGGACGTACTGATCACGTCCTGGCAGCGCCGGGACGGCAGCCGCTTCTCGCTCACCGGCCAATGGCCCCACAACCACGGGTACTTCACCCCCAGCCACGGCCGGCACCACCTCGTCCTCACCGGCGAGACCATCCGCCAGGCCGGGTTGCTGCTCTCGCACAGCGAGCTCGGGGTCCCCCTCGGTCACCACTTCATCCTCAGTGACCTCGTCTACACGATGTCCCCCGGGCACCTCGCCTCCAGGACCGCGCCGACCCCGCTGGTCATCGACGTCACGTGCAGCGGCACCCGCATGCGGGCCGGTGCGCTGGCCAGCAGCCGGTTCGACATGACCATCCGCACGGGTGGTCATGTCGTCGCCACCGGTCACTCCCACGTGAACGTGACCTCGCCCGGTGTCTACCGGAGGATCCGCGGCGAACGGCTGCTGGCCCGGCCCGCCCCGGGCCCGCTCGCCCCACCGGTACCGCGGGAGTTGACCGGCAACGCCAGCGACCGCGATGTGCTGCTCTCCCCCACCGGGGAGCCGGGCCGGTGGCTGCTGCGGGTGGCGCCCGGGCACGCCACGGTCGTCAACCCGGCGAACGACCATGTCCCCGGGCTCTCGTTGCTCGACGCGGCGCAGCAGGCCGCCCGCGCGCTGTTCGCGCCCGCCCCCTTCGTTCCGTACGCCTTCAGCACGCAGTTCCACCGGTACGCGGAACACGGCGTGCCCTGTGTGATCGCGGCGCGCCGGATCCCTCCGACGCTCCCCGGCATCACGACGGTCGAGGTCGTCGGGGAGCAGCATGGGGAACCGGTTTTCGTATCGACCCTGACGGGGTTGGACGCGTACCACTGAGCAGGTGCGCCGGCACCGGCCCGGGCGGTCCGCCGAACTCGTAGGAGCCCGCATCAGGCATGCCCCATGAGCCTGGGCCCCTTCGGCCGGGAGACTGGCGCGCCGGGCGTTCCGCCCCGCGCGGGCGACGCCCCGCCCGGTCACGGTGGCGCCCGCCGCCGTCAGCACAACGGAAGGCCGACAACGACCATGGGTGACCTCAACGGAAAGACCGCGTTGGTGACGGGCTCCAGCCGGGGCGTCGGCCGCGGGATCGCCCTACGCCTCGCCCGGGACGGCGCGCTGGTCGCCGTCCACTACGGGCGGAACGCCGACGCGGCCGGCGAGACCGTCGAGCGCATCCGGGGCGGCGGCGGCCGGGCGTTCCCGGTTGCCGCGGAGTTGGGGGTACCGGGCGACGCGGAGACGCTGTTCGCCGCCTTCGACGCCGAACTGGCCGCCGCCGGCGCGGAACCCGGCCTGGACGTCCTGGTGAACAACGCGGCGATCAGCCTGCCCGGGCATATCGACGAGGTGACGCCGGAGGAGTTCGACCGGGTCCTCGCGGTCAACACCAAGGCGCCGCTCTTCCTCATCCAGCACGGTCTGCGGCGGATGCGGGACGGCGGGCGGATCATCAACGTCTCGTCCGCCGTGACCAGTACGGCCTTCCCCTCGACGCTCGCCTACGGGCTCTCCAAGGGGGCGCTCGACACCCTCACCCGCACCCTCGCCAAGGACCTCGGCGCCCGCGGGATCACGGTGAACGCCGTCGCGCCGGGTTTCCTGGAAACCGATATAAACGCCGCCATGCGGTCAACTCCCGAGGCGCATGCGGCACTTGCCGCCATCTCGGTGTTCAACCGGCTCGGCCGGCCGGCCGACGTCGCGGACGTGGTCGCCTTCCTGGCCTCGGACGACGCGCGCTGGATCACCGGCCAGCGGCTCGACGTGACCGGCGGCTCGATGCTCTGACGACCGGCGCCGCGGCGGTGCAACCGGCCGCGGCCGCCTCCTCAGGCGGCGCCCGGCACCGCCCCTTCGAGGTCCAGCAACTGCCGTTTCCGCTCCGGGCCGCCGGCGTAGCCACTGAGCGAGCCGTCGGCGCCGATGACGCGGTGGCAGGGCCGGAGCACCAAGAGCGGGTTGGCGCCGATCGCCGTCCCGACTGCGCGGACGGCGGCGCGCGGCGCCCCGATGGCGGCGGCGATCGCCCCGTAGGTGGTCGTCGTGCCGTACGGGACGGCCTCCAGCGCCGCCCAGACGCGCTGCTGGAAGTCGGTGCCACGGGGGACGCATTCGAGGGTGAACGGGGCGGTCGCGCCGTCGAAGTAGGCGCGCAGCTGCCGGGCGATGTCGGCGAAGGCGGCCGGGTCGTGCGTCCAGTCGTCCTGCACGACCGCCGCGCGCTTCTGGCCCGGCAGCGAGAGCGAGGCCAGCGCGGTGCCACCGGGGGCGGTGGCCGACCGCTCGCCGACCAGCAGGAGTTCGCCCAGGGGGCTGTCGAGGGTGGTGTACAGGGTCATGCGGGGTCGTGCCCTTCTGTGGGGTTGCGGTGCCCTTGAGGACAGCCGGCGGGCTCGGCGGCGTCGGCCGCCCAGAGGTGGTGGGTGGCGTACGAGCGCCAGGGGCTCCAGAGCTCCGGGGCGCTGCCCGGGGCCGGGTCGGCGAGGAGGACGTCGGGGTCGCCGAGGGCCCGCATGCGGACGTAGCCGGCGGTCCGGGCATCGACGCCGGGGAGCCCGCGGAGCGCGTGCTCGGCCCGGTCGCGGTCGGTCCCGGCGTCCAGGGTGACCTCGCCGGTGGCCAGCGCCTCGGCGAGGGCGCGCAGCGCGGCGGCGCCCGACCGGGACGGGACGAGGTCGGCGAGCGGCGCCCGGGCGAGCTCCGGGGCGCGCGGGAAGAGGTGGGTGAGGGTGCCGGCGGGCCGGGCCAGCGGCTCACCGTGCGCGGCGACCAGCGCCGCGCCCAGGGCGCGCCCTTCGGCGGTACCGGCCCGGCCGCCGAGGACGGCGCGCAGCGCGAGCTCGTCCGGGTCCACGGTTCCCGGGGAGCGCAGTCCCGGGCGGGCGGCGGCCAGCGGGGCCAACGCCGGGTCCGCGCCGAGCCGTTCACCGACCGCGTACGGGTCGGCGTCGAGGTCGAAGAGGCGGCGCAGGCGCTGGGCCGCGGTGGTCAGGTCGCGCAGCTCGGCGAGGTGCAGCCGGCAGTCCAGCCAGCCGTCGCCGGTGGCCTCGTCGACCTCGGCGATGCCGGTGCCGTTGGGCAGCCGCAGGGTGCGCCGGTACGTCCGCCGGCCGGGCTCCCCGGTGACCTCCTCGATGCCGGCGAGCGTCCGCAGCGCCAGGTAGTCGAAGATCTGCCGGGCCGCGTACGGGCCGCGGAACGCCAGCCGCAACGGCAGCACACCGGGGGTCGCGGACGGCGCGGCCGGGCCGGTGCGGGCGCCGGGTCCGGGGCGGACCGCGCGCAGGGTGCTCGGGGTGAGCGCGTAGATCTCCTTGATGGTGTCGTTGAACTGCCGGACGCTGGCGAACCCGGCGGCGAACGCGATCTCGGCGATCGGCAGGCCGGTGGTCTGGAGCAACACCCGTGCGGTGTGGGCGCGTTGGGCCCGGGCCAGGGCCGCGGGCCCGGCGCCGAGCTCGGCGGTCAGCTGCCGCTGCACCTGGCGGGCGCTGTAGCCGAGCCGGGACGCCAGTCCGGCGACGCCCTCCCGGTCGACCACCCCGTCACCGATCAGCCGCATGGCCCGCCCCACGACGTCGGCCCGGGCGTTCCACTCCGCGGAACCCGGCACCGCGTCGGGGCGGCACCGCCGGCAGGCCCGGAAGCCGGAGCCCTGGGCGGCCGCGGCGGTCGGGAAGAAGGTGACGTTGCGCCGGCGGGGGGTGGTGGCGGGGCAGCTCGGCCGGCAGTAGATCCCCGTCGTCGACACCGCGAAGAAGAACGCCCCGTCGAACCTGGCGTCCCGGCTCCGCACCGCCTCGTATCTGCTGTCCTCGCTCATCACACCCCCTACTGTGCGCCATCCCGGGCCCGCCTTCTGGCGGAAATCGGACGCGACGCTGGTGGGGGGCGTCGGGGCACATGCGTACGAGACGCGCTGCGACGGCCCGGATACCGGGCGGGTACCGCAGCGGCCGGGCCGGGGTCAGGCCGGCGGCATCGGCCAGTCGTCCAGGGAGCCGCCGCGCCATTCGACCAGGCGCGGGTCGTCCAGCGCGATGTCCTCGGCGGGGTCGGTGACCCCGGCACGGCGGAGGAACTCGGCCACGTCGCCGCGGCCGTGCGCCAGGCCGACGATCTGCCCGTGCACGGTCACCCGACGGCCACCGGACGGCGTCGGCGGGTGCACGATGACAGGCGGATGCTCGGACATGCCTCCAGCGTGCGACGGGCTCCGCGCGCTCGCACGTCGGCGGCGGTAACTCACCCGGACGGCTGGGCCTCGGTCCGGGCGGGACGGCGGCGCCGGGGGGCGGCGGACGACGCGCCGGTGCCGCGGCCGCAGTGCGGCGGCCGCGGCGCCGGGGGTCCGGTGCGGTCGCAGTCTGCGACCGCGGTCCGGGGCTCGGTAGCGGCCCAGGGACACCACCCCTGGGCAACGAGCCGTGGTTCGCGGCTCGTTGGCCAACCGCCCCTGAGGGTTCGGCCGTTGAGACCTCAGCCCTTGGGGGTGGGTGTGGCGAGGCGTTCGGTGCCGCGGAGGAGGGCGGAGTGGTCCAGGCCGCCGTCGCCTTGGGCGCGGAGGGAGGCG